>JARLIJ010000381.1 GCA_031291795.1 Acetobacteraceae bacterium | reverse complement strand
CCGACGCATCTGCCGCAGCAGGTGCGTCCGGTCTTCGGGAGGGAGAATCACGCCGCTCATGACACGTCATCGAGTCAGAGATGACTGGCGGTGTAAAGGTCCCTTCCCAGATTCTCGCGGATTCTGGGTATACCAACGGCCATTGGCACTGACCGTCCGACCGTCATGGCCGGCCTCCGTGCCGGCCATCCGTGAGGCAGGGTGCCGCGACAGATGGCCGGGACGCGCCCGGCCATGACGACGCGGCAGAGACAGCCCATGAGTCGGTCTCAGCGGCGGTCGGTATTATAGGATTGCACCTCGCTGCAGGCGGGCACTTCAAGGTTCGGCCGGGACGTCCAGGCTGCCTTCCGGCGTCATGCGATGCACCGCGGCGGGCAGCAGGCGCGCCAGGCGCACCAGGAATTCCCCTGATGTCATCCCGGCCAGTGTGGCCAGGTCCTCCGCCCGTTCCTCACCCAGTACGTGCCGCAGGTCGCGCACGCTGATAGGGAGGTTCGGGCCATTGCCGATCCAGGACGCCATGATCGCGCCAAGGCCGGCTTCGGTGAATCGATCTGCCAAATCCGGCAGGGAGCCCCGCTCGCCACCGAGCAACTCGTTGAGTGCGGCCCCGAGCGGGGTGACCTCGTCGTCGGGCAGCCCCCGGAGGTCCTCAATCACTTGGTGGATGTAGCGCATTGCCTGGCCTCCAAAAAGCCGTCCGGACACGCCAATCGGTTAATGTCTTTAGGGCCGACTGCTACGATCGGCATTGATGTGGGTCAAACATGACAACGCTGCGTGCTTGATCCAGCTCAATGCAGACTTTGCGCAGCGCGACCTAGCGTGATGGCCCGGTCGGGGAATCAGGCGCGCACGCGCGAGATGCCGCGCGCCGCCGCCGCATTGCCGAACAGCGCATCGCCGGGGCGTCGAAGTATCGGCGTTGGGGGACATCATGATACTGCGATTGGCCGCGCTGCTGCTGGTTGCCGCGATCTGCCCGGTGGCCGCGCAGGATCTTGGCGACGTCGCGACTGGGCGCCGGCTGGCGGAGACCTGGTGTGGCGAGTGCCATACAGTTACCCCGACCCGGATGCGCGAGGTCCGCAGGGTGCCGACATTCAACGCAATCGCCGACATGACATCGACGACTCCCCTGTCGCTGCGGGCCTTCCTGCAGACGCCACACGACAAGATGCCCGACCTGCATCTCAACCACGACGAGACCGACGATCTCATCGGCTACATTCTCAGTCTGCGCGGGCGGTGACGTCACGCCGCGATCCCGTGCCTGCACGGTCGGTGCGCCATCTTCCTGCACCGGTTCAGATTGTTCTCCCTCCTCCAGCCGCCGTCACCGTACGCCAGACGAGCCCTGTGCGACCAATTCCGGGCTGCCAAACGCAGCAAATCGTTCCGCCGCCAACGGCCGTGGTGTCCTCTCCGAGGTTTCTGCGGCGCGCGCCGTGCGGCTGCCTTCTGGCCTGGGGAAAAGCAGGACGGCTTCGAAACCTTCACTGCGCCCTTTCGCTGGCGACGAAAGTCGCAGGCTGCCACCCACCTGCTGCATGATGCTGTTCACGATGGCAAGGCCGAGCCCACGCCCCTGGCCGACCGTGGTGCCGCGCTGGAAGGGTTGGGTCAACACGCCCATCAGATCCGGCCTGACCGGCGGTCCGCCGCTTGCCACCTGAATGGAGTGATCGGCCGTGGCAACCACGCGGATCACATCATTGACCGCACCGTAGCGCACGGCGTTTTCAAGCAGGTTGCGAATGGCAATGCCGACAACGTCGATATCGGACCGAACGATAAACTCCGACGTGCCGTGGCTGTACAACTGCAGCCTGTCGCCAACGCCGTCCTGGCGACGGAACTCGTCCACCAGAACCCGCAGCACCGGCATCAGGTCCACGGGCTCTCTGTTCAAAGCCAGACCGGCGCCAGCCCGTGAAAGCTGAAGCAGTTTTTCCGTGAGTTCCCCAATCCCCTTGATCTGCCGGATGATCAGGCCGGCTCGCTCGGTCTGGGCTGCATCGTGCAACTGTGTTGACAGCACCTGCATTTGCGCCAGGGCCGCGGCAATCGGCGTGCGGAGTTCGTGGGCGCTGTTGGCGGCGAACTGGCGCTCGTTGGCCAATGCGCGCTGAAGTCGGTCGAGCAATCGGTTGACGGCTGCATGGATCGGTAACAATTCAGCCGGTAGCGTCAGGTCTGGAATTCTGGCCAGGTTCGTACCATCGCGCTTGCCGATTTCCTGCTGGAGCTCGATCAAGGACCGCAAGCTGCGGCGCACCACCCACCGAATCACCATCCACGAAAGGGGCAGAAATCCCACCAACGGGAAGACCGCAAGTTCGATCGCCCGCCCGATCGCTTCGCTGCGATGGACCTCGGGTTCGGCAACTTCGAGCCAATAGGCACCGTTCGGCGACGGCGCCGTGTAGATTCGATAATGCGTTGAATCCTGGAAGCCTGAATGCGGTGCCCCGGTGAATGGCACCTCGGGCGCATTGGGCGAGCGCACGACGACTTGTCCGGCCGCATCGAGGATTTGATAGGCCAGCGCGCGCGGGTCCAAAGCTGGCACCATGCGCTCGGCCCTGTCACGCAACGTCGTCGGCTCGGCCGCGGAGTCGTCCGTGATCGGCATCAGCCGCTGGGCGACTTCCTGGAGTGCGTTGTCGAGCCTTTCATTCACCTCGAAGCGGGTGAGAATCGCGGCGGCGACGCTGCCGAGCAGCCACAGGCAGGCCAGCGCCGAAACCAGCAGCCAGATCAGGCGCGACACCATGCTCCGGCCCATCATGCGACTAATCATGTAACCGGTAGCCGAGACCGCGGATGGTCCGGATGAAGTCTCGGCCAAGCTTTCTGCGGATCCGGCTGATATAGACTTCGATCGTATTGCTCTCAATTTCCTGTCCGAACGCATAAAGGGCTGCCTCGATCGCCTCCTTCGAGACAGTGAAGGTTGGCCGTCGCAGCAACACGTCAAGCACGGCCCACTCCCGCGCGGTCAATTCCACCACGGCGCCTTGCAGGCGGGCAACATGGGCTTCCGGCTCCAGTTCGACCGGGCCGAGGCTGATCGTCGGGATGGCTTTGCCCTGGGTGCGGCGCGCCACCGCCTGTAGCCGCGCATTCAGCTCATCCAGGTCGAACGGTTTCACCAGATAGTCGTCGGCCCCGGCCTTCAGTCCGTCGATCCGGTCGCTTACCTGGTCACGCGCCGTCAGGATGACAACCGCGAGCGTGTCACCCCGCCGCCGCAAAGTCCTCAGGAAATCAAGGCCGCGTCCGTCCGGCAGATGAAGATCGAGTAATAGTGCGTCATACGGCACCGACCGAACCGCGTCATCGGCCGCACCGATCTGGCGAACCCAATCGACAGCATGCCCCGCCGCCCGCACGTGTTCCTGCACGGCAGACCCGATATGCGGCTCATCCTCGACCAGAAGGACTCTCATCGGTTCCGCGCTCCGCGTTCGAATACACGACAATCTAGCATGAAGCTGACACCAGGCTGAACGAGCGCCGCGGCGGCTTCAGGTTCACGTCACGTCGCTCGCTTATCTTAGCCGCCAGTCAGTTTGGACGGACGGATGGGCGCCATGTGGAATCAGTATTCATTACGAGCGTTGCCGGGCGGGAATGCCACGGGAGGCATCCTGTCATGATACAGCGCAGGTCTGTTCTACTGGCCGGCGTCATCGGCCTGGTGGCGGCCGCGGGCGGCTTCGAGGTCAGCCATGTTCTGGCCGACACGTCTGTTCCGGCTGTCCCGGCCGCCGCCGCCGCCTCCGATGCGCCACTGCCGAGCGTCGTGGATGTCTCGCCCGGGGCGTTGGACAATATGGATCTCCATATCGCCCAGGCCGAGTTGCGTCCTGTCGTGCGCACCGTGCAGACCACCGGCGTCGTCACCTTCAATGATCTGCGGGTGGCGCAGCTCAGCCCGCCGGCCCGCGGGCGGATTCAGGCGATCGAAGTCGCCGTCGGGCAAAAGGTGCGGGCCGGCGAGCGCCTGGCACTGCTGGACAATTTCGATCTTGGCGAAACACGCAGCCACATCGCGGCCGCCCAGGCCGCCCTCGCCCAGGCCGGGGCGGAGGCGAGTACGGCGCAGGCCGCGTTCAGGCGCGCGGTGGAACTGGTCCGCATCGGCGGCCTGGCGCAAAGCGAGCTGGAGCGCCGACGGGCCGAGGTGGCCGCCGCCGATGCCGCGATCCGTACCCGCCAGGCCGAACTGCTGCAATGGCAGGAAGAGGCCGAACGGCAGATGCCTGCCGGGTCGCATGATGCGTCGGACAGCACCGTGGCCTCGGTGATCCAGGGCCCCGCCAGCTCCCGCGCACAGATAATCGCCCCGTTCGACGGCATCGTTCACGCCATTGGCGCGGTGCCGGGAGAGCTGGTCGATACCTCTCGGCAGATCTTCACCCTCGCGGATCTCTCCACGGTCTGGGTGCAGGTGGATGTCGCGGAGCGCGACCTCGGCGCGATCCGGACAGGCCAGGCCGTGGCCATCTCGGTGGACGCCTATCCCGGGCGCAGCTTCACCGGACGCGTCGCCTACATTCCCGATCAGATCGACCCGCATAGCGGCACGGCGCGGGTGCGCTGCGAGGTTCCCAACCCGGACGGTGCGTTGCGCGCGAACATGTTCGCCACAGCTTCCATCGAGGTGCCGCTCGGCCGGAGCGGCGTGCTGGTTCCGGACAGCGCGCTGCAGGACGTCAATGGCGACACCGTCGTGTTCACCCCGGCGGGGACGGGTCACTTCACGTGGCACGTCGTGCACACCGGCCAACACACCGGGGCGTTCACCGAACTGCTCGACGGTCTGCCGGGCAAAATCGACGTGGTGGGCGATGGCAGCTTCTGGCTGAAGGCGGCCCTGATGCAATCCACCATTCCTGGCGACGGCTGAGGAGCCAGCGACATGTTCGCACGACTTGTAGACGCGGCACTCGGCAACCGGGTGGTCGTTCTGATCCTGATCGTCATCATGGTGGCTGCCGGCGCAGCGAGCCTGCAAAGCCTGCCGATCGACGCGCAGCCGGATATCTCGCCGCGCCAGGTGCTGGTGATCACCCAGGCCCCCGGCCTGGGCCCGCTGGACGTCGAGCGCCTCATCACAGCCCCGCTGGAACTGGCCCTGCAGGGCTTGCCGCGGTCGGACAACATGCGGTCGGTGTCCCGCTATGGCCTGTCCGTCATCTATGTGCGCTTCACCGATGACGTCGACATCTACGCGGCCCGCAACCTGGTCAGCAGCCGCCTGCCGCAGGTGCAGCTGCCGCCCACCGCAAGTGCGCCGCAGTTGGGCCCGATCTCCACCGGTCTTGGCGAGATCTACCAGTTCCAGGTGCGCGGTGCCGGCCGGTCTCTGATGGACCTGCGCACGATCCTGGACTGGCAGATCGCCCCGCGCCTGCGTCAGGTTCCCGGCGTCATCGACGTCAACGCCAATGGCGGCGAGCTGAAGACCTATGAGATCCAGGTCTCGGCCGACGCACTGGTCCGCTACGGGCTCTCGGTCGGCGACGTGTTCGACGCCGTGCAGCGCAATGACGGCGCACGCGGCGGTGCGACACTGGAGCACAATGGCGAGCAGGCGGTGATCCGCGGCGAGGGGATGATCCAGAACCCCACGGATGTCGGCAACATCGTGCTGCGCACCAGCGAAGGCGGTGTGCCGCTCTATGTGCACGACGTCGCCAAGGTGGTGCCGGCCGCACGCCCCCGGCTCGGCGCCGTCACGCGGGACGGCAAGGGGGAGGCGGTCGTCGGCGTGGCACTGATGCTGGTGGGCGAGAACACCCGCACCGTGGCACAGAGCGTGGCGGCGGCGGTCGACGCGATCCGCCCCAGCCTGCCGCCCGGCGTCGAGATCGACCCGTACTACAACCGGGCCGACCTGATCGGGCTGACCATCCACACGGTGGCGCACAACCTCGCCGAAGGCGCCATCCTGGTGATGCTGGTGCTGTTCGCGCTGCTCGGCAACGCGCGGGCCGGCCTGATCGTGGCGGCTGCCATTCCGCTCTCGATGCTGGCCGCGGCGACCGCGATGTATTTCGCGGGGCTGTCCGGCAATCTCATGAGCCTCGGTGCGATCGATTTCGGCCTGATCGTCGACGGCGCCGTGGTGATGATCGAAAACGTCGTGCGCCGGCGGGCGGAATCACCCGACCTGCCGGTCGACGAAGTGATCCAGAAAGCGGCGCGGGAGGTGGCGCGCCCTATCGTCTTCGCTGTCACCATCATCGGGGTTGTCTACCTGCCCATCCTCAGCCTGCAGGGCATCGAGGGCAAGCTGTTCCGGCCGATGGCGTTGACCGTGATCTTCGCGCTGCTGGCCTCGCTGGTTCTCACCCTGACCCTGATGCCGGTGCTCGCGAGTTTCCTGCTGCGCCGGCGGATGTCGGAGCATGAGAGCCGGATCATCCGCTGGGTTCGGTCCGCCTACGCGCCGATGCTGAAGCGCACGTCGCGGTATCCCGGCTGGACCGTGAGCCTGGCGCTCGTGCTGCTGCTGGGCGCGGCGGGGATTGCCACGCAACTCGGCGCCGAGTTCATCCCGCGTCTCGACGAGGGCGCCCTGACGGTGACCACCACCAAGCTGCCGAGCATCGGGCTGTCGAGCGCGGTCAAGACGCAGACGATGATCGAACAGACCCTGCTGAAATTCCCGGAGGTGACGACGGCCGTGACCCTGGGCGGAAGTTCCGAGATTCCGACGGATCCGATGGGGGTCGAGCAGAGCGACACCTTCATCATGCTCCGCCCGCACGCGGAGTGGCGGACCGCGCATGACCGCGAGGGCCTGATCGCCGCCTATTCGGCCGCGCTGAACCGGGATGTTCCCGGGCTGTCGCTCAGCTGGGCGCAGCCGATCGAAATGCGGATGGACGACATGCTGCAGGGCGTGCGTTCGGACGTCGCGGCGGTGATCTATGGCAGCGATGCCGATGTGCTGAAAAAGGCGGCCGATGGCGTGGCGCAGGCTCTCTCGCATGTGCCGGGGGCGGCGGACGTGGCGGCGGAGCAGACGTCCGGCGAGCCTTACCTGCGCATCATCGTCAACCGCCAGGCGGTGGCGCGATATGGCATGAATGCCAGCCAGGTTCTGGATGTCGTGGAAGCGCTCGGTGGCCGCACCGTGGGCACCATGATGGAAGGCGAGGACCGTTTCGATATCCGGGTTCGACTCAGCCCGCAGGATCGCAGCGATTTCGCCCACATCGCCAATCTGCGGATCGCCGATGGCGCCGGCCGCTCGGTGCCGTTGAGCCAGGTCGCCGATATCAAGATGGAGCAGGGCCCGGCCGAGATCGACCGCGAACACGGCAGCCGCCGCATCACGGTGCAGGCCAATGTGCGTGGCCGGGACGTCGCCAGCTTCGTGGCCGACGCGCAGAAAGCCATCGCGGCACAGGTGAAGCTGCCGCCTGGCTATTCCATCGAGTGGGGCGGCCAGTTCAAGAACCTGCAGGATGCGATGTCGCGCCTGTCCGTTGTGGTGCCGACCGCCCTGGCCCTGATCTTCGCCATTCTGTTCGTCATGTTCCGCAACCTCAACCTGGCCGCGATGATCTTCTTCAACGTGCCGTTCGCGGCGATCGGCGGCGTGTTCGCCCTCTGGGCCCGCGGGCTGCCGTTCAGCATCTCGGCGGCCGTCGGCTTCATCGCGCTGTTCGGGATCGCGGTGCTGAACGGCGTGGTACTGGTCAGCTACATGGAGGAGAAGCGGGAGGAGGGGCTCGACCTCGTCTCGGCAGCACGCGAGGCGGCGATGGCGCGGCTGCGGCCGGTGCTGATGACCGCCACGGTGGCGAGCCTGGGCTTCCTGCCCATGGCCATCTCCACCAGCGCCGGCGCCGAGGTGCAGCGGCCGCTGGCCACCGTCGTCATCGGCGGCCTGGTGACGGCGACGTTGCTGACGCTGCTGGTGCTGCCCGCCGTCTATCCCTGGTTCAGGGGCGCCCGCCGCGCCGCACAGCCGGCTGGGTACTCGCCGGCATTGACCCAGGCTGCAGAGTGAAGGCGCGGGACATGGCAAATATTCTGTTGAAGCAAACGCGCGGGATGCTGCTGACATTCCTGCTCGTCGGCTGCGCCGTCGGACCGGATTTCACGGCGCCGCCCGCCCCCGATGGGGCGGGCTACACCCCGGGAAAGCTGGCCGGCCAGACGACATCGGCCCCGGGCCCATTCGGCGAGGCGCAGCGCTTCGTCGAGACCATGGACATTCCCGGCCAATGGTGGACGCTGTTTCAGTCCCGGCCGTTGAACGCGCTGATCGAGCGGGCGATCAAGGAGAACCCGACGATCACCGCGGCACAGGCGTCGCTGCGGGTCGCGCAGGAGAATGTTCTCGCGCAGCAGGGCGCATTCTTTCCAAGCGTCAGCCTGGGCCTGTCGGACAGCCGCAACCTGACCCCCACCCGGGCGTTGTCGCCGGTCGCAGCCTCCGGCAGTCCGTATTATTCGCTGGCGACCGGGCAGCTTTCGGTCTCCTACACGCCGGACGTTTTCGGCCTGAACCAGCGCACCGTCGAATCCCTCGGCGGCCAGGCGGATGGGCAGCGCTTCCAGCTGGAGGCGACCTATCTGACGCTGACCAGCAATGTCGTGGCGGCGGCGGTGCAGGAGGCGGCGCTGCGCGGCATGATCGCAGCCCAGCAGGAGACGATCCAGGCTGACACCGAGATCAGGGACATCATTCGCCGCCAGTTCGCCTTGGGTGAGGTCGCCCAGGCGGATCTGCTGGCGCAAGAGGCGGTGCTGGCCCAGGCGCAACAGCTGCTGCCGCCGCTGCAGGGGCAGTTGGCCCAGCAGGCGAACCTGCTGGTGGCCCTTGCGGGAGGCTTCCCGAACAAGCCGCTCGCCGACCAGTTCGATCTCGCTTCCCTGCAGCTGCCGCTGGATCTGCCGGTCAGCATCTCGTCGAGACTGGTCGAACAGCGTCCGGATGTTCGCGCCGCCGCCGCCGCCATGCACGCCGCCAGCGCCCAGATCGGCGTCGCCATCGCCAACCGCCTGCCGCAGATCACGCTGACAGCGTCATTGGGGACCTCCCCCAACGACCTTGCGAACGCGTTCACGCCCTACAACCAGTTCTTCAACCTGGCCGGGGGCCTGGTGCAGCCGTTGTTTGACGGCGGCACCCTGCGGCATCGCCAGCGCGCTGCGGAGGCCACGTTCGAGATGACGTCGGCGCAGTATCGCACCACGCTGATCACGGCGTTTCAAAACGTGGCCGACGTGTTGGTGGCGTTGCAATCCGACGCGGAGACGCTGAAGGCCGCTGCTGCGTCCGAGCAGGCCGCCGCCCGAAGCCTGGAGATCGCCCGCGGCGAGTTGAGGCTCGGCTCGATGTCTTATCTGTCGGTTCTGAACGCTGAACAAACCCACCAGATCACCCGGCTGGCGCTGATCCAGGCACAGGTGCGCAGACTCTCCGACACTGCCGCACTGTTTCAGGCGCTGGGCGGAGGCTGGTGGAATCGCCACGACGTTGTCGCGACCAACGCGGAGCAGCAATGACCGGCCAACATCAAGTCCCTGTCAGCCTCACTCGGTCGCAAAGTTCCGAAGTAACGCCGGTCTGACTGAGAGGGGGCGGGCAACGGAAGTCCGTCATGCCGAAGTCGCTCCGGCGATGACGGCGTAGCCGTCCGACCGTCCCCCCAACAACCGCCAAAATTGAAGAGTGTCATGCACATATCCGTAACGTCGCTCACGTCGGTGGACGCGCCAAACTTCACCACCACGTGCTTCAGCCGGGCGGGCCGACCGCGAGCATCGGCAATTGTGCTCCTGTCCATCGCACTGCTCGATCTTGCGGCTTGCGCTGGCTTACCCAGAACTTCGGCCCAGCCTCTGGCCTTCGAGGTGAAGACGGGCACAGGTCTGGCCAGTGTCGGTATCGCAAGCTCACCGCCCTCGATGACCGACGAGACGTTCGCGAGATTGATCAGAGTGGGTATGGAGCGCGCCGCGCCCGGGAGTGTCGTTGCCACGCCTATGGGGACCCCTTTCCCGGTTCGTCGGATCGTATGGGATGCAACTCCCACCGAACATCCGGGGGTCGCAAGACTGGTCGTGAACTTCTCTGACGGCTCGGCGCCAGACGCTTACGCGCAGGAGGTGGTGGCCAACGGTGCCTCGACGGGCACGATCATTGGCGTGATTGAGTCGATGACCGCGCATGTCACCGATATCTACACGCGCGAGCGTGTGGCAGGGATCCGGCCGATTGGTGGGATGAGCGGGTCAGCGACACCGGGGGGATAAACTGATGGGCGCTCCCTGGTTGGGCTGGCGCCGGCCTGCCTCGCGAGCAAGCTGGGCCAGGCGCGCCTGGTGGATAAGGTAGCGACGCCCCCGCTTGCCGGTTTCGCTTCGCCGCGATCGTCCATTGGAACATGGTCTACCCGCACCGTGCCGTCGGGCATTCGCGCGCCCTCGGCGCGACCATCCCCGACAATCTCCTCGCCCATGCCCTCAACATCAGGGGGTATGCGCATTCATCCTGAATGAAACTACATGGTATTGCCGCGGGGGCTGTCATGCAGCGGTAATTATTGGCGTCCCCTTATATGGCGAGAAGGCATTCCGTCATGAAAAGGAGTCTCGATGTTAAACCTTCGCTCGCGCTTGAACCCGTCTCGGTGGAGCGCCGCGGCAAGGTTGACAACCATGGTTGTCTTGATTGTTGCAGCTGCCATCATGCTTACAACCGGCCTGGTGGTTTGGCAGGTCCAGTCGACCATGATCGAGCACGGCCAGGCTCAACTCGACACCAACCTGCGGCTTGCCCACGAGTTGTTGCGTGTAAAAACTGATGGCACTCCACTGCGACTCGAGGGCGACCGGCTGGTCGCTTCGAACGGCTACGTGCTCGACGGCGATTGGGAGGTCGTGGACAAGGTCCGTGCCATCGTCGGCGGTACGATGACGCTGTTCCGAGGCGATCTCCGCGTTAGCACGAACGTTCTAGGGCCGGACGGCGCTCGCGCGGTCGGCACGCACCTGGCGGCAGGCCCGGTACTCGACCAGGTGCTCAAGCGGGGAGGGGTCTACCGTGGCGAGGCCGACATCCTGGGCACAGCGTATTTCACCATCTACGAGCCGCTCAAGGACGCCCAGGGTGCCGTGGTTGGCATTCTCTATGTGGGCGTGCAGCAGGCCGAGTACCTGTCCCTCGTCACCGACATCAAACGTGCCGCGGCTCTCACCGGTGCGCTGGTACTGCTGCTCGGCGGTGGTGCGCTATCCCTCGCCGTACGGCGAACCTTTCGTCCGCTTGATAGCGTGCGCCGAGCGATGGTCGAACTTGCTAACGGCAAGCTCGACGCAACCGTTCCGATGCTCCACCGCGCCGACGAGATCGGCCGTATGGCGCAGGCGGTGGAGGTTTTCAAGGACAACATGATCAAGGCCGACTGCCTGGCGGCCGAGCAGGAACAGACGAAAGCCGCCTCGGCAGCAGCGCAGAAAGCAGCAATGAACCAGACGGCCGAGGCGTTCGAGGCTAAAGTCGGAAGTCTCATCGTCATGCTCTCTTCGGACGCGACCGACCTGGAGTCGACGGCGCGATCGATGGCTGCCACCGCGACGCGGACAAACGGTCAGGCGACCACGGTCGCGTCCGCGGCGGAGGAGGCGAGCGTGGGCGTGGGCACAGTTGCGGCGGCGGCCGAGGAATTGACCACCTCGATCAGCGAGATCAGCCGTCAGGTGGCGCAATCGTCGAAGATCACCGGTCAGGCGGTGGCCGATGCACATCAAACCGACGCGATCGTGCGGGCGTTGGCCGAGGGGGCGGAGAAGATCGGGCACGTCGTCGGGCTGATCGCCAACATCGCAGGGCAGACCAACCTTCTGGCACTGAACGCGACGATCGAAGCGGCGCGTGCGGGTGATGCGGGCAAAGGCTTCGCGGTGGTGGCGTCCGAGGTGAAAAGCCTGGCGAACCAGACGGCGAAGGCGACCGAGGAGATTGGCGCACAGATTGCGCAGATCCAGTCGGCGACGAGGGAAGCTGTCGATGCGATCCACAGGATCGCCGGGACGATCGAAGAGGTGAGCTCGATAGCGATCACCATCGCGGCGGCTGTCGAGGAGCAGGGCGCGGCGACGGCGGAGATCGCGCGCAACGTGCAACAGACCGCACAATCGGCTCACGAGGTGACGGTAAACATCGGCGGCGTCGGACAGGCGGCGGGGGAAACTGGCACGGCCGCGGACCACGTGCTGGGCGCGGCTGCCGATCTGTCTCGCCAGACGGAGAAATTGACCGCCGAGGTTGCCAGCTTCATCGCGGAAGTTCGCGCCGCATGAAGGGCAGCCCCGTTCCAACGGGACGTGCTTGCAGAGGTGGCGCCGGACGAGCCGGGCTTTGACGAGACGCGGACGGCGCCGGTGTTGTTGGGAGCCGCCAACCTTGAGGGCTGCACAGCTGTCAATCGGCCCCCAAAGCTGGGTGCCGACTGACATGCAGCGGTTCAGACCCCGTACAATGCCTGGGGATTCTCGACCATGATCTGGTGGCGCACATTGTCATCGGGTGCCCACTCAAGCAGCAGGTCGAGGAGTTGCGCGTCGTCCGGCAGATCTTGAGCCGACACATGCGGCCAGTTGCTTGCCCAGATCATCCGCTCCGGCGCAGCCTTGATCGCCGCCTTCGCGAGGGTGCCCACGTCGGGATAGAGCGGTGGGCCGGCCTTGGACACCTCGTAGGCGCCCGCCAGCTTCAACCAGGTTCGACCGTTGCCCAGCAGGCGCAGCAGAGCCTGGAAACCGGCATGTTCGACCGGTACCGGCTCCAGGAACTTGCCGATGTGGTCGATAATGAGCGGAGCCGGCAACCGCCCCAGCTGCTGTTCGCGATCCGCCAGCAGGCGGCCGTCCATCTGCACCTGGACATGCCAGCCCAAGGGCGCGATCCGGGCGGCAATCGGCTCCAGCGCATCCCAGGGCAGAACGCCGCCGGGCAGCATCTGGAACCGCACGCCGCGCGCCCCGGCCGCGTTCAATCGTTCCAGCTCGGCGTCGCTGACATCCGGCGCGATGACGACGATGGCGCGAGTATTCGTCAGGCCGAGCGCAGCGGCCGCAGCGAGCGTGCAGCTGTTGTCCGTGCCGTAGGCGGTCGGTTGGACGACAACCGCCCGGGTCAGGCCAAGCCGTCGCTGAACTGCCCGATAGGCTTCGACAGTGGCCCACGCCGGACCGGGATTCGCCGCGGTCGGTGCCAGCGGCATCCGGGGATCGTAGATATGAATATGACAATCCCATGCCCCGGCGGGAGCGATCAGACGCGGCTTGAGAGCGGACACAGTGTTCTCCTGGCGGATCGGCGAAATCAGACGCGCCGCGTCCAATGTTCGGAATTGACGGCACCCGGCGGGAGTTCCCCCCGTACCAGCGCGGCAACCTGATGGACCGTATCGAAGGCCTGATGTTCGATCGCCGGCGGGGTCAAGCCGCCGACATGCGGCGTGGCAACGACGTTGGGCAGGCGGGCGACCGCAGGCGTGGGCATCTGGTCCGCCGCACGGCCGACATCGAGGGCGGCGCCGGCGATACGTCCCTCGACGAGGGCGGCCGTCAGGGCGGCTTCGTCGACCAGATTGCCGCGCGAGAGGTTGAGGAAGAAGGCGGTCGGCTGCATCCGTCCAAGCGCCGTGGCGTCGATGAGGTTCTCCGTCTCATTCGTCGCGCCGGCCAGGCACACCACATAATCGGAGCGTGCCAGCAGGTCTTCCATCGTCACCCCACTGAATCGAGGGTCTTCAATCCTGGCGTAGGGATCGGCGATCAACACGACCATGCCGAGGGCCGCCGCAATCGACGCGAGATGGCGCCCGATGCCGCCATAGCCGATGATCCCCAGCGTGCCGCCCGACAATTCCCGGCCCATGCGCGCTTCCGGCGCTCTGCCCGCCTGGTAATCGGCTGCCGTGCGCGAGATGCTGCGCGACAGATCGATCATATAGCCGATGGCGAGCTCGCTCACGGATGTGTTGAAGCCCGGGGTGGCGCGGGTCACCAGCACACCGGCTGCCGAGGCTGCCGCGACATCGATGTTCCGGATATCGACGGCACAGCGAAGGAACGCCTTGAGCCTTGGCAGGCCGGCGAAGACCACCGCTGGTCCTGTGGTCAATCGGTCGGCGATGATCACATCGACATCGCCCGCTGCCGCGACCAGTTCAGCCGGCGTGAGAGCGTCGTCCCCGTCGTGCAAGCGGAGGTCTGCCAACGCACGCAACTCGGCGACCGCACGGGCCCCGTAATATCTCCGCAGTGTCTGCGGCGTGTGGGTCAAGAGAACTTTGAGCATCGTTTGCTGCTTGCTCCAGGGGCCTGTCGCCAGCACGGTCGGATCAATAACCGAACGCACGCGGCAATGTGGTGCTGATGGCGGGGAAGAAGGCGATGACGAACACGCAGATCAACAGCAGGCCCAGATAGCAGAAGATCGGCTTGATCGTTTGTTCCAGCGGCACGTTGCCGATCAGGCAGGCGCCAAGCAGGCCCAGGCCGATCGGCGGGGCGAACAGTCCGATCCCCATGGAGATCACCAGCACGATGCCGAATTGCAGCGGATCGATACCGATCTGCGCCGCGACGGGCACCAGCAGTGGGCCGAACAGGATGAGCGCTGCGGCGCCTTCCAGAACGGAACCCATGATGATCAGGATGGCGATCGAAACCAGCAGGAATGTTCCGATCCCGGCGGTTTGCGACAGGTGGACCATGAACAGGCCCAACGCGTGCGGAATCTGCTGAATCGTCAGCGTGAACGAGAGCGACTGGGCTGCGGCACAGATGAACAACACCAGACCCGAGCGGCTGGCCGCCTGCACCAGGCAGTGGGCCAGGTCGCGCATGGACAGTTCGTGGAACACCAGCACGCCGGCCAGAATGGCGTAGAGCCCGGCGAAGGCGGAGATCTCGGTGGCGGTGGCGAAGCCGAACTTGAAGCCGATGAAGATCATCATGATCAGGCCAAGCGACACGATGGTGCCGGCCCAGATCCCGCGCTTGCCGCTGAATGCGGCCACTTCGCCGACGATGCCGGCTTTCGTGCCGAAGGCGATCGATGCGATCAGCAGGCAGGACGCCATCAGCGCGGCGGGAAGGAAGCCCGCCATGAACAGGCCGCCGATCGACAGGTTGGCCACGAAACCGAGGATGATGAGGTTGATGCAGGGCGGGATGGTCTCCGCCATGACCGCCGATGCCGCCAGCAGCGCCACCGCGTTGCCGGGGTTCTGCCGGGACCGTCTGGCGGCGGGGACGAGCACCGAACCGACCGCGGCCACATCCGCCATCTTCGACCCTGAGATGCCGGAGAACAGCACCATGGAGAGGACCATGACCATGTTGAGCCCGCCACGCATCCCGCCGACGAGACGCCGCAGCATCTCGATGAGCCGGATCGACATCCCGTTGGCTTCCATGAGGTAGCCGACGAGGATGAAGAACGGGATCGCCAGCATGACGAAACTGTCGATGCCGCGGGCCATCTGCTGCGCCACGATGACGCCCGGCAGCGACCCTTCCGTCTGGACGTAGACCAGCGCCGCCAGGACCAGGACGAAGCCGATGGGAAGCCCGCCAAACAACGTCACCACGAGGGCCGCCAGCATCAGTGCGCTCGGCGTGGGCAGCGTGTCGGGCGACAGCACGCCCCATGCGATGTACGCGCAGACGATAATGGCCACGACGGCCACGGCTTCGAGGATTCGCCGGATCGGACGCCGCAGCATGGTCTCGCCCGCAAAGGCGGCCATGCACACCATGCCGCCGCCCATCGGGTAGAACGTCCATTCGAGCGGCAGGCCGGCCCCGGTCGTCTGGCCGGTGGTCATCCAGGCCAGATCGAGCGTGTAGAAGGCGACGTAAGCCGACATCATCAGGACCAGCAGCGCGCCCACGGCGTCGAACGCCTCGCGCCAGTCACGCGGCAGGCGGTCGACGAAATAGGCAATGCCGAGGCTTTCGTGCCGCGCCATCGCGCTGGCCGCACCGAAGAAGCTGCTGCCGACCATCAGGCCGCGCGCCACGTCGTCGGCCCATTCGACCGGCGCGTTGAACAGCGAGCGCGCCAGGACGCAGCCGATCACCACCACCAGGTCCACGCCAAGCATGAGGGCGGCGGCAGTGTCGGATACGACCAATAGCGGCCGGGTGATCCGATGGGGAACGAACGCCGTCGCGCCTTGGGCTACGACGGCCAGCGCCGCTGCGTCCGACGGTGACAGGGACAGTGCGGCTGCCCCTGCGCCGTCAGTTGTATAGTCGATCGCGGACATGTCTCACACCGACGTGGCACGGATCGCTTCGATGATCGGCTTCGATTCAGGCCTCGCCTTCATGAAATTCTCGCTCTGCACGGCGACCCGGCTGCGGAACGCGTCACGGTCGCAGTCGACGACGGTCACGCCGTTCTTCTGCAGGACCGCCAATGCCTCCTGCTCGGTCGTCAGGCCGTGCGCGCGCGTGTCGACGGCGGCGGCCTGGGCCGCGTCGAGGAAGCCGTCGCGCAGCTTCGGGGCCATGCGGCCAAGGTTGCCGTTGCTCATGTAAATGGCGAGCGGGGAAAAATTGTGTTCGGTGAGCGAGTAGAACTTCGCCGTCTCATAGAACTTGCTGGCCACGATGGTCGGCGGGTCGTGCTCCAGCCCATCCAGCACACCGGCCTGCAAGGCGGTGTAAATCTCACCCATGGCGAGCGGGGTGGCAGCGGCGCCCATCAGGCGCAGGCATTCGGTGATGACCGGGTTCGGCAGCGTGCGTATCTTCAGGCCGGCAAGATCTGCGGGCTCGTGCACCGCTTTCCTCGCCAGCACGCTGCGTGAGCCGAAATTGTAGGCCCAGGCGATGATGCGGATGTTGGCGCCCTTGAGCAGGGCTTCCTCGATCGGCTTTGCAGCGCCCGCGTCGAACGCGCGGGTCTGCTGCGGGAAGCTGCTGAAGAGGTAGCCGAGGTCGAACGTACCGACCAGCGGGACCAGGTTGGCCGAGATCGAGGAGCCCGACACCATCAGATCGATGACGCCAAGCTTGACTGAGTTGATGACGTCGATTTCCTGGCCGAGCTGGTTGTCTGGGAAGAATGCGACCTCAATCTGGTCGTCCAGTGCATTGGATTTCAGGTGTTTGACCAGGTTGTCATAGTATACCCGACCGTTGGCATACTTCGGATCGTTCGCCTGAGACGACGACAGCTTCAACTTGATTGTTGCCGCTTGGGCGCGACCAATCAGGGCTGGCGCGAATATTGCGCCGGCGGACAGCGCGGCCGACGCCTTGAACACGGAACGACGCGTTAACGCTCTGTGGGTCACAGCATTTCCTCATCTGACACAGGTCTGACGCCTGCTCTTGTTGACAATGGGGCGAACCATCTGGGCATAATGTATGACCAGATTGGTCTCGGTGGCAAGCGTCTCTTCCGATGAATCAGCACGGCGGGTCGGGCGAGGCGGCAATGCCGTTGCCTCTCGACACGAGATGCTGCGCCTCCTCGATCATCGGGTCGCCTCTTCGCTCATTCGGAAATGGGCGTGCGTGTGTGCGGCGAGTGATCGTGATGAGGAAATTGAGGCATGTTCTTCGCGTCGCTTCCGATTCTTCGCAACGTGCACAGCCAGGTTGCCGACAGGATCGGCACCGGCATCGTGCGCGGCGACATCGCGCCGGGCGACGCGTTGCCATCGGAGATGCGCATCTGCGAAACGCTCGAGGTCAGTCGAACGGTCGTTCGCGAGGCGATCCGTACGTTGACCGGCAAGGGGCTGGTTGAGTCGCGGGCAAAGAGTGGAACCAGGGTGCGTCCCCCGGAAGAATGGAACTACCTTGATCCGGACGTATTACGTTGGTTGTCAGAAATGACAGACGTTGACACTTATCTGGCAAAATTGTTCCAGTTGCGGAACTCGGTGGAGCCGGCCGCAGCGGCCATAGCAGCCACCGCCGCGACGCAAGAATGCCTGGGCCGCCTTAGAGAGGCGTTTGAGGGGATGGAATCGGCCCGCGACAACGAGGGATTTGTCGTCGCAGACATCGCCTTTCATAAGGAGATATACTTTGCAACGCAGAACGAGTTCTTCTGGCCGATTGCACAGATGTTTGATGTTTCCCTCCGCCGCAGCTTTGCCATCGCGGCAGGCGGCGATCATCGGCCGCGAGGGTTGATCGAACATCGCGATGTGCTGATAGCGATCGAGCGAAGAGACCCTGTCGAAGCACGGCAAAAGGCGGTTCTTCTGCTGAACCATTCCGCTGAGGATCTCGTGCGCATCCGAGGTGCCTAGCAGGCTGTCGGACTCGGGTCTCCATCGCCGGGCAGGAACGATCCGCCGTGCAGCATGCGGGGCGATCGGCAGTGCTGGCCCCTGTCAGCGTCTTTGGGGCGCCTCTGGACGCATCGGCGAACGTCGGCGCCAGTGACCAGGCGCAGGCCGATGAGGCTTGTGCGCTGGTCTGGCGACAGCTCATCGCAACCGGCAGCGTTGACCGGACCTGCTGGCGGTTGACCTGGCGGTGATGCCATGATTCTGAACTTCCGCCTCGTCCGACCGGCGCCAACGCCGCCGTGCCGATAACGGCATTGCGCCTGACCGAATATGACCGATCGCATCAAATATCCGCGGCGAAGTATTTCCGGAAAATGTCCCCCCAGCTTTTTGTCCCGTGAAAGGAACGGGTTATCATTTATGTTAACAGATGGGCATTTCGTGGAAATTATTTATCATATCGGCGTTATATTTGGCCATTGTTCATGATTATGCCTAAGTATTACTCTAATTCTCTTGCGCGAGGAGATCCTGATACCCAATCGAATAACGCGGCATCTTCGTAACCACTGGAGATATCATTGAAAGAGCTCCAAATCACAAACCGGAGTGCTCCCCTGCCACTACAAAACGCGGGTCGCGCTCCTTCGTCCCACGCTCCGAACCTTCAGGGCGACGCGGCCGGCGAGCGCAGCGCCCGTGGGCTTTGGGCGGCCGTGGTGCATCAGGCGCAAGAGGACATTCGGGGGGAGCCTCTGGATTCGCTGGAATACGGTCAAGCGGTCAGTTTCTTTACGGCCGCCGGACAGTGGTCAGAGGCCCGAACGGAGATATCGGATTTTCTCGATGTGCACCGCGACGACCTGGAGGCACGCGGGAGATATTCCATCAATAAGCGCCGCGCCGCGGAAGGTTTCGGGCCTCTGCCGCCCAGGCTCAGCCCCGCGGCAGAAAGATCAGAGCGGGCCTGGAGGATGCGTGCGCCGATTCTTCCGCAGCCATTATTGGCTCCGATCCCAACGCAGGGTGATTTTGCTGAATCAGCGGCGTGTGGGGGGATGCGGCAGAGGAAGACGTACGTGCGCAGGTCAAAGGCGCCTGGGTTCGTAAACGCGTTCTTCCCGCACGGTCTCCATGCGAGCCGATAGACTTGCATCTCGGGGATGCAGCATAGCAGCCGTAGAGCCGAGATTGAGCGAGGGTGCGAGCATATGACCAGCTTTGCAATATTTGCCAAGCTGCTGCCAGTGTCACCGCGCACCGGCTGCGAGAACGGGGAACAGAACCCGGCGTGACGCCACCTGCTGTCCGCACTTTCAGGTGCTATGGCGAGGGTGCCGAGCAGGTCCTTGAAATGGAAGGGCTTTTTGAGTGCGGGGATCGGATGGCTCGCTAATCCTTTAATGACCTCGGCACTGCAAGACATCCAGGTCGCCTCCTGGCGACTGATCTCGGCGGGCGCGCTGTCCTCTCTCTGCCGCTTGGGCCAACGGCTGTCAGCGGGCGGGCCCCCGAGTTCGACGGCGCGCCGCGATCATCCTCACGATCCCGTGTCATAAGGACGCGCGGCCGTCCCCTGCCCAGACGGCACGGTCCAGACCCCATCGTCAGCAGTGAGGCATGGCCACCGAAAGGGGGGGCTTGGCTGTCCCTCTGCCAGGACGCCGGCCGGCCGGCATTCACGAGGAGTGTTCGCTCGGCGATCGTTGAGCAATGACGACTGCCCTTGTATTGGCCGCTTCATGTCCGGAATGGCGGTCGGCAGTCATCGCTGGGGCGCGTGGCACCCTGTCTGAACCACAATCACGTCAGTATGATTGACATATATCAACCAATAAGCGACGGCAAACAGAGGAGAACGAGGCCCATTGGCGTGGTCACCGTGGACCCAAGAAGATGTCTCGAAAGTATACCGATTTATAATTCAGAGAGAATGCGAATATTGTTGAGATAAATTTGAAATAAGTTCACAGTGGTCTTATAACTAAAACGTATTCGAGACAATGATACATATGATAACGCAATAATGCATATATTCACGCAAATACAGAGCGGAGAATCTGGCATGCTCAAGGGACCCTATCGTGAAGAAGAAGCGCGCTATGACGCCATTGCGATGGCCAAGGTAGATGCCAAACTCGCGGCGCTACTCTTCGAGTTGAAGGCGGCCGACGTCCAATGGACCCAGATCAGCAGACAAATGCAGACCGAGGTTGCAAGCGGGCAAGCGTCAACGGCGTCCGAAACCAGCGGTGAAGCCAAAAGCTGGCTGTCGGAAAGGTAGATCGCCTCTTCGCGCCAGCTTGGCGGCCAACCCTTTGATGGACCCGAGTGGGCGATCGACCGCTGCGGCGATGTCTTTCAGCAACAGGCCGTTGTCATGCAAACAGATGACGGCCCGGATCTCATCGTCCGTCCAGATCCGCACCATCGCGCATTTCCTTCTTGTCATCGTAAGCGGCTCGCGGCACTCGGCTAAATTTATCATATTTCAATCGAACGGCGGCCGCTATCGGAGCTCCACCGTCCCCCGCTCATCGGCAGCATCTCGCTGCCATCGAACGCCGATTTTTCGCGTGATCATCTCCCCGCAAGTCCCACGCAACTGCGATGGGAACCGGCACGGGGCGATTGATCTGTTCTGCGCCAACCTGAGGGCCTGATCTGGACGCGGCGCCGCTATTCCCGGCCTGCCTCCATCGCCCCCCGTTGCAACCCCCCAAGAGACTGCCAGCGCAAGAAGCCAAACTTCGAGAGGGTTTGCCGGCAATCTGGGCATTCCCGGACCGGCCCAGACGAGAGGCGGCCGCATCGAGGCGCGCCGGCCCGCCATCGCTATCGCCTTCCTCCAGGATCCTGGCTGCCACGGCGCGAAGACGTTCGGCGGCCGCCAGCCGCTGTACGCGCTTTGGCACATGTTTTGCTGGAATTTTGCGAAACGAGGAGCCGAACGCATGACCGAACCCCTTTCCAGCCCGGCGCTGACACGGCGCAGTGCGCTCGCTCCTGGAGCCACTTCCATGCTCGCGCCCGCAAGTGTCCGGGCTGCCGACCTTGTCACCCTCGGCGTCGCCTTCCGGGGCCGGTGGCGCCCCTCGACCCGGCCAGGGTCCGTGTCGGCGGCCTCGAATACAACGACGCGCCGGCGGCGTTCAGTCGCCTGATGCCGCCGGACGCGAAACTGCAGGTCCAGCTTACCTGACCAAACCGAACAGAGGCCGCAACGATGAATATCGACCCGTTCCATCTCGCATGGTTCCTCCAGGGCTCCAGCATTCAGGCCTGGGGGGCCGACTGGACCGGCAACATCAGCGAGGAGTGGATGTCGGCCGGCATGTTCCTGGATCTGGCCCGCAATATCGAGCGGTCCGGCTTCGACTACCTGCTGCTGGAAGATTCGATCTACATCGGCCAGAACTGGCAGAACAAACGCGACATCTTCCTCACGAACGGCATGTCCGTGCCGCGGCAGGAGCCGACGGTCGTCGCCTCCCTGATGGCCGCGGTCACCACGCGGCTGGGCATCGTGCCGACTTTGTCCACCTTCGCCTACCACCCGTATCTGACGGCCCGCATCGTCGGCACGCTGGACCAGGTGTCCGACGGGCGTGCCGGGTGGAACATGGTGACCGGCAGCTCCGACTTCTCCGGCCAGAATTTCGGGCTCGACCAGTTGCCCGAGCACGACACGCGCTATGACATGGCTGCGGAATACATCGATGTCGTGACGCGGCTGTGGGATAGCTGGGAGCCCGGTGCCATCGTTGCCGACCGCAAGACCGGCGTGCTGATCGATCCTGGCAAGGTGCACACGATCGACCATGTCGGGGAGTATTACAAAAGCCGGGGACCGTTGAATTCCGGCCCGGCGCCGCAGGGGCGTCCGGTGATCGCGCAGGCGGGTGGTTCGCCGAAGGGGCGTGCCATCGCCGCGCGCTACGCCGATACGATCGTGGCCCATCCCAAGGGCATCGACGGCATGAAGGACTATCGCCGCGACGTGCGCGCGCAGATGCAGGCGTTCGGCCGCGACCCGAACACGTGCAAGGTGCTGTTCATGGCGTACCCGATCCTGGGGGACACCGAACAGGAAGCAAAGGAAAAGGCCGACATGCGGGCCGTGCTGGCGGCCCGCAACATCGAGCAGCGGATGGCCCAGATCGGCTGGACGACGAATATCGATTTCTCCTCCCACGACCTGGATGCGCCCGTCGCCGAACTGACCACCAACGGTCACCAGTCGAGCCTGGATAACTTCATTCGGAAGGCGGGCGGCAAGACGCTGCGCGAAGCGGTCATCGCCTACAGCAGCAGCGGCGGGTCGGTCGACCTGGTGGGAACACCGGATTCCGTTGCGGCACAGATGGGCGACATTATGGAAGAGGTCGGCGGCGACGGATTCCTGATTGCCCTGCCCAACGTCAGCCGCAAGAGCGTCGCAGAGATCACCGACGGGCTTGTCCCCGCACTTCAGCAGCGAGGCCTCGTCCGCAAAAAATACAGTCACACCCAGTTTCGCGACAACCTGCTGGCCTTCTGACCGGTGCAGAGGGCACACGACCGCTCCGGGATGGCATGGAATCCGTGTCGAATCCGGAATACTGAGTGTGCGCTGCAACAATTGTTCTATGCAAAGCCCGGATCGGCACAGCATAGTGTGGTTCGGACCGGGAGGCGGCATCGGTGCATCGGAACGATGCCGACCACGGCAGCGATCTTGAGGTTCGCATGGTAGATGGACGCAGCGCGCCGCGGGCTGGACGACAAATGAAGCTGGGCCTTTCGGTTGCCAGCGTTGGCTACCACTACACCGCCTGGCGCCTGCCTGACGTATCCTCGGTCGGCGCGATGGACCTGCAGCACCATATCCACGCCGCGCAGCTCGCCGAACGCGGCAGGATGGACTTTCTGTTCCTCGCCGATTGGGCCTCGCTGCTCAATCTCGATGATCCGCGGATCGCTCGGGATCGCGAGCATGCACAGCTCAAGATGGATCCGACGCTCGTGGTCTCGGCGCTCGCGGCGGTCACCGAACGGATCGGGCTGATTCCGACGGCATCGACCACGTACAACCACCCGTACAGTTTCGCGCGCCGCATGGCCTCGATCGACCATATCAGCGGCGGCCGGCTGGGTTGGAACATGGTGACCGGCTTCAACCCGGAGGAGGCCTACAACTTCAGTCACGACAAGCCGGTGCCCTCGGATGTTCGCCACGCCCGTGCCGGCGAGTTCGTGGAAGTGATGCAGGGCTTGTTCGACAGTTGGGACGACGATGCTTTCATCCGCGACAAAACGTCGGGCGTCTATTTCGATCGGTCGAAGGTGCATTTCCTGGATCATGCCGGCGACCATTTCCGCGTCCGCGGCCCGCTGGACGTGGCGCGCCCGCCGCAGGGGCGTATGCCGATCGTCACTGCCGGCGTCTCGGACAATGCAATGGAGCTGGCGGCCCGCTTCGCCGACATCACCTATGGCGGCCAGCCCAACATCGCGGCGGCGCGGAGCTACTACAGCGCGGTGAAGGGCAAACTGGCCAAATACGGTCGGACGCCGGACGAGATGCTGATGATGCCCGGCATCCAGTGCTACATCGGGCGCACGCAGGCCGAGGCGGAGGACAAGTTCGCCCGCATCCAGGCGCTGCTGGACCCACAAGTCGGTGTTGGCCACCTGATCCTCAATCATTTCCCGGATCTGTCCGGCCTGCCGCTGGATGAGCCGGTGCCCGACCTGACGATGACGACCGACATGATGGAATCGCGGATCAGTGGCCGCGAGCCGGCGCTGACGCTGGCGCTGATCCATCGTGCGAAGGAAGAACGGCTGACCCTGCGCCAGTTGTTCGATGTGGCGATGTGCGGCTTCTGGAGCCTCGGCCTGATCGGCACGCCGACCATGATCGCGGATACGATGGAGGAATGGTTCGCCACGGGCGCTGCCGACGGCTTCAACGTCCAGCCGCCCTACATGCCACAGGGCGCCGAGGATTTCGTCGATCTCGTCATCCCGGAACTGCAACGGCGCAAACTGTTTCGCTCGGAATACGAGGGAACGACGTTGCGCGAGAACCTGGGGCTTTCGCCGCGGCCCAGTCGCCACATGCACCCATTGGAACCGCCGCTGGCGAGAGCCGGCTGAAGGGCAGACCCTGATCATGCCGCAGCGCCGTCAGATGCACCTTGGCTTGTCGATCGCCAATATCGGCTACCATCACGCGGCGTGGCGGCATCCGGATGTGCCTGCCGACGGCGCCATGCGCTTCGAACATTATCGCCGCTGCGCCAGGCTGGCGGAGGAAGGCCGGTTCGATCTGATCTTCCTGGCCGACACGGCATCCGTGCGTGCGCTGGACAAGCCGGCCTTCGCGCGGGAACGCGAGCACGAGCAGGTGAAGCATGAGCCGCTGGCGCTGATGGCGGCGCTGGCGGCGATCACCACCCGGGTCGGCCTGGTACCCACCGTCTCCAGCACCTACGCCGAACCCTACAACGTGGCCCGTTCGGTCGGCGCGCTGGACCATCTGAGCCATGGCCGCGCCGGCTGGAACCTCGTGACGGGGTTCTGCCCGGACGAGGCGCGGAACTACGGCTGGGACGGTGTGCCGCCGCCCGACACGCGCTATGCCCGCGCGCCGGAATTCCTCGATGTGGTCCAGGCTTTGTTCGACGGCTGGGACGACGATGCGGTGCCGCGCGACAAGGCGAGCGGGGTGTTTTTCGACCGCACGAAGATGCACATGCTCGATCACCGCGGGCGGTTCTTCAAGATACGCGGCCCGCTCGACCTGCCGCCATTGCCGCAGCGCCGCCCGCCGGTGTTCACTGCCGGGACTTCGGAGGAGTCGCAGGAACTCGCGGC
The DNA here is from genome assembly GCA_031291795.1 of Acetobacteraceae bacterium. Lineage (GTDB taxonomy): Bacteria > Pseudomonadota > Alphaproteobacteria > Acetobacterales > Acetobacteraceae > Rhodopila. The sequence continues at coordinate 5,941 of JARLIJ010000381.1, read as the reverse complement.
GAAATTCGCCGATGTGGTCTATGCCGGCAAGGTCACGTTGGATGATGCGCGCAGCTACTATGCCTCGGTGAAGGGGCGGCTGGCGCGGTATGGCCGCACGCCGGAAGAATTGCTGATCCTGCCTGGCATCATGACCTATGTCGGCCGCACGCGGCAGGAGGCGCAGGACAAGTTCGACCAGCTGCAGGAACTGCTGACGCCGGAGCACGGGCTGGGCCTGCTGGCGACCTACGGGCTGCCTGACTACAGCGGCCATGACCTGGACGCGCCGGTGCCGGACCTGCCGGCCGGGGTGGAGGTGTTCGGTCAATACGCCTCCGTCGCACTGGCGAAGGCGCGGCGGGAAGGACTGAGCATCCGCCAGCTCTACCAGATGATCGGCGGTGGCTTCTGGTCGTTGCGCGCGATCGGGACCGCGGCGGACATCGCCGACCTGATGGAGGAATGGGTCACCACGGGCGCGGCCGATGGTTTCAATCTGCAACCGCCCTGCGTGCCGATTTCGGCCGAGGATTTTGTCGCCCTGGTCATCCCCGAATTGCAGCGCCGTGGCCTGTTCCGGCGTGAATATGAAGGGTGCACCTTGCGCGAGCATCTGGGCCTGCCGCCCGCGATCAGTCGGCACGCACGAGCGTCCGGTCTTCCAGATGAGCTTGCCGCGATGCCTGGGACGGCGAACGTTGCGCGCCGCCACGGGTGACACCGCTTCCGGCTCAGGACTCTCTCAGCGTCTCGCGCTGCCACGTGTGGTCCACCGGTCGAGCGGCCTGCCCGTCTGACCGGCGCGGCCGCCGCCTCGCGCCACAGGCGGCGCGGCTGTCCCCATCCTGCCGCACCCCAGGCGTTGCCAGCGCCGGCGGTGTCGTCAATCCTGGGCATAACCAGGCAGGAGGGGACACGTGCCACAAGACCCGGACACCTACGACTTCATCGTCACCGGCGCCGGTTCGGCCGGCTGCGTGCTGGCCGCCCGACTGACCGAATCGGGCCGCTACCGGGTCCTGCTGCTGGAGGCAGGCGGCCGCGACAGCAACCCCTGGATCCATGTCCCGATCGGCTACGCCAAGACCTTCGTCGACCCGAAGGTCAACTGGATGTTCGAGAGCGAACCGGAACCCGAACTGAACGAGCGCAGCATGTACCAGCCGCGCGGGAAGGTGCTGGGCGGCACCAGCTCGATCAACGGCATGATCTACATGCGCGGCAACGCCGCCGATTACGACCAATGGCGCCAGCTTGGAAATCAAGGCTGGGACTACGACTCTGTCCTGCCGTATTTCCGGAAAGCCGAAGACAACGAACGCGGCGAGGACCCGTACCACGGGGCCGGCGGCCCGCTGCGCGTGTCCAACCAACCCTACAAATGGGAGATCGCCGAAGCCCTGCTGGAAGCCTGCAAGCAGGCCGGCATCCCGGAGAACCCGGACTTCAATGGCGCCCAGCAAGAGGGCTGCGGCTACTACCAGACCACCACCCGCGACAAGCGGCGCTGGAGCACCGCCGCCGCCTACCTCAAGCCGGCCCGCAAACGCCCGAACCTGACGATCCGCACCCATGCCCACGCCACGCGCGTGCTGGTCGAGGGCGGCCGCGCGGTGGGCGTCGCATTCCAGACCCCGCGTGGGCCACAGACGGCGCGGGCCGCGCGGGAAGTGATCGTGGCGGGCGGCGCCTACGGCTCGCCGCAGCTGCTGCAGCTGTCCGGCATCGGCCCGGCGCAGCACCTGCAGGACATGGGCATCGCGGTGGTGCGCGACATGCCGGGCGTCGGGTCCAACCTGCAGGACCATTTCAATACGTTCTGCACGTACCGGATCGCGCGCGATCTTTCACTGAACTCGCTGCATTACAGCCTGCCGCGGCGGCTCGTTGCCGGCGCGCAATACGTGTTCCTGCGCGCGGGGCCAATGTCGGGCAACGGCATGTATGTCGGTGCGCTGGTGCGCAGCGACAAACGGCTGGAGCGGCCGGACCTGCAGATGAACATCTCGGCCTGGAGCACGATCGAGCGCACGCGCACCGGAATCGTGTCCCACCCCCACCCCGGGATCTCGATCAGCCCGGTGCATCTCAGCCCGGACGGACGCGGGACGGTGCGGCTGAAATCGCCCGATCCGCTGGCGCCGCCCGAGATCCGGTTCAACTTCCTCCGGACCGAGAACGACATGCGGGTGATGATCGCGGGCGTGCGGATCGCCCGCAGCATCGTCCGCCAGCAGGCGATGCAGAAACTCCTCGTGGAGGAGACCTCGCCCGGCATCGCCGTACGCACCGATGAGGAGATCGCCGCCGACACGCGCGCCCGCGGTGTGTCGAACCTGCACCCGGTGGGCTCCTGCGGCATGGGCAGCGGGCCGCAGGCGGTGGTCGATGCGCGGCTGCAGGTCCATGGCGTGCCGGGGTTGCGGGTGGTGGATGCGTCGATCATGCCAGTGATCGTCGCCGGCAACACGAATGCGCCGACGATCATGATCGCCGAGAAGGCCTCCGACATGATCCAGGAGGACGCCCGCGCCGCCGGGTGACGGCGGGCCGAACCGGCCGCTAGAGCGGTTTCACGGTGACTGGAAAACCCATGCCGTCATGGCCGGGCTTGTCCCGGCCATCAATCGCGGCACGGTGCTGGTACAGATGGCCGGGATAAGCCCGGCCATGACGATCTCTGACAATGGCAGATTTCCAGTCAGCCGGAACGTGCTCTAATGCAGCCGCTTCGCCGGACGTCGCTGCGGGCGGCCATGGGTGGCGATCGTCGCCATGCCCTCGACCTGCCACGCCTTGGTCCTGAACGACACGGCGGCGCCCTCCGACGTGCGCAGCGTCAGCAGGAAATCGTCGCCGTTGTCCGCGGCGCGCATGCTCCACGCATCCAGCGCATGCACGGCACTGCCCTCGATCCGCTGTGGCAGGGCCGCGATCACCACGCCCAGGCAATTCGCGGGCAGGGACAGCGACACGGCCTGCCCGGCCTGGTCGACCAGATGCAGCCGCAACAGCATCCCGTCGTCGGACAGCGCCGCGCCGGTCAGTGTGGTTGCGTCGATCCGGACCCGTTCGGCCAAGGCCTGCCCCCTATCGCGCTGCCGCAACCGAACCGCCGGTCGGCGACGCGGTGGCGCCGGCTGCGTGATCGGGGATCGCGACGGGACGCGGCATGGCGGTCATCGGATTCATCCTCGGATGGGCTTCCTGGCGGCCCGTAATTCCCAAATGGATATAGCGCATAAAACGGCCTCCGTCATCTCCCGCGTTGCATGCGGCGCGGCTTTCGTGATGTCCGGTCGCGTTCCTCGCGCGCGGCCGTCCTGGGACGGCCGCGCGCGAGGCTCAGGCGGGGCTGCGCGTCGCCTCGATCGCCTGCCAGATGCGCAGCGGTGTCGCCGGCATGTCGATATGGGTGATGCCGAATTCCGACAGCGCGTCGACCAGCGCGTTCATCACGGACGGCAGCGACCCCGCGCAGCCCGCCTCGCCGCAGCCTTTGACCCCGAGGGGATTGGTCCGCGCAGGCACGGGATGGCTCTCGAAGCCGAGGGCAGGGAAGTCATTGGCCCGCGGCAGGGCGTAATCCATGTACGAGCCGGTCAGCAGCTGCCCATCCTCGTCATACGCGACCATTTCCGTCAGCGCCTGGCCGAAACCCTGGGCGATGCCGCCATGGGCCTGGCCCTCGACCAGCATCGGGTTCACCAGCACGCCGAAATCGTTCACCGTGGTGTAGCGGACGAGCTCCACGACCCCGGTTTCCGGGTCCAGCTCGATTTCGGCGATATGGCAGCCGTTCGGGAACGCCGACGGGACGCCCTTGAAGACGTGGCTGACATCCAGCGTCCGCGGCACGTCGTCCGGCAGGGCCGGCGCGGCCCGCAGCTGGTCCGCCAGCTCCATGATGCCGATGCCGAGATCGGTGCCGGCGACGTTGAAGCGCCCGCGGACGAACTCGACGTCGCTGACCGCGGCCTCCAGGAAATGCGCGGCGGCCTGCTTGCCGCGCTCCACCACCAGGTCGCTCGCCTCGACGATCGCGCCGCCGCTCTGCATCATCGAGCGCGACCCGCCGGTGCCGCCGCCGGCCAGCAACTGGTCGGAATCGCCTTGTAGCAGCCGGATCCGCTCGAACGGCACGCCCAGCCGGTCGGCCAGCACCTGGGCGAAGGGCGACGCGTGGCCCTGCCCGTAATCCAGCGTGCCGGTGACGATCGTGACCGACCCGTCCGCTTCGAACCGGATGCCGCCCATCTCGTTGCCGGCGTCGGCCGTCACCTCCAGGTACTGCCCGATCCCACGCCCGCGGATCTTGCCGGCGGCGCGCGAGGCAGCCTGGCGCGCGGCATAGCCGTCCCAGTCCGCGGAGCGTAGCGCCTCCTCCAGGATCACCGGGAAGGCGCCGTCGTCGTACAGCATCCCCGATGGTGCCTTGTATGGCATCTGGTCCGGCTGGATGTGGTTGCGCCGGCGCAGCGCGATCGGGTCGATGCCCATCTCGCGCGCCGCCGTCTCGACCAGCCGCTCCATGTAGTAGTTGCCCTCCGGCCGCCCCGCGCCGCGATAGGCCCCGACCGGCGTCGTGTTGGTGAACATGCAGCGCGTGGCGACCTCGATCAGCGGCGTGGCGTAGACGCCGATGATGTTCTTCACCGTGTTCAACGTCGGCGGGATGGTGGTGGCGCTGTTGAGCCAGGCGCCGAGGTTGCCGTAGCCGGTCACCCGCAGCGCCAGGAACGTCCCGTCCGCGTCGAGTGCCAGCTCGCAGGTCATCTCATGGTCGCGGCCATGGCTGTCGGACATGAAGCTTTCGGATCGCTCGTCGGTCCATTTCACGGGCTGGCCCAGCGTGCGGGCGGCGTGCAGCAGGCAGATATATTCCGGATAGGCCGACGCCTTCATGCCGAACGAGCCGCCGACATTGCCGGTCAGCACGCGCAGTTTCTCGACCGGCAGGCCCAGTATGCCGCTCAGCAGCGCGCGCTGGCCGAACACGCCCTGGCAGCCGAGGCGCAGCACCAGCCGGTCGCTGTCCGCCTCGTACTCGCCGATCGCGGAGCGCGGCTCCATCGGGCAGACCACGATGCGGCTGTTGCGAATCGACAGGGTCGTGACATGGGCGGCCTTGGCGAACGCCGCCGCCACTTTCTCGGTGTCGCCGTAATGGTAGTCCAGTGCGAGGTTGCCGGGTGCGTCGCTGTGTAGCAGCGGTGCGCCGGGGGCCGCGGCTTCGCTGGCTGTGGTGACGGCCGGCAGCGGGTCGATGTCGAGGAACACCGTCTCGGCGGCATCCTTGGCCTGCTTGGCGGTCTCCGCCACCACCATGGCGACCGGCTCGCCGACATAGCGCACGTGGCCGGTGGCGAGCGGGCGCTGTGCCGGGCGGGGCGTCGGCGACCCGTCGCGGTGCTTGGCAGCACCGGCCGACATGTTGCCGATGCCCGCGGCGTCGAGGTCGGCGGCGGTGATGACGGCCCGCACGCCCTCCATGGACCGCGCGGCGTCGGCGTCGATGGTGCGGAGTTCGCCATGCGCCATCCGGCTGCGCACCATCACGGCGTAGAGCTGGCCGGGGCGGTTCAGGTCATCGGCGTAGCGGCCTTCACCGCGGAGCAGGACGGGGTCTTCCTTGCGTGAAACGGGTTGGCCGACGGCAAACTTTCCGCCTGAGAGCAGGGTGGCGTCGAACGGTGCATCCATGGGCGGCGTGGCCTTCGTGACGTGAACGGGAATGGTGCCTGCGCCATATCCAATAGGAGATAGTGAGCAGGTGCAACCGAGGTGGGGCAGGATCAGGGCTCTGCCCTGAAACCCTGCCAGGGGACGCTGTCCCCTGGACCCCTGCCAAGGGCGACGGCCCTTGTGTCTTAAAAATCTGTCAAAGTGATTGAGCCGCTGGGAGTGGTCAGTAGCCACTCCCAGCGGTGCGATCCGTAGGCCGCGAAGCCCTCGGCGT
>JARLIJ010000380.1 GCA_031291795.1 Acetobacteraceae bacterium | reverse complement strand
TCAGCGTGCCGGTCTCGTCGGCTTGCGCGGTGCGCACCCAGGCCGAGGACAGCACCGCTGCGGCGGCAGCCTGCAGGGTCGTGCGACGGGTCAGGGCGGACGTCATGCGGCGTCTCCGATGGTGATGACGATGTTGCCGAAGCGGTCGAGGGCGGCGGTGCAGCCGGGTGGGATGAGGGTGGTGCAGTCGTATTCTTCGACGACGCAGGGCCCGGCGATGCCGCCTGCGAGGTCCGCGCGGCTGGCGCAGATGCGGGTTTCCTGCCAGCCGTGGTCGGGGCCGAAGAACGCCGAGCGGGTGACGCGGGGGCCGCTGGCGGCGTAGGCGGCGGCAGGCGGTGGCGGAGGCAGGCGGGCGGCATCGGACAGGCCGCGGCCGACGACGCGGACGGTCACCAGCTCGACGGGTTCCTCGACGCCGGCGCGGTGGCCGTAGGTGCGTTCGTGTTCGGCGCCGTAGGCTTCCTCCAGCCCGGCCAGCGTCGCGGCATCCAGGGCGCCGGCAGCCAGCGGCACTTCCAGTTCGTACCACTGGCCGAGGTAGCGCAGTTTGACGCTGCGCTGCAGGACGATCTTCCCGCCCGCGAACCCGTCCAGCGCCAGGCGTTCCCGTGCCTGGTCCTCCAGGGCGGCGAACACCCCTTCCACGGCGGCGGGATCGAGCGTGCGGACGAGGCCGCGGGTGGTGCGGGAGAAATGGTACTCGACGTCCGACGCCAGCAGCCCGAAGCACGAGAACACGCCGGCCGACGGCGGGATGATGGCCGTGCGCATCGACAGCGCGCGGGCCATGGTGGCCGAGAAGATCGGGCCGTTGCCGCCAAACCCCACCAGCGCGTAGTCCCGCGGATCGCGCGCCCGTTCGCTGGAGACCGCCTTGATCGCGCGCATCATGTTGGACGCCGCGATCAGGTGGGCGCCGTACGCGGCCTGCTCGACCGACATGCCCAGCGGTTCGGCGATGCGGGCGAGCAGGGCCGCTCGGGACTTCTCGGCGTGCAGCTTGACGGTGCCGCCCGCCAGGTAGCCGGGGTTGAGGTAGCCCAGCACGACGTTGGCGTCGGTGATGGTGGGCTCCGTTCCGCCCATGTCGTAGCAGACCGGTCCGGGGAAGGCGCCGGCGCTTTGCGGGCCGATCTGCAGGGCGCCGCCGGCATCGGTCCAGATGATGGAGCCGCCGCCCGCGCCGACCTCGGCCAGGTCGATCGCCGGGACCTTCAGCGTGTAGCCGGCGCCGGTCAGCAGCCGCGACCCGATCATGATGCCGCCGCCCACGGAGTATTCCGCGGCGCGGAGCAGTTCCCCGTCCTCGACCAGCGAGGCCTTGGCGGTGGTGCCGCCCATGTCGAACGAAATCGCCTTTCCCAGGCCGATCTGCCGCACCAGCGCCTGGACGCCGACGACGCCGGCGGCGGGGCCGGATTCGATGATGTTCATCGGCATCACCGAGGCGGATTGCGCCGTGGTCAGGCCGCCATTGGACTGCATCAGCAGCACCGGCGCCGCGACGCCTACGGCTTTCAGCTCCGCGATCAGGGCGCGCAAATAGCGCTCCACGATCGGGCGGACATAGGCGTTGATGACGGTGGTCGAGGTCCGCTCGTATTCCTTGATTTCCGGCAGCACCTCGGCGCTGATGCAGAGGGTCATTTCCGGCGCCATGCGGGTGACGACGCGCTTGATCAGGGCCTCGTGCGTGGGGTTCAGGTAGGAGTGCAGCAGGCAGACCGCGATTGCTTCGACCTTCTCGTCGAGCAGGCGCTGCACGACCCGTTCCACCTCGGCCTCGTCAAGCGGACGCTCGATCTCGCCTTTGGCGTTGACGCGCTCGTTCACTTCCAGGCGGAGGTAGCGTTCCACCAGCGGCGGCGGCTTGGTCCAGCCCAGGTCGTAGAGGCGCGGCATCCGCAGCGTGCGGATTTCCAGCACGTCGCGGAACCCCTTGGTGGTGATCAGGCCGGTGCGGGCGCCCTTCATCTCCAGGATCGCGTTGGACGCGACGGTCGTGCCGTGCAGCAGCTCGACGATCGCGCTGCCCGAGGCGCCCTGGTCGGACAGGACCTGGATCACGCCCTCGGTGATGGCGCGCGAATAGTCGTCGACGGTGGACGGCACCTTCCTGGTGAAGCGCTCGCCGGTGGAGGCGAGGAACACGATATCGGTGAACGTGCCGCCGATATCGACGCCGACGCGGAAGGTGGGGGAAGGCGAGGAAGCGGGCGTCATGGCCGGGAAAGCCCCCGCGTATCAGAGAGTTCTCCCCCTCCCCTTGAGGGAAGGGGTTGGGGGGAGGGGTCCAACGGCATGGACCTTGGACCCCTCCCCCCAACCCCCTCCCTCAAGGGGAGGGGGAGAAAAAAGCCCCGACGCTCGGTGCCTGAACGATCAACGAAAGCCGACAACCCATCCTCCTGCCCGAAGCGAAGATGGACGCACGTCCTCCCGGATGCCGCTCATTGCGAGCTTATGGGCGTGGTTGCGGCACCACGCGGTCGGCGGATCAGGTGTCTGCGTTCACTGGTTGGCCACCGCCTGCGCGCCGCGGACCAGCCGGCCGGGCAACTTGCCGGTGGCCTCGCCATGCAGCGCGACCGGCACGCCGGACACGATCGTCGCGTCGTAGCCACGCGTATGCTGGATCAGGCGCTTGCCGTTGGCGGGCATGTCGTAGACCACCTCCGGCATGCTGACCGAGAGGGTGTCGTAGTCGATCACGTTGATATCGGCCTTGTATCCCGGCGCCAGCAGCCCGCGATCCGCCAGCCCGACCGCCGTCGCGCAATCGCGCGTCAGCCGCTTCATCATCCACGGCAGCGAGAATTTCGGCCCGCGGGTGCGGTCGCGGGTCCAGTGCAGCAGGGTCGTGGTCGGCGCGCTGGCGTCGCAGATGAAGCCCACATGCGCGCCGCCGTCGCTCAGCCCCAGGATCGTATTGGGGCTCTGCATCATCTCGTAGACCGCATCGAGGCTGTCATTGGCGTAATTGGTGATCGGCCGGTTCAGGATCGCGCGCCCGTCGTTCTCCAGCATCATGTCGTAGGCAAGCGCCTGCGGATCGGCGCCGGTCCGCGCGGCGATGGCGGCGACGCTGGTCTCGGGCGACGGCTCGTAGTTGAGCGGCATCTGCATGGGATACATCTTGTCCCACCGCGTGAGGCGCCGCTGCAGCGCGGGATCGGCGATGGTCTCGCCCAGCAGCCGGGCGCGGAACGCCGGATCATGCAGATGCCGCAGCTTGCCCGCCAGCGGCAGCGCCGCGATCTCCTGCCAGCTGGGGCGGGCGACGAACGGGTGCTGGCTCAGTTCGAAGCCGAACATCAGGCCGATCGGGCGGCCCATGGTCTGGCCGATCATCCGCACGCCCTCGGCATTGGCGGCGTCGATCGCATCCAGGATGATGCGCCATTCCTCGGGCTTCCAGTCGCGCTGGAGCAGCGAGACGGCCATCGGGCGGCCGGACGCGGCGGCGATCCGGCGCAGTTGCGTCATTTCGTCATGCACATCGTCGAAATCCGAGATCACCTGCATCCAGCCGGCGCCGAGCTTCCCGAGGGCGGCGCCGATGGTGGAAAGCTCGATCTCGGCGGCGTGGAGGGTGGGCGTGTAGCCGCCGTCCAGGGTGCGGTGGGCGATGGTGCGGGAGGTGGAAAAGCCCAGCGCGCCGGCGCGGACGCCCTCGACGGCGATGCGGGCCATAGCGTCGCGATCGGCCTCGGTGGCCGGTTCCCGGTCCGCGCCGCGCTTGCCCATGGCGTAGACCCGGACCGCGGCATGCGGCACCTGGGTGGCGATATCCATGTCGTAGGGGCGGGCATCGAGGAAGTCGAGGTACTCCGGGAAGCTTTCCCAGGCCCAGGGCAGGCCGGCGGTCAGCACGACCTCGGGCAGGTCTTCGACGCCCTCCATCAGCTTGACCAGGATGTCGCGCTCTGCGGGTTTGCAGGGCGCGAAACCGACGCCGCAATTGCCGACCAGGGCGGTGGTGACGCCGTTCCACGACGACGGCGTGATCCGGTTGGACCAGGTCGCCTGGCCATCATAATGCGTGTGGACGTCGACGAAACCGGGCGAAACCAGCCGGTTGCGGGCGTCGATTTCCTGATCGCCCCGCATGGAGACGTGGCCGATCTCGACGATCCGGTCGCCGACGATGGCCACGTCTGCCTCGAATGGTTCTCCGCCGCTGCCGTCGATGACGGTCCCGCCTCGGATTACCAGCGTCGCCGCTCCGCTCATTGCACTCTCACCCGTTGCCGGTCACGCTGTGCTGGTTACGATTGCCATCAGTTCTGATGGATTTTTAATCAAATCGCCCAATTATTTTGCGTATACGCGGTGGTTCCCCATGAACTGATGAAATGTTATGCGTGGTCCGGGGGAGTGTCAACGCGCGACCCGAAACTGCGTTGAATGCGATCCCGAGCGGGAAAGGTGGAGCTGCATGGAAATCGGTGTATTCATTCCGATCGGCAACAATGGCTGGCTGATCTCCAAGACCTCTCCGCAATACAAGCCAAGCTTTGCATTGAACCGGGAGATTGTGCAGCGGGCAGAGCGGTACGGGCTGGATTTCGCGCTCTCGATGATCAAGCTGCGTGGATTTGGCGGGGACTCCGAGTTCTGGGACTACAATTTGGAGTCGTTCACGCTGATGGCAGGGCTGGCTGCGGTGACGCGCCGGATCAAGCTGTTCGCCTCGGTCGCCGTGCTGACGATCCCGCCGGCCATCGTGGCGCGCATGGCAGTGACGGTGGACAGCATCGCGCCGGGGCGGTTCGGGGTGAACATCGTGTCCGGCTGGCATGCGGCCGAATACACCCAGATGGGGCTCTGGCCGGGCAACGGCTTCTTCGCCGAACGCTACGACTACAGCACTGAATATGTTCAGGTTATGAAGGAGTTATGGGAGACCGGGCGGTCCGACTTCAAGGGCCGCTACTTCCAGATGGACGATTGCCGGCTGCTGCCGAAGCCGGCCGGTGCGGTTGAAATCGTCTGCGCCGGGCAGAGCGACCGCGGCATGCAGTTCACCGCGGACTACGGCAACTACGCATTCTGCATGGGCTCGGGGCTCAACACCCCGACCGCCCATGCGCCGGTCAACCAGCGGCTGGCGGCGGCGGGGGCGAAGGCCGGGCGCGACGTCGGGACCTATGTCCTGATGATGGTGATTGCCGACGAAACCGATGCGGCCGCGATGGCCAAATGGACGCATTACAAAGCCGGCATGGACGTCAAGGCACTGGCCTGGATGGCCGACCAGGCGGGGGCCGATGCGACGGCGTCGGAACACTCGACGGCCAGGACGATGACGGTCCCGGACTCCGCGGTGAACTTCAACATGGGGACGCTGGTGGGCTCCTACGCCACCGTCGCGCGCCTGCTGGACGAGGCGGCCGCGGTGCCGGGAACCAAGGGTGTCATGCTGACATTCGACGATTTTCTGATCGGCATGGACCAGTTCGGCCAGCGCATCCAGCCGCTGATGCGCAGTCGCGCGGAGGTGTCCGCGGCGGCCTAGCGGCAGCGTCAATCCGGCTGGACTCTCTGGCAGCCCATGTCCCGGGCCAGATTGTGCCCTCGGTGTTGAAGAAGAAGAATTTTACCACGGAGGACACGAAGGGCCACGGTGGTCCACGGAGAAAGGAAATAGCCGGTGCTTCGCATGGGCTTGCGTGCGTGCGCAGCGGAGGCGCCTGATCCTTCTTCCTCCGTGGATCACTGTGGCCCTTCGTGTCCTCCGTGGTAAAACCTTCTGCTTCTTCTTGGGTGCCGAGGGCGAAGATCCTTCCGGCGAGGCGCCGGTGGCCGAGCGGATGGGTGAATGCCGTAGGGTCGAGCCCGGCCATAATGGGGTGGGCACGGCCTGCCCGAACTTGCCCCTACCGTCCTGCTGCCAGCCGTTCCGCACGGGCGGCCGCCAGCAGGCGCTTGCACTCCTTGTCACACCAGGTGTTGACGGCGTTGCGTGGGGTCGCGGTGCCTTTGTGGCCCTTCACGTGGCGGAACGACAGCAGCCAGCGGCGCTGTTCCGCATAGTCGGCCAGCAGCTTCTGGGCCAGAAGCCGCATCTCCTCCCGCGGATGCTTGCGGGTTTCCAGCGCCTTCAGGACCTCCTGGCTGTCCACCTGGCAGATCACGCGGGAATCGGCCGGCGGATCGATCACGCGGCCAATCAGGAACAGGCCGTTGTGCAGCGCCTTCAGTTCCGCTTCGGCGGGATGGGGGACCTCACCGGCCAGGATGCCGGCGCGGCGCAGGGCCTGGCCAGACTCCTTCGCCCAGGCCGCCCAGACCCCGACCCGCAGGTCCGGGCAGAACCCGGCATCCGTGAACAATGTGATCAGCACCCGAATCGGGCCTCACCGAACAGTCCTCCAACAATACCGGCCGCGATGGACGACGAAAAGCGTCTCCCCGGTCAGGGGAAGAACTGGTTCGCCGGGCGCGGCAGGCCGAGGTTTTCCCGCAGCGTCCGGCCCTCGTATTCCCGGCGGAACAGGCCGCGGCGCTGCAGTTCCGGCACCACCTGGTTGACGAAATCGTCCAGTCCGCCAGGGACATAGGGGAACATCACGTTGAACCCGTCGCAGGCGTCGGAGAACAGCCACTGCTCCATGGTGTCAGCGATCGTGGCGGGGGTGCCGACGATCGCCAGCCCGCCATAGGTGCCGGCGCGCTGGGCGAGCTGGCGGACCGTCAGGTTTTCCCGCCGCGCCAGGTCGACGACCCGCTGCCGGCCGCTTTGGCTTTGATTTGACGGGGGAATTTCCGGCAACGGTCCATCCAGGTCGAACGCCGAGGCATCCGTGCCAAGCGCGATGGAGAGCGAGGCGATGCCGCTGTCGGGGTGTACCAGGCTGTCGAGTTTGGCCTTCTTGGCCTGGGCCTCGGCCACGGTCTCGCCGACCACGACCAGGGTGCCGGGCAGGATCTTCATGTGGTCCGGATCGCGGCCGAAGGCGCGCATGCGGGCTTTGACGTCGGCGTAATAGGCCTGTGCGTCGACCATGCGGCCGCCGGCGGCGAACACCATTTCGGCGGTCTCGGCGGCGAGCTGGCGGCCGGCGTCGGACGCGCCGGCCTGCACGATGACGGGCCAGCCCTGGACCGGGCGGGCGATGTTCAGCGGGCCTCGGACGGAGAGGAATTCCCCTTTGTGATCAAGGGTATGGAGCTTGGCGGGGTCGAAATAGACGCCGTTCTCCACGTCCCGGACGAAGGCGTCGTCAGCCCAACTGTCCCATAATCCGGTGACCACGTCGTAGAATTCGCGGGCCCGTCGGTAGCGTTCGTCGTGGTCCATATGTTCGGTCAGGCCGAAATTCAGGGCGGCGTCGGGGTTGGAGGTGGTCACAATATTCCACCCGGCGCGGCCGTTGCTGATGTGGTCGAGCGAGGCGAAGCGGCGGGCAATGTGGTATGGTGCGTCGAACGTTGTCGAGGCCGTTGCGATCAGTCCAATGTGCTCGGTGACCGCGGCCAGGGCGGGCAGCAGGGTCAGCGGCTCGAACGACGTGGTCGTGGCACTGCGCATCAGGGCCGGCATCGGCATGTTCAGCAGGGCCAGGTGGTCGGCCATGAAGAAAGCGTCGAATTTCCCGCGTTCCAAGGTCTGGATGAAGCGCTTGATGGCGGGGAAGCTGAAGTTGGCGTCGGGCTGGGCGCCGGGGTAGCGCCACCAGGCGGTGTGGATGCTGACCGGACGCATGAAGGCCCCCAGCCGGAGCTGGCGCTGTTCGGGCATGGTCAAACTCCTCGGTTGCCCGTCGTAGGGACGGGCGGTCGCTTTCACTGGAAGAGTGAGTTGGGGTGGATCACGCGGCTGGGAAGTCGGCGGGGTGTTTGGACGGTTGTGGCACGGGTCCGGTCGATGCGGGACCGGACCGGATCGTGACACGGAGCGTGTCAGTTTGGGCCACGGAATGTGCCCCTTTTTGTGTCAGGCGGAGGGGCTGGAAAGTGCCGGTGGTTGCGACGGCGCGATAGGTTCGTGGTGGAGGTGCTTGTTCTTGTGGGAGAACGGGGTGATGTGGGAATCGTCAATGGGGTAGTGGATTTTATTGAGAGTCGGCCCTCTGGCGTGGGGCGGAATCGTGCCATTTGGTACGATTTGGGGGTGGTTTGCATGCATTTTGGCGTGTCCGGTTCGCCCGCGTGACGGCGCCCGGGAGGCGGGTGGGTGACTCATCCAGTATCACCAGGTCATACCGCGTGCGATGGTGCCCCATCCTGGAGGACCAGGCCGATGCCTTTGGTTGAAAAGCGAACCATCCGCCTGCCGCCCGCCCAGGCGAGCTATATCGATGGGCTGGTCGAGACCGGCACATACGCCTCGGCGAGCGAGGTGGTGCGCGCCGGTCTGCGTGCATTGCAGGAGCGCGATGAAGCCGTCGCACGCTGGCTGCGCGAGGAAGTCGTTCCGGTCTACGACGCCATGCAGGCAGACCCAGGGCGCGGCATTCCCGCCGATCGGGTCGGGGCAACAGTCCATGCACGCCATGCGGACCGCTCGAGGAAGGCGCGTCGCGGCGCGTGAGGTCGTTTCGTACTGGAGGCGCAGGACGATCTGTTTCGACTTTACGACTACATCGCGGCGGAATCGGGCGCCGAGCGGGCGGAAAGTCCCGGCCATGTATTTGAAACGTTGCTTGTACGATTCGGTTGCCGACTACGGCGCTTGCCGGACCTCGCCAGAATATTGATGTCGGGTGCTGGCATTCACCTGGACGCAGCCGGGCGGGTGCAGAGAAAGCTGCCTGATCTACGCTGAATTTCTGAGGCGGTCGGCTGGAGCGTGTTCCCGCTGACAGGCAACAGCGCCCTCGTCATGCCGCACCGAATCGAGGCGGGCGACGACGGCCGGCGGTTGATCCCCGGCGCCCGGCGTGGGTGGGCAAGACCGCTTTTCACCACGGAGGAAGCAGGCGAGGGCCACGGAGGGCCACGGAGCGCGTGTGCTGCGTGAGAGGCCTCGGACCAGCCATGCGGCACATTCTCTCCGTGGCCCTCCGTGGCCCTCGACTTCTTCCTCCGTGATAAAAAAGCGGTGCTGCTCTGGTCCGGGACCGTTGCGTATTGGGCTGGATCTGCCGGTGCCGCAAGGCCGCTGGTGGGGCAAGCGGTGCATGCCACCCAATCTTGTCTCCGATGGCACGTGACGATGGAGAACGTTTCCGATCAGCGCGAAACCGCGCTCGGTAACGGTGCCTGCGCGGCAGGACGCCAGACTAACAGTACGCAGCAACATCCGATATACTAACGAATATATCGAAATAGTCACGGAATATCCTTTTCCCGGGATGGCTTATATTTGCCACTACACAGCCGCGGCTGAGATGTCCTGCCGCCTGTCTCCATTCAGGGCTCCTGGCGGAGGCCGGCAATCCGATCAGACCACTGGTATCGAGAACGATAAAGTTAACGTCGCCTAATAGCCAGTCGTGCCTCACCCCACACAGACCAACGGTCTGTTCCTTATCGCCCATCGAGAATTGTTGGGTTTCGCATGATCGCGGATAATCTCCGACGATCTTCATGTGTAGCAGAAAAGCCCCCTTCGGATAGGTTCCTGTGCCGGCCAGCAGGACTATCACTGCAAGCGCTCCGATCACGCGGGCGGCAAGGTGCCCGGCACGGGCCAGTCGGCCCGTCACTGCCCGAAGAACGGCAGCCAACAGGCACCATAGCATCGAGAGAACGCAACCAATGATTGCGACCGAAAATAGCGATGTCTCGAACGCAAAGAAGGGTGTCCCAATCCAGATGAAGACCAGCAGGGTCTGCCAGACAATCCGGAAGTTGACGCGCATTCTTGCTGCCCTTGATACATGCTGCCATGTAGCACCGCCGTCACGGACGTGCATGTACGATTACGATCCGAATCGCCAGGTCGCGGTCTGGCGGCCATGGCTACTTCGGTTTCCGGAACGACGCAAAGGGAGGAACCCATCGTGCCGGCGACTGCGCGGACCGCAACTCGCGAGGGCATGCCGCAGTCTGGCAGCTTCGTATCATTTGGCGCGATTCGGGGGGCGGTTCGTGGCCATATTGGTGCGTCCGCTTCCCGTGCGCTCCGTGCGGGCGGTGGGGCGGAGCGCAGTGGTGCCGCAGCGCCTCTTGACATGGGGGGTATGTAGCAACACCGCGACGGCTTCGTCGCGATTCCCGAAGGCCTCGGACTGGGCATCGAAATCGACGAGGAGGTCGTGGTGCGCCAGGCCGCAATCGGCCATCGCTGGCGCAACCCGGTCTGGCGCCATGCCGACGGCACGTTTGCGGAGTGGTAGGGAAAACGGGTGGGACGGTTACCGTCCCACCCAGACCGGCGACCGCTTCTCCATGAACGCCGTGCGCCCCTCGCGATAATCCAGGCTGTCGAAGCACGCCTCCATCGCCAGCTTGATCGCGCCCATGTCGCGCGCGCTCTCGTCCTTCAGCATCTCGTTGATCGTCAGCTTCGACGCCGCCACCGACAGCGGCGCGTTGTCGGCGATGGTGCGCGCGATATCCAGCACCGTTTCGTTCAGGTCTTCCTCCGCCGTCATCTGGTTGATCAGGCCGATTCGTTCCGCCTCCGCCGCATCGATCCGTTTCGCCGTGTACAGGATCATCCGCGCATGCGCCGGCCCCACCAGGTCGACCAGCCGCCGCACCGCATCCGGCGCGTAGGCGATCGACAGCCGCGCGGCCGGGATGCCGAACTGGCTGTCCGCGGATGCAATCCGCAAATCCGCCCCCATCGCGATCGCCAGCCCGCCGCCCAGGCAGAACCCGCGGATGCGCGCGATGACCGGCTTGCGGAACGCCAGGTATTTCTCCCGCCCGATCCCGGTCGCCCGGTCGTATTCCTTCTGCGCGTCGAAGCTGTTGCGGTTCTTCTCGAACTGGCTGATATCCGCTCCCGAAACGAACGCCTTGTTGCCGGCGCCGGTCAGCACAACCACGCGCACCGACCCGTCCTCGGCGAATTCTTCCAGGATATCGCCCAGCCCGGTCCACATCTCCATGGACATGGCGTTGCGTTTTTCCGGCTGGTTGAAGGTGATCAGCCCGACCCCGTCATCCTTGGCCGCCAACATCTTTCCCCCGGCGAATTCCCGGGTCACCGCATGGTCCGGCAGCATCGTCAGATCACCCCTTTTGCGCGCATATCGTCCAAATCCGCATCGGTGTAGCCAACCGACTTCAATACTTCATCGGTATGTTCCCCGGCATCCGGCGTATAGCTCCGGATCGCCTTGGAATAGCCCGAGATGTTGATCGCCGACGCCACCACCTGCTTCTCGCCGACATACGGGCTC
>JARLIJ010000379.1 GCA_031291795.1 Acetobacteraceae bacterium | reverse complement strand
CCGACGCATCTGCCGCAGCAGGTGCGTCCGGTCTTCGGGAGGGAGAATCACGCCGCTCATGACACGTCATCGAGTCAGAGATGACTGGCGGTGTAAAGGTCCCTTCCCAGATTCTCGCGGATTCTGGGTATACCAACGGCCGTTGGCACTGACCGCCCCACCGTCATGGCCGGCCTCCGTGCCGGCTATCCGTGAGGCAGAGTGCTGCGACAGATGGCCGGGACGAGCTCGGCCATGACGATGGGGCAGAGACAGCCCATGAGTCGGTCTCAGCGGCCGTAGGTATTAGCCCGGATTGTAACAGGCCAGCGTGTGGTCACGTTCGACCGTCGTCGTTGGCGGATGCGCCTCGGCGCAGCGTGCGATGCGGCGCGGGCATTGCGCCTGGTAGATGCAGCCTGGCGCGTCCGGATCAACCACGCCGCGACGCAGCTGGGGGGTGTCCTCGCCGCGGTCGTCGATCGTCGCCAGCAGCGCGCGCGTGTAAGGGTGGCGCGGCGCGCGGAACAGCGAGCGCACCGGCCCGGTCTCCACGATGCGGCCGAAGAACATCACCGCGACGCGATCGCTGATGTAGCGCGCAACATGCAGGTCGTGGGTGATGAACAGGAACGAGATGTTCAGGTCTGCCTGCAGGTCCTTGAACAGGTTCAGGATCTGCGACCGCACCGAGACGTCCAGTTTCGACACGGCCTCATCGGCGATCACCAGCGCCGGCGACAGCATCAGCGCGCGCGCCAGGGCCACGCGTTGCAACTGGCCGCC
This sequence comes from Acetobacteraceae bacterium, assembly GCA_031291795.1. Taxonomy (GTDB): domain Bacteria; phylum Pseudomonadota; class Alphaproteobacteria; order Acetobacterales; family Acetobacteraceae; genus Rhodopila. The sequence goes on along the minus strand of JARLIJ010000379.1, from coordinate 7,591 downwards.
GGACAGCTCGTGCGGATAGCGGCCGCGCGCATCCAGCGGCAGGCCGACGCGCTGCAGCGCTGCCTTCACGCGGTCCTCGACGTCGCTGGCGGCGCGGCCTGCGATCCGCAGCGGCGTTGCCAATGCGGTATGGATCGTATGGCGCGGATTGAGCGAGGACAGCGGGTCCTGGAACACCAGCGCCATGCGGCGCCACACCGCGCGCAACTGGCGTTCGCGCAGATGGGTGATGTCCTGGCCCTCGAACACGACCACGCCTTCGTTGGGCTCGTAGAGCCGCAGGATGGTGCGCCCGAGCGTGGTCTTGCCGCTGCCGGATTCCCCGACCAGGGCGACGACTTCCTGGCGTGCGATGGCCAGGTCTGCCTCGGCGACGGCGCGGAAGCTGGTTGGCGTGTTGGACAGCAACGTTGCGAAGGTTCGCTTGCGGCGGAAGCGCACGGTGACGTTCTGGACGTCGACCAGCAGCGGTGCGTGCAGGGGGGCGGCGACATGCGCCTCGGCGGCAGGGCGATCGTCAGGCATCGGCGTACAGCAGGCAGCGCGCCTGCACGCCGGGGGCAGGGCGTGCCATCCCGACCGTGCGCGTCGTGCATTGCGGCATGCGCTCCGGGCAGCGCGGGGCGAACGCGCAGCCGGTGCGCTGGCCGCTCAGGCCGGGCAGTTCGCCGGCGATCTCGGGCAGGCGGGCGGCGCCGTCCTGTAACGCGCGGGAGGTGCGGATCAGCCCGACGGTGTAGGGATGCTTCGGCGTTTCGAACACCGCTTCGGTGGGGCCGACCTCGACGATTTCGCCAGCGTACATCACGGCAATCCGATCGGACAGCGCAGCGGCCACGGACATGTCGTGGGTGATGAAGATGAACGCCGCGCCGTGGGTCCGCTTCACTTTGCGGAACAGGCGCAGGATCTGCTGCTCCACGATGTTGTCGAGGTTGGTGGTCGGTTCGTCGGCAATGATCACCTGCGGTTCGGCGGCCAGCACCAGCGCGATCAGCACGCGTTGCAGCATGCCGCCGCTGAGCTGGTGGGGGTACGACCCCAGCACGCGGTCGGCGTCGGCGATGTCGACCTCGGCGAGCAATTCGCGCGCGACGGGGCGCCACGGGCCGGCCCGCGTCGCGCGCCGCCGCAGCACTTCGCGCGCGTGCCAGCCGATGCGCTTGGCGGGATTGAATGCGCCGACCGGGTCCTGGAAGATCATCGCGATCCGGCTGCCGCGCAGGCCGCGCAGCGCGCCTTGCGATGCGGCCAGCAGGTCGGTGTCGTCGAGCCGCATCGTTTCAGCGGTAATTTGTGCCCGTTCGGGTTCCAGGCGCAGCAGCGACAGGCCGGTCATGGTCTTGCCGGAGCCGGATTCGCCGATCAACCCGAGCACTTCGGACGCGGCCAGGTCGATATCGACGGAGCGGACGACGTGCAGCCGGCGGCCCTTGGCGTCGAGGTACAGGTTCAGGCCGTGGACCTGGAGCACATTCGTTGCGTTTAGGGCAGGCGGTTCGATCATGACGTTTGTTTCGCGCATGCCGGCCTGCGCGCTCATGACAGCCGCCGGCGCAGGCGCGGGTCCAGCGCGTCGCGCAGTCCGTCGCCCAGCAGGTTCAGCCCCAGGATGATCCACGCGACGGAAAACCCGGTCAGCGTCAGGACCCACGGGCCTTTCTGGAAATAGTCCTTGCCGTCGGCCATCATCACCCCCAGCGACGGCGTGGGTGGCTGCACGCCGAGGCCGACGAAGCTCAGGCCGGCCTCCATGATGATCCCGAAGCCGAGGCCGGCGGAGAACTGTACCAGCAACGGGGCGGCGATGTTGGGCAGGATCTCGCGCAGCAGGATGCGGGCCGGGCTCTGGCCCATCAGGCGCGCGGCGGTGACGTAGTTCTCCGCGCGCGTGGCACTGGTCATGCTGCGGGCGAGGCGGGCGAAGTTCGGCACGTAGACCAGCGCGATGGCCAGGCTGACGCTGCGGCTGCCATAGCCCAGCAGCAGCATCAGGCACAGCGCGAGCACATAGGTCGGGAACGAATACAGCAGCTCCGTAAAGCGCATGGTGACCGTATCGAACACGCCGCCCCAGAAGCCGGACGCCATGCCGATCACGGTGCCGACCAGCCCGCCCAGCACCAGGCCGGCGACGCTGATCAGCAGCGAGACCTGTGCGCCGTAGGCCACGCGGGTCAGTACGTCCTGGCCGAATGAATCGGTGCCGAACGGATGTTCCAGGGAGGGACCGAGCAGGATGCTCATGTAGTCCTTGTCGTTCGGGTCGTAGGGGGAGAACAGGCGGACCAGGACGATGGCGACGAGTGCGAACAGCAGGATCGCGCTGCCGGCCTGGGCGACGCGGTTGCTGCGGAAGGTATACCACATGCCGCTGCCGGGCTTGCGTGGTGCGGTCATGCGGCCCTCCTTGGATCGAGCAGGCCGCACAGCGCGTCGACCAGCAGGTTCGTTGCGATCACAATCACCAGGAACACCACGGCGCAGCCTTGCACCACGCCGTAGTCGCGCGCGAAGGCGGCATCCACCATGACGGAGCCGACGCCGGGGACGCCGAACACCCGCTCGATCACCACGACGCCGCCGAGGAGATAGCGGGCCTGCAGGCCGATCGCGGTGACGTAGGGGATGAGCGCGTTGCGGAACACGTAGTGCCAGAAGATGAAGCTGCGGCCGAAGCCCATCGCGTGGGCCGAGACGACGTAGGCACGGCGGAAGGTCTCCAGCAGCGTGGTGCGCAGCATGCGGGAGAAGATGCCGGCCATCGGCACGGCAATCGCGAGCGCCGGCAGGAAGCCGCTGTGGAACGCGCCCGCCAGGGACTCGCTGGGGCGGACGAAGCCATAGGCGGGAAACCAGCCGAGGCCGAGGCTGAACACCAGCACCAGCATGTAGCCAAGCCAGAAATCCGGCATGGAGATGGTGACGATGGCGCCCGAGGTGGCCAGCACGTCCTCCATCCGGCCGTGCCGGCTGGCGGCGATGCTGCCGGCGACAAGGGAAATCGCAATGGCGATGACCAGCGCGAAGCCGCCGACGAACAGCGTGTTCGGCAGGCTGCCGGCGATCAGTGCAGACGTGGAGAAGCCGCCCGCCAGCGAGATCGACTTCCCCAGGTCCCCGGTCAGCGCGGCACGTGCCCAGTCCCAGAACTGCTGCGCCAGCGGATCGTTCAAATGATGCTCCGCGCGGAAGGAGGCCACCGCGTCGGGCGAGGCGGCGTCACCCAGCGCGGCCATGGCGGCATCGCCGGGAACGGCGTGCATCAGCAGGAAGACCACACCGGCGCCGACCACCAGCATCGCGAGCGCGCCGAGGACCTTCGCGCCGAAATACAGCAGGAGATTCATGCGGGGAGCGCGGCCACGCGCATCCGCCTACGTGGCGATCATCGGTGCAAGCTGGGCACCGAACCCGTCGTACGGCAGATGCTCGTAGCCCTGCACCTTCGCCAGCACGGCCGCGTTGGAGAACGTGTTCATCAGGAAGATCGTCGGGCAGTCGTCCGCGATCAGCCGCTCCGCCTGCTTGTAAAGCGGACCGCCCTTCGCCTCGCGATCCAGTTCCTGGCGCGCCTGATCAAGCAGACGGTCAACCTCGGGGTTGTTGTATTTGGTGAAGTTCCGCCAGCCGGTGCTGTGGAAGCAGTCGAACAAATATTCGTCCGGATCGCACAGCGAGATCCAGCCGGTCGGCCAGGCCTGCCCGTCATTGGACGTCCACTTGGAGAACGCCGTGCGCGCATCCAGCAGCTCGACGGTGAACTTCACGCCCAGCACGCGGTTCGCCATGTCGACGAACACCTCGGTCATGCGTTTCCACCAGGCATCCGGGAAACCGGTGATCACCGCCTCGGTCCCCGGTCCGTATTTCGATTTTGCCAGCTCCTCCTTGGCGCGCGCCGGATTGAACTGGGCGTATTCATACGGCTGCTCGTCATAGGCCCAGGACAGCGCCTTCGGGATGTAGCCCTGCGACGGCACGGCCTGGCCGAACACCACGGCCTGAATGAACGCCTCGCGATTGATCGACATCGACACGGCGCGGCGGAAATGCACGTCGTCGAACGGTGGCTTCTGGATGTTCAGCGCGGTGAAGCGCGCATTCAATCCCGGGACTGAGGAGAACGCGATCGACGGGATCTTCTTCAGCCGGTCGGTGTCGCCGTACGGCACGGCATTGACGAACTCCAGCCCGCCCGCGATCAGCGCGTTGATCGCGCTGGCGTCGTCGCGGATCAGCGGCACTTCCAGCGCGCTGCAGCGCGGCAGGCCGGGCTCGAAATACGCGGTATGCGCGGCGAAGGTCAGACGTTCGTTTGGCCGCCACTCTGCCAGTTTCCACGGCCCGGTGCCGACCGGAGTGCGGCCGTACTGCTCGTCGCCCATCTGCTGCACCGCGCGCTTGCACACGATCTGCGTGCTGGTGCGGGTGTTGGTCAGGTAGGTGATCAGCGGCGCGAACGGCTTGTCGGTCTTGATGCGCACCGTGTAGGGATCGAGCGCCGTCACCGCGGTCACTGCCGCCATCTTCTTGCGCACCGGGGAGCCGAATTTCTCATCGGCGATACGCTGGAAGGTGAACACGACGTCCTCGGCAGTCATTTCGCTGCCGTCGTGGAACTTCACGCCCTGGCGCAGCTTGAACTCCCACGTGGTGGGATCGGGGTTGGTCCAGGACAGCGCCAGGTCGCCGACCACCTTCATGTTGGCATCGAACTTCACCAGGGTGTTGTACACGCCCCAGATGATGAAGAACTCCGGATTGACCGCGGCCTTGCCGGGATCGAGCGTGTTGATCACGCTGAACCCGGTCAGTGCCGCACGCAGCGTCTTGCCCTCGGGCGCGGCGGCGTGGGCGTAGTCCAGCAAGCCGCGCGGCGACAAAGCGAGGGCAGCCCCACCCGCCGCGCCGCCAAGCAGGGTTCTGCGTCCGATCGGCATCAGGAAACCTCCAGGGGATGGGCCGGTTCATGCCGGCTCGCTGTCTGCGACGCGGGATAGCGGTTGACCTGCGGCGGCAGGCCCAGGTTGCCGCGCAAGGTCGTGGATTCATACTCGCGGCGGAACAATCCGCGGCGTTGCAGTTCCGGTACGACGAGTTCGGCGAAGTCCTCCAGCCCGCCCGGCAGATGGGACGCGCAGATGTTGAAGCCGTCGGCTGCGCCTTCCTCGAACCAGGTCTGCATGTCGTCGGCGATCTGTTCGGCGGTGCCGACCAGGACGCGCCCGGAATTGCCGGCCGCCATCACTTCGTACAGTTCGCGGATCGACAGCTTCTCGCGCAACGCCATCTGCAGCACGCCGTTGCCGATGCTGCGCAGGCGCACGTCGCCGGTGGGTTCCGGCACCGGCCCGTCGATCGGATAGCCGGACAAATCGCCGAGGTAGTTGTACAGGATCGCCAGCCCGACCTTGGGATGGATCAACTGCCGCATCGCGTCGTATTTGGCGCGCGCCTCGGCTTCCGTGCGGCCGACATAGGGTGTGAACCCCGGCAGCACATGCACCGCATCCGCCGTCCGTCCATGCTGCACCGCGCGGCTTTTGATCGCGGCGTAGTAGCGCTGGGCCGAGGCCAGGTCGAACGACATCGCATAGACCAGGTCGGCATGCGCGCCGGCGATCGCCTGCCCCTGTTCCGCCGCGCCCGCCTGCACCAGCAACGGGCGGCCCTGCGGCGTGCGCACCGAACTCAGTGGGCCGCGCACCGAGAAATGCCGGCCCTTGTGGTTCAGCACATGCAGCTTGTCGGGGTCGTAGTACAGCCCCGATTCCTTGTCGCGCACGAAGGCATCGTCTTCCCAACTGTCCCACAGGCCGGTGACGACGCGGACGAATTCCTCGGCACGCTCGTAGCGCGTGTCGTAATCCATGTGTTTTTCGCGGCCGAAATTCCGCGCCTCCTCGTCGGACCAGGAGGTGACGATGTTCCAGCCGGCCCGGCCGCCGCTGATATGGTCCAGCGAGGCGTATTTCCGGGCAATATGATACGGCTCGTTGTACGTCGTGGAGGCAGTCGCGACGAAGCCGATCCGTTCTGTGTGGGTGGCGAGCGCCGCGAACAGCGTCAGCGGCTCCAGCTCCACCGTCTGCGGCGATCGGCACAGCGAGCCCGGCGGTTCGTCGCGCGCGCGAATGCCGACCCCGTCGGCCAGGAACACCATGTCGAACTTGGCGCGTTCGGCCAGGCGGGTGGTGTTCAGGAAGTAGCGGAAATCCAGCGGGCCTGCGGCCGGCACGTCGGGATGGCGCCACGCGCCCAGGTGGTAACCGTGGTAGCGCATGGAAAGACCCAGGCGCATCTGTCGCTGGCTCGTCATCGCTTGTTCTCCTCGCCCCCGGCACGCTGGCTGTGGCGAAGCCGGCGCGGCCACGCGGGCGGTTGCCGCCTCGCATGGCACAGCGGGGTCAAGCACGAATGATGCCAAAGTCGGCGCAGCGGCGCGTGCAGCCCCGGCAGCTTCAGAACAGCATGTCCTCCAGCGCGTCGGGCGCCCGTTCGGCCGTCCTGCACGCGGCGCTGTCGGGCGCGAAGCGGCGGTGGATGTCGCGTTCGCGGGCCATCGTGTAGCTGGCGGCCACCCGGTCCAGCAGCGCCGCCGTGGCCGCCGGGTCCGCATCGACCGTGTCGGACTCCGCCGCGATCCCGTCCAGCGTGGCGGCCGCGCTGCGCAGCACCTCGCTCAGGTCGCGATGCACCGAGAACCCGGCTGCCGCCGTCTCCAGCAGGCTTGACGCCGCCAGGCTGTCCCGTTGCAGCCCTGCCAGGGCCCCGACCAGCGCCTGGCCCGCATGCGAGAGCTGCCCCAGCGCGGTCAGCATGCGGTCGGCGACGCTGCGGGCGGCGGACGGTCGCTGGCCTGTCGTCCCCCCATCGGGCGTCTCATCGGCTGCGCCGGTCAATGAGGCGGTCAGCGCCACCAATTGCTGCAATTGCTGCGAGGCCGTGCCGACCTGCCCCATGACGCCCTTGCCGCAATCCCGCAGCGCCTGGGCGATGATGCTCAGCGGGCGGCCGATCGTCCCCAGCCGGCCGCATTTCAGCGTGGTGTTCAGGCCCATGATGTGGATGTCGGCCTCGATGCTGCCCAGCGTCCGGACATGCGCGACCAGCCGGTCCGCCGCGTCCGATACCTCCCCGACGCGGCGTTCGGTTTCGTCGCGGGCGTGCCAGACCTGCTCGAACAGCGCGCTGGTGTCGCGCACGTCCTGCTCCAGCTTGGCGATGCAGTTGGAATGCGCGCGGTCGGCGCCGCCATAGGTCTGCTCGCTGACCCGCCCGACTTCCCGCGCGTCCTCCGCCAGGCTGGCGAGCCGGCCGGCGATGCGTTCGGCTTCCTGGTCCAGCTCCACCGCCGTATCGCGCAGTTGCGCCGCGGCCAGGGCGCAGCCGGCGGCAACCGGCGCCGCGGCGTGGTCGCCCCCGGGATACGCCAGGTCCGTCATGAGGATGATGGCGTCCACCATGTGTTCGATCCGCTGGCGCGTGATGTCGCCCAGCTGCAACGCCACGATCATCGCGGCGACCTTGCCGTGCGCCTCGGTCAGCCGCCGTCCGACCGCGGCGGTGGCGGCGGCGGCCAGCCGGT
>JARLIJ010000378.1 GCA_031291795.1 Acetobacteraceae bacterium | reverse complement strand
CGGGGTGAGGGGGCGAGCCGCACACCGCCGGTGGTGGTACGACCCCTCACCCCAGCCTTGGTCCGCTCTGCGGCCCAAGCCCTCAAGGGGAGAGGGAGAAGTGTCATTCTCTACGGCGGTTGGTATGACTCCCTCGCCTGTCCGCCCACCGGCATGCGTCACGGCCGCACCTGGTCGTCCTGCGGCACGCGGGCAACCTCGTTCGCCAGCCGCGGCAGCTCCCGCAGCGCCAGCACCCGCAGCGCCGAGGCGAGCGGGCGGCTGGTGTCCCGCCCGGCATCGGTCTCCGCCACCAGCGCCGACAGGGTCTGCGTCCGCGCCGCCGCCAACTGCGTCAGTGCCTGCCAGAACTCCGCCTCCAGCGCCACGCTCGTGCGATGGCCGGCCAGCGAGAAGCTGCGTTTGACGAGGCCGCTCAGTCGCCACCTCCATCGAGCGTCGCACCCGGCGTAACCATCGCCGACGGCACCACCCAGCGGTCGAAGTCCTCCGGCGTGACGTAACCCAGCCGGTCGGCGGCCTCCTTCAACGTGATGTTCTCCCCGAGCGCGAGCTTGCCGATCTTCACGGCTTTGTCGTAACCGATCCGTGGGTTGAGTGCGGTCACGAGCATGAGCGATTTGGCCAGGTTCTCATTGATGTGTTCCCGGTTCGGTTCGAGCTTGTCGACCATGTTGGCTGCGAAGCTTTCCGCCGCATCGGTCAGAAGGCGCAGCGATTGCAGCAGGTTGTAGATGATGACCGGCTTGAAGACGTTCAGTTCCAGGAAGCTTTGCGCTGCCGCAACGGTCACGGTGACGTGATTGCCCATCACCTGGGCTGCAACCATCGTGAGCGCCTCGCACTGGGTCGGGTTGGTCTTGCCGGGCATGATGGAGCTGGACAGCCCGTCCGCCGGCACGATCAGTTCGGACAGCCCGGCGCGCGGGCCGGAGCCCAGCAGGCGGATGTCGTTGCCCAGCTTGTTGAACGAGACGGCGATCACATTCAAAACGCCGGACAGCTCCACCAGCGCATCGTGCGCGCCCATGCCCTCGAACTTGTTGGGGTTGGGCGTGAAGGGCAGGCCGGTCAACTCGGCGATGCGCTCGCAGAACACCCGGTCGAAGTCGGCGTGGCGGTTCAGGCCGGTGCCCACGGCGGTGCCGCCCTGCGGCAGCGACAGCAGCCGGGGCGTGGCGTCGTCCAGCCGCGCGATCCCCAGTTCCACCTGGCGCGCCCAGGCGGCGAATTCCTGCCCCAGCGTGACCGGGACGGCGTCCATCATGTGGGTGCGGCCGACCTTGACGATGTCCTGCCAGGCGGCGGCGCGGGCCTCCAGGGCGTGCTGCAGCGTGGCCAGCGCGGGCAGCAGGCGCTGCACGGCCTCGGCGGCGGCGATGTGCATGACAGTCGGGAAGCTGTCGTTGGACGACTGGCCGCGGTTGACGTGGTCGTTCGGATGCACCGGCTTGCGGCTGCCGCGTGGCGCGCCCAGCAACTCGTTGGCGCGGTTGGCGATCACCTCGTTGGCGTTCATGTTGGTCTGGGTGCCGGAGCCAGTGTGCCACACCGGCAGGGGGAACTCGGCGTCCATGCGGCCCTCGGCGATCTCGCGCGCGGCCGCGACGATCGGCTCCGCCAGTGCGCGGGGCAGTTCGGCGAGGGCGTGGTTGGCCTCCGCGGCGGCCCATTTCTGCAGCCCGACGGCGCGGATCAGCCCCGGCGAAAACTGCTCGCCCCCAATCCGGAACAGCCGCCGCGCGCGCTCGGTTTGCGGCCCCCAGTAGCGGGCGGCGTCGATCTCGATGGTGCCGAGGCTGTCGGTTTCGGTGCGGGTTTCGCTCATGGCCGGGCTCCGTGCTGTCTGTGCCGCGGACGGACATGCGCATGCCAGGGGCAATCCTCAACCGCCGATGCGCAACGCGCATTCTCGTCCCGCCGCTTTGGCCTGAGGCATGAAGCCGTTGCATGGCTGAGCAGACCGGCTGGTAGGCGGCGGGCCGCTCGCGTGCCGGTCCGCGAAGGCCCGGCCGCCATTCTGAGGGTATGCAACGATCTTTTCGCAGTACATCAAGAAGTAAAACTGAGATATCTTATGATGCAACATCATGAATGTATTAAACAACGAAATGGACATGATTGAGAGGTCCTACTATCAACGGGCGTATCAAGCGGCGGCCTGACAGAAAATAGGACAAATACAATGCGCTTCATTGCTGCGCTGGCAGTCCTCTCCCTGATCACCGGCGTTGCCAATGCCGCCGACCGCCGCGTCGAAATCGTCAACACCACCGGGCGGACGATGACGCATTTCTACGCCTCCCGCGTCGGCGCCGACTCCTGGGAAGAGGATATCCTCGGCGAGGAAACAGTGGGTAACGGCGAGAGTTTCCGGGTGAACCTCAATGACGGCACCGGGGCCTGCCGGTTTGACTTCCGGGCGGTCTTCCAGGGTGGCGCCGCGCTGGTGAAACGCAGCGTCGATGTCTGCTCCATCAGCCGGTTCACCTACAACCGCTGAGCGTTTTCCGGCGCGCCCACGCCGCCCGTCGTACAGGCCGCGTCAGCCGGCGAGGCGGGCGCAGGCCCAGGCGGCAGCTTCGGCCACCACCGGGTCGGGGTCGGAGGTCAGCCGCGCGGCCACCGGATGCAGCGACGGATCGGCGGAATTTCCGATCGCCATCAGGACGTTGCGTACGAACCGATCGCGTCCGATGCGCTTGATCGGCGAGCCGGCGAACAGCGCGCGGAACCCCGCATCGTCCAGCCCCGCCAGTTCGGCCAGAAGCGGCGCCGTCAGCTCCGCCCGCGCCTGCAGCTTCGGGTGCGGCGTGGCCTGGGCGAACCGGTTCCAGGGGCACACGGCCAGGCAGTCGTCGCAGCCGTAGATCCGGTTGCCCAGCTTCGGGCGCAGGTCCAGCGGGATCGGGCCGGCGTGCTCGATCGTCAGGTAGGAGATGCAGCGTGTCGCATCCAGCCGGTACGGCGCGGGAAACGCGTCGGTCGGGCAGGCGGTCTGGCAGCGCGTGCAACTGCCGCAGCGATCGGCATGCGGCGCGTCCGCGGGCAGCGCCAGGGTGGTGTAGATCTCGCCCAGGAACAGCCAGGAGCCGAACGAGCGGGACACCAGGTTGGTGTGCTTGCCCTGCCAGCCCAGGCCGGCGCGTTCCGCCAGCGGCTTCTCCATCACCGGTGCGGTGTCGACGAACACCTTTATCTGCGGCCCGAAGCGGCTGACGATGAACTGGCCGAGCTGCTTCAGGCGGCCCTTGAGCAGGTCGTGGTAGTCCCGGTTGCGGGCGTAGACCGAAATCGTGCCCCGGTCGGGCTGCGCCAGCGACGCCAGCGGATCGCCCTCTGGCGCATAGGACAGACCGAGTGCGATCACGCTGCGGGCCTCGGGCCACAGCGCCTGGGGATGTGCGCGCTGCTCGCTGCGGGCCGCGAGCCAGCCCATGTCGCCGTGCTGGCCGGCGGCGAGGAAGTCCACCAGCCGCGTCCGCGCCTCGGGGCCGAGGGCGGCGTCGCAGAAACCGACGGCGTCGAAGCCGACGGCGAGGGCGCGGTCGCGGATCAGGGTGCGGGCGGCCTCCCCGTCGGGCCTGCGCAGGGTCGCGCTCATGCGATTTTCAACGTGCTCAGCCTCCAGGTTGGCTTGCTTATACCACCCGACCCTTAAGGCCGATGGTTCGGCCCAAGCCTTGGCCATGCCGGCCGGGGGCCTCAGCTCCCCGGCAGGCCGTAGGCTTCCGGGAAGAAATAGTCCTTCCAGGATTGCGGCCGCACCTTGATCGTCCCGACATCCGCCATGAACGCGGCGCCGCGCATCGTGGCTTCCGGCACCATCGTCCAGTGCACGTCGCGCCCGCCGCCCGCCGCGGCCACGAAGTCGACCGAGAGCTTGGACCCGCTGTCCTCGATCCAGTACTGCGAGGCGCGGCGGACGTCCTGGTTGACGAAATCGGTCGCCTCGGCCAGCGCATCGTAGACCGCCTGGTACAGCTTCGGATCGCGGTCGTGGAATCGCTTGGACGTGTAGGCCACGGTGAAGGTCGTCTGCCCGCCCATCAGGTCGTAGGAATTGGCCACCACGTGGATGTTGGGGTGCTCGAGCTGCTGCTGCAGATAGGGCGGCAGCGCGACCACACAGTTGACGTCGCCGCTGCCGGTCAGCAGCGCCACCGTGGCATCCGCCGGCGACATGGTTACGGTCGCGGCGTCGAAATGCGCGTAGTCCTTGATGCCGAAAAGCTGCGCCGCCGCCATCTCGACCGCGACCGCCGGCGACGACACCTTCACCGACGGCACGGGGATCTTCCGGCAGCGCCCGAGGTCGGCGATCGTCCGGATCTCCGGGTCGCTCGACGTGATCGCGAACGGCAGCGTCACCAGCGCGCTGATCGCCCGCACCTCCTGCGCCGTGCCGCGCGCGCGGCTCCAGAGCGTGAACATGCCATGCGGGCTGCCGCCCACGATATCCACCGAGTCCGACAGCAGCGCGTCGTTCATCGCGGCCGGGCCGTTGAAGCGGAAGGCGGTGACCTTGACCTCGGGGATGCCGAGCAGGGCGGCGTGCTTCTGGATGAGCTTCTCGTGCTCGATGACGTTGAATTGCAGGTAGCCCATGGAGAATTGCCGCGCGATGCGGACCTCGGGCACCTCCGCCCGCGCCTGCGGCTGCCAGCCGGGCAGCAGCGTGGCGCCAAGCAGTGCGGCGCAAAGCATGCCCGCCCGCCGTGCAGTTTGTTTCATTGTTGCCTCCCGCGATTATGCACTCTCTGTAGCAGGTTCGTCTGCGCACGGAAAAGCGCACGGTCCGGTTCAACCACAAGTGGTTGATGCACGGGTTCGTGGGAGGCGGTGGCGGCCCGGACTTGCTAGGGACACGCTAAGGCCCTGGAGAAACCTGATGCCATCTGTTCGTTATCGCAACTTTGCGGGCGATCGCCGCTGTCCGCAGCACTGACGATGCCGCAGCACTGACGATGCCGCACCCAGCGGCGCGGCGCTTGCCTTTCCGGTTTCTTCTCCTGCCGAACCGCATGGTCGACCCGGCCGCTTCCCGCCGGGCGCTTCCATCGCATCGGCCCGACGTGGACGCAGTCGATGTTCCGCCAGATCCTGTTCTACCTGCCGGCGAACATCGTGCCGGCCGTCTGTTCGTTCCTGCTGGTGTTCGCCTACACCCGTGTGCTGACGCCCGACGCATACGGCGTCTACAGCCTGGCGTTCTCCGCGGTGCTGGTCGCGCAGACAGCGCTGTTCTTCGCCCTGCCGATCGCGATCACGCGCTTCCATCCCGGAGCGGCCCTGGCGGACCGCGAGGCCGCGTTCCTGAAAGCGGCCTACACCCTGTTCTATGCTGTCGCGGTGAGCCTGGTGCTGGCCTGCGCGCTGATCCTGCCCTGGGTCGGCCTGGCGCCTCCGCTGCACAAGGCGGCCTGGCTTGCGCTGCCGCTGCTGATGGCCCGCGCGGCGGTCGGCATGAACCAGGCGGTGAACCGGTCGGCGAACCGGATGGCGCGCTTCAACACCATCGAGTGCACCCATGCGGTGCTGGGCGTGGCCGCCGGCCTGTCGCTCGTCCCGGTGTTCGGTGCGAACGCCGAGACGGTTCTGATCGGCCTGCTGATCGGCGCGGCGGTGTGCGCGGCCGCCGATCTGCGCCTGCTGCTGCTACCGCTGCGCCGGACCACACACCGGCTCGACCGCGAAACCTTGCAGCACCTGCTGCGCTACGCCTGGCCGCTGGTCACGGTGGCCTGCACGATGTGCGTGCTGCAGCTCTCCGACCGGTTCCTGCTGGGCTGGCTGGGCGACGCCCATATGCTGGGCCTCTACGCGGTGGCGTACAGCCTGGTGGAACGGCCGACCTCGCTGATCTGCTCCGCCATCTCCACCGCGACCTTTCCGATGGCGGTGCAGATCATGGAACGCGACGGGCGGGAGGCCGGGCGCATCCAGGCCGGCAAGAACGGCGCGGTCCTGCTGGCGCTGGCGTTGCCGGCCTGCGCCGGGCTGGCGCTGACCGCCCCGCAGATCGCCGCGACCCTGGTCGGACCGGCATTCCGGGACGGCGTGACGGTGCTGATTCCGATCATGTGCGTGACCTCGCTGCTGAGCGGCGTGCGGTCGCATTTCATCGACCACGCGTTCCATCTCGCCGGCCGCTCGATGACGATGCTGTGGAGCTACGCGCCGGCGGCGGTGGCCAATGTCGTGCTGAACCTGGTGCTGATCCCGCGCTACGGCATGGTCGGCGCAGCCTGGACCGGGCTGGTCTGCCAGGGGCTTGCCGTGGTGGTCGGCTGGG
>JARLIJ010000377.1 GCA_031291795.1 Acetobacteraceae bacterium | reverse complement strand
GACACCTGATCGAGAACTTCTTCGCCAAGCTCAAGCAGTTTCGTGCCATTGCGACCCGATACGACAAGACCGCCCGCAACTTTCTGGCCGCAGTCCATCTTGCCGCTGCGGCTATTTGGCTCAATTGACGACACGCCCTAAGCAGGCGGCGGCGTGGACCGTATGAGGACAGGTGACCCGGCCGATGGTGATCTCGATCCGTATGCAAATCGTCATCGCCCTGGCCGCGCTTTCCATTGCCGTGGGGACGTTTGGCCTCGGCGCCTGGTGGGTCGGTCGGCGGGAGGCAACCGCGGCACTCGTCGTCGCAACACGGATCGAGACCCAGTTGCAAAGCGTCACAGCGCTGGCCGGCCTCGCCAAGGACATCCGTTACGACGTTGTGCAGGTGCAGCAATTCCTCTCGGACGCAGCGGTCACCCGTGAACCGGACGGCGACAGCCGGCGCGACGCAGCCTCCAATGCCGACGCCTTCGCAAATAATACCATCCGGGCACGGGCGCTCGCCGACGCGCTGGCACTGCCCGAGGCAGCCGGGATCATCCGCTCCGCCCAGGCGCAGTTCCCCGCCTATTACGAGACGGGCCAGGTCATGCTGCAGGCCTATGTCGAACAAGGTACCGACGCCGGCAACACGCTGATGGCAAAGTTCGACCCGCAGGCCGACGCGATCAACGACCTCACGACGCGGCTCGACGCGATCGCCGACGGCCAGCTCACCGCCTTGACCACGGCGTTGCGTGCCGCGGCCTGCCAGCAGGCGGACCTCGCGGAGCAGGCGCTGCGGATCGCACCGGCCGCGAGCGGCGCGCTGATCCTGCTCTGCCTTGGCTGCGGTGTCGGCCTGCTGCGCGGCGTGGTGCGTCCCCTCGGCATGCTGGTCGCGGCAACGAGCGGCCTGACCGCGGGCGACCTGGACATTCCCATTGCCGGCCAGGCGCGGCGCGATGAGGTCGGTGCCATGGCACGCGCGCTGGCACAGTTGCGCGATACCTCGCGGCATGCTCGGGACCTGGAACAGCAGGCGGATGGGGCGCGCGAAGCGGCCGATGAGCAGAAGCAGGTCGCCCTCATGCGGATGGCAGAGCGGGTCGAGACGGAGACCGCCGCGCTGGTCGAGCAGGTTGCCGGCGACAGCCACGCAATGAAGGCGCTGACCGCGTCCATGGCGGATCTGGCCCGCGGTGCCGGGCAGGATACGCGGGCGGCCACTGAAGCGGCGCAATCCGCGCTCGTCAGTGCCGAGGGGATGACCGGCGCCGCCGCGGCGCTGACCACGTCGCTGGAGGAGATCGCGGGCCAGGCGCGCCATTCCCGTTCCACCATCGGCGAAGCGGTCGCGGTCGGCGACGGGGCCCGGCGGGTCATCGACACGCTGGTCGAGCGCGTCGGGCGCATCGGTGACGTCGCCGGCCTGATCGCCGACATCGCGGGCCGGACCAACCTGCTGGCGTTGAATGCGACGATCGAGGCGGCGCGCGCCGGGGAGGCCGGCAAGGGCTTCGCCGTCGTCGCCGGGGAGGTGAAGGCGCTGGCCAGCCAGACCGCGCGTGCAACCGACGACATCGCGGGTCATATCACGGCGGTGCGGCTGGCCACCGAACAGGCCGCCGACACGGTCGGACAGATGCAGGCGACGATCGGCCGGGTCGAGGGCGCGGCCGAAGCCATCGCCATTGCCGTCGATCGCCAGGGGGAGACCACCGCGTCCATCGCCAGGGTGGTGGGCGACACGGCGCAGGCGGCGCGGACGGTGGCCGGCCGGGTCAACTCGCTCGCGGCGGGCGGCCGCCAGGCCGCAGATCAGGCTGGCGTGGTGCACCGGCAGGCCGTCGATCTGGCGCAGGCGGTGGGTGACCTCACCAGGGCCGTTGTACAGATCGTGCGCAGTTCGACCAGTGAGGTCGACCGTCGCCACGCCGAACGGCTGGCAGCGACGCTGCCGTGTCGCGTTGCATTCGCCGGCCAGCCTGCCGGGACGGCACGCGTTGTCGACCTGTCCTCCCGTGGCGCAGCGATCGTTGGCTCCGTCATGGCAACGATCGGCAGTGCGGGCGTGCTGCATCTCGCTTCGTTCGGCGCGCCGCTGCCGTTCCACGTGCGGCGTGCCGAGGCGTGCGATGACGGCCACAGGCTGGGCATCGCGTTCGATCTGACCGAAGAGGCCACCGCGCGCCTCGCCGCGACCATTGCGGCCCGTGCCGAGGCGGCCTGACGTCAGCCCGGCGCGCGGCGGGCGGCCTGGAATGCGGTCAGCACGCGTGCGTCGAAACAGGCGAACGTCACCTGTTCCAGCGTGCGGTTCTGCGCCAGGAATGTCGCGACGGTGTCGAGCGCGATGCGTCCCGCCGCAGCAATCGGGTAGCCATAGATCCCGCAACTGATCGCCGGAAAGGCGATATGCACGACGCTGTGCGCCACCGCCAGCGCCAGGCTTTCGCGGTAGCAACTTGCCAGCAATGTCGGTTCGCCGCTGTGGCCGCCGTGCCAGACCGGGCCGACGGTATGGATCACGTACCGGGCCGGCAGGCGATAGCCGCGCGTGATGCGCGCCTGTCCGGTCGGGCAGCCGCCCAGCGTGCGACATTCCGCCAGCAACTCCGGTCCGGCCGCACGGTGGATTGCGCCGTCCACACCGCCGCCGCCCAATAGCGACTCGTTGGCGGCGTTGACGATCGCGTCGACCGCCAGCTGCGTGATGTCGGCCTGGATGACCTGGATGCGCTGCATGGAGCCTTCCTATTGGGCGGCAGCGCTCTCCGCCTGTTTCCAGGCGGCCAGGCCGCCGTGCAGATGGCACGCAGTGGCGAGGCCGGCGTCCTGGGCCGCCTGCACTGCCATTGCCGACCGCTCTCCGAACGCACAATAGAACACCAGCCGCTTGCCGGTCGCCTGTACAAGTTCGTGCAGCATCCCGCCGGGTTCGAGGTTTTCCTGCAGGTTGCGGTACGGCGCGTGCAGCGAGCCCGGGATGCAGCCGTGCTTCTCGCGTTCCCCGCGTTCCCGCAGGTCGACCAGGACGACACCGGGGGCACCGAGCAGGGCGCGGGCCTCGTCAGGGGTGACGGACCAGCCGCGACGGGCGATGGTCTGCTGCACGAGGCCCTGGCGCATGTTGGCGGGCACCGCGACGTCCATCATCTTCGGGTTGGCCAGGTTCAGCCCGTTCATCAGGGCCACGTAGTCGTGGACGCCAGCCACCTGCAGGCGGGGATTGCAGCGCTTCTCTTCGCCGATCGTGCTGACCGTATCGCCTTTGTAATCATGTGCCGGAAAGACCAGCGTTTCGTCCGGCAGGCGCAGCAGGCGGTTGAAGATGGAATCGTACTGCGCACGGGCGTCGCCATTCTGGAAATCGGTGCGTCCGGTGCCGCGGATCAGCAGCGTGTCGCCGGTGAACACCCGGTCGTCCATGCGGAAGCTGTATGAATCATCGGTGTGGCCGGGAGTGTAGATCACGTCGAGCGCCAGGCCCTCGATGGTCAGCCGGTCGCCATCGGCGACACGCATCGAGACGACATCGACGCTGGACTGCTCGCCCATCACCGTGATGCAGCGGGTGCGGTCGCGCAATGCGCCGAGGCCGGTGATGTGGTCGGCGTGAAGGTGGGTGTCGACCGCCTTCACCAGTTGCAGGTCCAGCTCCCGGATGAGTTGGAGGTAGCGGTCCACCTTCTCCAGCACGGGATCGACGATCAGCGCCTCCCCGCCGCGGCGGCTGGCGAGCAGGTAGGTGTAGGTGCCGGAGGTGGCGTCGAACAACTGGCGGAAGATCATGGTCCTCTCCGTGGCGGGTTCGGCGGAGGAAATAATACTTCAGACGGGCGCACGAACGCCACAAACTTGGTTGCCTCGGCGGGCTGCGTCGGCCTGGCAGGTTCCCACCGTGCGCGCCTGTTCATGCACAGCTGCGTGATCGCATCGGCGGCGCCGACCGATGCACGCCAGCGGTCCGCAGCGCTGGTTCGGGCGTCGCGGTTGCGTGTGGCGGTACCATCGAGCCAGCCGATCATTTGGGCTGAAATTTTCAATTAGCCCCGATGAAGAACTTGCCGCATATCGCCGGGGCCGGGCTGTCTACACCGCCATGTCTTGCCGATCGGGCGAACAAATTTGCCGGCACACGGATTCTGAGTATGGAGACTTGGTAATGCGGACGCTTCCGACGATTCTTATTGCGGGATTGCTGTCGACTTCTGCTCTCGCAGCGCCTCGGCCGATGACGCAGGACTCTGGTGCGCCTGTCGCCGACAATGAGAACTCCAAGACGGCCGGACCGGATGGTCCGGTTCTGCTGGAAGACTTTCATTTGATCGAAAAGCTTGCGCGCTTCGACCGCGAGCGCATCCCCGAGCGGGTGGTGCATGCGCGCGGCACCGGCGCGCAGGGCGTGTTCGTTGCGTCGACAGACCTTTCTCGCGACACCAAGGCGAGTCTGTTCGCGCATCCCGGCAAGGAGACGCCGGTGTTCGTTCGGCTTTCGACCGTGATGGGATTCCGCGGCTCGCCTGAGGCTGCCCGCGATCCGCGCGGATTTGCCGTCAAGTTCTATACCGATCAGGGGAACTGGGATCTGGTCGGCATCAACTGGCCGGTGTTCTTCATCCGCGACGCCATCAAGTTCCCGGACTTCGTGCATGCCAACAAGCCGTCCGCGGTCACCGACGTGCAGGACCCGAACCTGGCGTTCGACTTCTTCTCCCGCACACCTGAATCCACGCACATGCTGACCCTGCTGTATTCCGATCAGGGCATGCCGGCGAGCTATCGCAACATGGACGGGTTCGGCGTGCATGCGTTCCGGCTGGTCAATGCGCAGGGCCAGCAGATCTTTGCCAAATTCCACTGGAAAAGCTTGCAAGGCCTGCAGGGCATGACGCTGGAGCAGCAGCACGCGGCCGATCCGAACTACGCGACCAAAGACCTGTACGACAATATTCGCGCCGGTCATTTCCCCCAATGGGACCTGTATGTTCAGTTGCTGACGGCCGAACAGGTGGCGCAGTTGCCGTATGACGGGTTCGACGACACGAAGACGTGGGAGAATGTGCCGGAAACCAAGGTCGGGACCATGACCCTGAACAAGATCCCGGACAATTACTTCCAGTATACGGAACAATCGGCGTTTGCGCCCGGCGTGATGGTTCCCGGCATCGAGCCCTCGCCCGACAAGATGCTGCAGGGCCGGTTGTTCTCCTACGCGGATACGCAACGGTATCGTATCGGTGCGAACTACCAGGAGCTGCCGGTGAACCGTCCGCTGGTGGCGGTTGCCAACAACAACCAGGACGGGGCCATGAGCTTCGTTCCGCAGGTCGGTGAGGTGAACTACGAGCCGTCCAATGCGCGCGATGCGGGCGCGGTTGCCCTGCAGCCGCAGTTCGCTCTCGGGCAGTACCCGGTGTCCGGCGTGACGCAGCAGACCGCGGTCCGCAAGACCGACGATTTCAGCCAGGCGGGTGACGAATGGCGGTCCTACGACAAGAAGAACCAGGCTGATCTCATCAAGGACCTGGCGTCGGACCTCAATCAGGTGCACGACCACGACGTGAAGCTGCGGCAGGTCAGCTACTTCTACAAGGCCGACCCCGACTACGGAACGCAGCTTGCGCAGGCCACGCATCTCGACGTTGCCGAAGTTTCGGCTCTGGCCGCGAAAGAAGTCTCGCACTGAGCCGCGTCCAAACCTGATCCTACGTGTGAACGGCGGCCGCCTTGCGCGGCCGCCGCCCTGAAGGAACCCGATCATGTTTCGCATTCCAGGAACCGCGATGATCGCGGCGCTGGTGCTTGCGTCGGCCGCATCGGCCGCCACGGTATCGGCCGTCCAGCCGGCGGCGGGTGGCGAACCGGTTGCCGTGGCGCAGGCCGGCGCGGCCGGCCTGACCCAGGACCATCTGAAGACGCTTTTCTTCGAGGCTGCGCGGGAGGGGCGCAACGATCTGCTCGATGGCCTGATCCAGTCGGGTATGCGCCCGGACGAGCGGGACCCGCACGGCTACACGGCGCTGATCCTGGCGGCCTATAACGAGCGACCGGCAACGGTCGACTTCCTGATCGGCAAGGGCGCCGACGCCTGCGCGGCCGATCCGCAGGGCAACAGCAGCCTGATGGGGGTCGCCTTCAAGGGGGAGGCGGCGATCGCGCGGCGGCTGATCGCGGCGCATTGCGATGTGAACGCGCGCAATCTCGCCGGGCAGACGGCCCTGATGATGGCCGCGCTGTTCGGCCGTTCGGAGGTCGTGAAGCTGCTGCTGGCGAACGGTGCCGACGCGGCCGTGCGCGACCGGTCGGGGAACACGGCGGTCAGCCTGGCGACGCAGCAGGGCAGCACGGAGATGGTTGCCCTGTTGACGCAAGGGGGCGCGCGGGGGATGCCGAACTGAGCGAGGCCTGAACAGTGGCGGGGCGCATGGGTCTTCGGGAGCACCCCGCCGTTCTCGATGGCGAGCGCGATATGGCGGCGGCCCGCGCATCGGCCTCCGTTGCCGTCCGACCGGGCTGTGGGTGAACCCGTTCCAGGCCGGCACAGGGCAATAATGCTCTCCCGGCAGCGGCCGCAGTAGCACAAAGCTTTGCTTCCCACTCCTGGATTTGGTGCCATATTTTTCTTTTTCTGGGTGTCTTGCGCGGAGAATTAAAAAAATCATTCTCCAACCCCCGGCGGCAGCCCGTGCCCGCCGAGCCAGGACACTCGTCATGCGCCACGCCTTGCTCCGGCTTCAACGCTTTCCCGACCGCAGCGCGTCGATCGACGCGGCCGGCTGGCTGATGTGAGCGCCGTCTTTGCCCGCCTTGTGCCGCCGACGTTCGACCCCGGTTCGGTGTGGCTGGTCGGCGCCGGCCCCGGCGACCCCGGGCTGCTGACGCTGCATGCCCTGCATGCGCTGACGACCGCCGACGTGGTGCTGCACGATGCGCTGGTGGCGCCCGAGATACTGTCGCTGGTCGAGACGCCGCATCTGGTCTCGGTCGGCAAGCGCGCCGGCGGCACCCGCACCCCGCAATTGCGTATCAACCAGCGGCTGGTGGCGCTCGCCCGTGCCGGCAACCGGGTGGTACGGCTGAAGGGCGGCGACCCGCTGATCTTCGGGCGTGGCGGCGAGGAAGCCGTGGCGCTTGCCGCCGCCGGCATCCCGTTCCGCATCGTGCCCGGCATCAGTGCGGGGGTCGGGGGCACTGCCAGCGCCTCGATCCCGCTGACCCACCGCACCCTGGCGCGCAGCGTGGTGTTCGCAACCGGCCATGATTCCAGCGGCGCGCTGCCCAATAGCCTCGATCTGGCGGCGCTCGCCCGGGGCGGCGATGTGCTGGTGTTCTACATGGCCTCCCGCCAGATTGGTGCCATCGCGACGCGGCTGATCGCGGCGGGCCGTACGCCGGACGAGGCGATCGCCTTCGTCACCGACGCCACCACGGAACGCCAGCTTGTGCGGCTTGCCACGCTCGCCACCGCCCAGGCAGCCGCGGCTGAGATCCCGGCCCGCGGCGCCACCTTGATCGTCATCGGCCCCGTCCTCGCGGTGCGCGACCTGATCGCGCCGCTGCAGCAGACCGCGCCGATGACCGTACGCGCCGATCGGGCGCAAGACGTTGGAGACCAGGCATGACCACGAACGCCGTGCTCGCGGGCGCGCCCTTCCCGGAAGACCAGTTGGCGCAGCTCAAGCGCTTGCTGGCGGGCGCGACACGCGAGCAGCGCATCTGGCTCAGCGGCTATATCGCCGGGCTGGATGACTTTGCCACACCGCAGGCGGCTGTCCCCGCGGCACCGCCGGCGACCAAGGCGAAGCTGACGATCCTCTACGCCACCGAATCCGGCAATGCCGAGGCGCTCGCCGGCGCCGCGCGCAAGACCGCCGCTCGCCTGGGCTTCAATGCGAAGACCCTGGACATGGCCGACACCACGCCGGCGCAGTTGGCAAAGCTGGGGAACGTGCTGGTGATCGCCAGCACCTGGGGCGAGGGCGATCCGCCGCAGCGGGCCGAAGCGTTCCACGCCGCGCTGATGGCGGCCGACGCGCCGCGGCTGGAGGGCGTGAAATACGCCGTCCTCGCGCTGGGCGATCGTGCTTATGCGCAGTTCTGCCAGGTCGGTCGGCAGTTCGATGCGCGGTTCGCCGAACTGGGCGCCACCCGCCTGGCGCCGGTGGTCGAGTGCGACCTGGACTACAAGAAGCCCGCTGCGGCCTGGATCGATGCCTCGCTGCGCCTGCTGGACGACAAGCAGGCCGACAGCACGGCCGCGGTGATCGCCTTCCCCCGCCCGGCTGCGGCCGAAGACGAGGACGCCGAACCGGTGCCCTTCGCGGCCGAGATCGGCGAGCTGGTCAACCTCAACTCCAGCCGCTCCGACATCGAGACGTATCATGTCGCGCTGTCGCTGGAGGGCTCCGGTATCGCCTATGAACCCGGCGACTCGCTGGGCTTCCTGCCGACCAACGATCCCGCGCTGGTCGAGGACGTGCTGCGCACAGCCGCCCTGCCGGGGGACGCCGCGCTGGCGACCGCGCTGACGCGGCAATACGACATCACGCTGCTGACGCGCGGGCAGGTGGCTGCCTACGCCGCGCTGACCGGCGATGCGAAGCTGACCGCGCTGGCCGCCGACGAACCCGCCCTGGCGCAGTTCCTGGCCGACCGGCAGTTCATCGACCTGCTGGAGGCCGCGCCTCACGCACTGACCGCAGAGCAGTTGACCGGCCTGCTCCGCCCGTTGCCGCCGCGGCTCTACTCGGTCGCGTCCAGCCGCAAATCGGTGGACGAGGAAGCGCATCTGCTGATCGCGAAAGTGCAGTGGGAAAGCCATGGCCGCACGCGCAAGGGCGTCGCCTCGGGCCAGGTGGCGGAGCGGCTGCAGGTCGGCGACACGCTGCCGGTCTATCTGAAGGCCAACCCGCATTTCCGCCCGCCGGAGGATACGGACCGCCCGGTCGTCATGATCGGCCCCGGCACCGGCGTCGCCCCGTTCCGCGCCTTCCTGCAGGAGCGCGAGGCGCTCGGCGCGAAAGGCCGGAACTGGCTGTTCTTCGGCGCCCGCCGGTTCATGCACGACTTCCTCTACCAGCTGGACTGGCAGGACTGGGCGAAGTCCGGGCTGCTGAGCCGCATCGACCTCGCCTTCTCCCGCGACCAGCGCGAGAAGATCTACGTGCAGCATCGCATGTGGGAAGCTCGCCGCGACCTGTATGCCTGGATCAAGGACGGCGCCGCGATCTACGTATGCGGCGATGCCAAGGCGATGGCGAAGGACGTGCATGCCGCGCTGCTCGCCGTCATCGCCGACCAGTCCGGTGCGGGACCTGAAGCCGCCGCCAACGAGTTGCGCACGCTGCAGCGCGATGGCCGCTACAAGCGGGATGTGTACTGAGATGACCGAGCTTTCTCGTAACGAACATATCAAGGCCGGCAGCAACTACCTGCGCGGCACGATTGCCGAGGGGCTGCTCGACCAGATCACCGGCGGGCTGTCGGAAGACGATCAGCAGCTGACGAAATTCCACGGCATCTACCAACAGGACGACCGCGACCTGCGCGCCGAACGGGCCAAGAAGAAGCTGGAGAAGGCCTTCAGCTTCATGGCACGCCTGCGCGTCCCCGGTGGCGTGCTGACGGCGAAGCAATGGATCGCGATGCACGACCTGGCGGCGGAGCGCGGCGGTGGCACGTTGCGGCTGACCACCCGCCAGACCATCCAGTTCCACGGCATCATCAAGAGCAACCTGCGTCCCGCGGTGCAGGCGATCCATGCGGCGCTGCTCGATACTGTGGCAGCGTGCGGCGACGTGAATCGCAACGTGATCGCCTCCACCGTGCCGCAGCTGCCGGCTGTGCATGATGAGATCGTCGTGCTGGCGAATGCGCTCAGCGACCGGCTGCGCCCGCACTCGCACGCCTGGCACGACATCTGGATCGACGGCACGCAGATCGCCGGCGGCGTGGAGGAAGACGAGCCGATCTACGGCGCGACCTACCTGCCGCGCAAATTCAAGATCGCCATTGCGGTGCCGCCGCAGAACGACGTGGATGCGTTCGCCCACGACATCGGCTTCATCGCCGTGCTGCGGGCGGGCAAGATCACCGGCTACAACGTCTCGGTCGGCGGTGGAATGGGCATGACGCATGGCGAGCCCGACACCTTCCCGCGCACCGGCGACGTGATCGGCTTCTGCCGGCCCGACCAGGCGGTGGACGTGGCAGAGCAGGTCGTGCGGATCCAGCGCGACTGGGGCGATCGCAGCGACCGCAAGCATGCGCGGCTGAAATACACCATCGAGCGCCGTGGCCTCGCCGCGTTCCAAACCGAGCTGCATGCGCGGCTGGGCTGGACGCTGGCGGCGGCAAAGCAGGTGCGGTTCGCGCGGACCGGCGATCCGAACGGCTGGCAGAACGCGCCGGACGGCACCGGGCACTTCTTCCTGTTCGTGGAGAATGGCCGCGTCGCCGGGCGGCTTCTGCAGGGCCTGCGCGCGATCGCGGAGCAGCATGACGGCCGCTTCATCATCACCACGAACCAGAACCTCGTCATCGCCGACGTGCTGCCGGAGCGCCGCGCGAGCATCGAGGCGATCCTGGCGGCGCACGGCGTGACCGCGGCGAGCGCACTCCGGCGCAACGCCATGGCCTGCGTCGCGCTGCCGACCTGCGGCCTCGCGCTGGCCGAGAGCGAACGCTATCTGCCGGAACTGATCACCGTGCTGGAAGCCGAGGTCGCGCGTGTCGGCCTGGCGCAGGACGACATCATGATCCGCATGACCGGCTGCCCGAATGGTTGTGCGCGGCCGTATCTGGCGGAGATCGGGTTGGTCGGCACCGGGCCTGGCCTGTATAACCTGTATCTCGGTGGCGCCTTCGATGGATCGCGGCTGTCGAAGCTGTACCGCCGGCAGATCGGGCACGACGCGATCGTCGCCACCCTGGCTCCGTTGTTCGCCGCCTATGCCACGCAGCGCCTGGCGGGCGAGCATTTCTCGGACTTCGTCATCCGTACCGGTGTGGTGCAGGCGACGCCGTCCGGCAACCGCTTCCACGACGACCTGCCCTCGGAGCTTGCCGCATGAGCACCCCGGTCGCCGGCCGCAGCATCGCCGCCGCCGCGGCGCCGTTCGCCGGCGTGCCGTTCGCGCTGACCGCCCTGCTTCCCCTGAGCGTGGCCGACGGCCAGCACGCCGTGCTCGGCATGGTCACCGCGGTGCTGGCGACGTTCACCCTGGTACTGCCGCTGCTGGCGATCGTGGCGGGTGCAGCATCCGAGGCGGGTGAGGCGGCCGCACGGCTGCCTTTGACCCCATGCCGCTATGCCGCCTTGCTGGCGCTCTGGGTTGCGGCGGACCTTGCCGGGGCCCTGCTGGCCCGGTAGTCTGCTGCTTTGGGCGATATCACGAATAATTGAGCAATAGGTCTCGCAAGCGCCTTCCATGCTTTGTTATTGAGGGTGGGTTATTGAGGGGCTGGCCGGTGGCGGTCGTGGTTGGGCACGCCTGATCGGATGCTCCTGTTCTTGTCGCCCGCGTGTCGGACGGTTCGCGCATGTCGGAAAGCTTTGCGATCACGAATCCTGCTCCGCCGATCGGGGCACGGGTCGTTGTCTCCGGCAACGCCGTGGCTGTTTACATATCCTGGATAGAGCCGCTTGGAGGCTCACCGTGCTGAATTCCCTGCACAAGGGGAATCGCACTTCGCTCGGGTCCTGGTTGCTGGTGGCGCTCGTCGTGACCGTTCTGTGGGGTGGGATCGGCTTCAACCTCTGGCGTGACTACGGCGCGGCGCAGCGGGATGCGGTCGACGACACCACCAACCTGGCCCGGGCGTTCGCCGAGAACATCACCCGCACGGTCGAGGCGGTCGACCAGACGTTGCTGTTCGTCCGGGAGGCGTATCGGCGCGACCATTCCGCGCTCGACATCGCCGCGCTGACGCAAGGGCGCAGCTTTCTGAACGACCTGCGGGTCCAGATATCCGTAACCGACCGTACCGGCAAGGTCTTGTGGTCCAACCTCGGGCTGGAGGGCGGGGACGTCGACCTGTCGGACCGCGAGCACTTCCGGGTCCAGATGCGCAGCACGGACGACGCGCTTTATATCAGCAACCCGGTCGTGGGACGGATTTCCAATAAGACGTCGATCCAGTTCGTGCGTCGCATCACCGCCCCTGACGGGTCGTTCGACGGAATCGTGGTCGTTTCGCTCGACCCGGACTACCTGTCCAATTTCTACCGCTCTATCCAGATCGGGAGCGGATCGATCATGCTGATGAACGCGGACGGTACCGTGCTCGCCCGCGCACCCGACACCGGCCGGGTGATCGGCGGCCGGCTGCCCGTCGCCGTCCGGTCGCGGTTGCTGCAGGAGGGCCCGAGCGGGACGGTACGCACGGTCAGCGCGATCGATGGGGTCGAGCGGATCTACAGTTTCCGCCAGTTGGACCGCTATCCGCTGACGGTCAAACTCGGCGTCGCGACGCACGACGTGTTTGCCGCCTATGAGCGCAACAAGCGGCTTTATTTCGCGACGGGCTTTCTGCTGTCCGTGGCAAGCCTGGCCGTCGGATGGGTCATGCAGCGCCAACGGCGCTCCCTGCTTGATTCCCGCCAGGCGCTGGCCGCGACCTTGGAGAATATGTCCCAGGGCATCATGATGGTCGATGTCGACGGCCGCATCCCCGTCATAAACCGTCGCGCCGTCGAGTTGCTCGGGCTGCCGGCTTCCCTGATTGCGAGTCGGCTGCGGTTCCGCGATATCCTCGACTGGCAGCTTGTGAACCAGGAGTTCGGCCAGCCGGAAACCTGGGACGATGGGCTGGCGCCGCTGCTGCGGGGCGGCGGTATCGCAGAGGGAAACCACGTCTACGAACGCAGGCGACCCAACGGAACGGTGCTCGAGGTGCGCACGCGCAGCCTGCCGGATCGCGGGGCGGTGCGCACCTTCACCGACATCACCGAACGGAAGCGCAACGAGAACGCGCTGGCAGAGGCGCAGGCCCGCGCGGCGCATGCCGAACGGATGCAGGCCCTGGGCCAGCTTGCCGGCGGGATCGCACATGACTTCAACAACATCCTGCAGATCGTGCAGGGCGGCGCGAGCCTGATCGAGAAACGCGCCAGCGACGCCGAGGGGGCGCAGCGGCTGGCCCGGATGATCGTGGACGCCACCGAACGCGGCACCTCCATCACGCGACGCCTGCTGTCGTTCGCACGGCGGGGCGAATTGCGCGCGGAACCGATCGAGCCGGCGTCGCTATTGGAGGAACTGCGCGATGTGCTGATCCACACGCTGGGCAGCCCGATCGAGGTGCGGCTGACGCTGGAGCCGGCGCTGCCGTCGGTGCTGGCCGACAAGGGCCAGCTCGAGACGGCCCTGGTGAACCTCGCCACCAATGCCCGCGACGCGATGGTCCAGGGCGGTACGCTGACGTTTGCGGCGGAGGTCGAGACTGTGGCGGGCCCCGAGCGGCATGCGGCCGATTTGCGTCCCGGGCGCTACGTCCATCTCGCGATCGGCGACACCGGTGCCGGCATGGACAAGCCGACCCTGGCGCGGGTGCTGGAGCCGTTCTTCACGACCAAGCCGCCCGGCCAGGGCACCGGCCTCGGACTGCCGATGGCCAAGGGATTCGCGGAGCAGAGCGGCGGCGGTCTGATCATCGACAGTGTCCCGGGCACCGGCACGACCGTTCATCTTTGGCTGCCGGCGGTGGATCGTGCCGTCCCTCTGCCGTCGCATGCAGGATCGGCGTGCCATCACGTGCTCAGCGGGTCGCGGCGGGTGCTGCTGGTGGACGATGAGCCCCTGGTGCTTGAAAGCCTGGCCTGGGCACTGCAAGATGCTGGCTACGCCGTGCTGCTGGCGGCAGGCGGAGCGGAGGCGCTGAGCCTCCTGGACGCGGGCGAGCCGGTCGATGTGCTGGTGACCGACCTCGCGATGCCTGGCATCAACGGCCTGACCGTCATCCAGGAGGCGCAACGCGGCCGCCACGGCCTGCCGGCCGTGCTGCTGACAGGGTATGCCGGCGAGGGGGCGCAACTCGCCGTTGGCGACGCGCTGACCGGGGCGTTCGCCCTGCTGCGCAACCCGGTGACGGGAGCGCAGCTTGCCGACCGGATCGAGGCGCTGCTGGCGGTCGCCCCGATCGCATAGACGGCCGCGCGAGCGCGATGCCACCGGTCGGTGGGCGTCGTGCGTTACAGACGGATTCGGACGCCGGCGAGTGCGGTCGGGCCGGGGGTCTGGTAGCCGTTCACCGGCTCGAAATGCGAATCGAAGAGGTTGCGTCCATTCGCATAGAGCTGGACACGCGGGGTCACGTCGTAGGTCACCGTCAGGTTGGCGATCAGGCCGTGCTGCGTGGCACCGTAGCCGATGCCGTAGCTGTTATTGTCGTACAGGTAGTCCTGGAACGCGCCGGTGTAGATCAGTTCCGGTGCGATGCTCAGGCCGGGCAGCGGCGTGATCGTTGCGTTCAGCGTAGCGGCATTCTGCGGGCGGCGCAGCAGGGCCGAATTGGTGTCGGCGTTTACCGCGTCGGTGAACGTCCAGCTTGCGCGCAGCGTTGCCCAGCGCACCGGGCGCAGCATGACCTCGGTCTCCACGCCCTGGATATGCGCCGATCCGATGTTTATTGCGGTGTCGATCGGCGTGAAGACCGTGGTGATCAGGTCCTCGATCTGCTGGTTGAAGTAGGTGGCGCCGAAGCTGACGAAATCGGGGATGCCACGGGCGGGGAGGGCAGTCGTGAAGCC
This sequence comes from Acetobacteraceae bacterium, assembly GCA_031291795.1. Classification (GTDB taxonomy): domain Bacteria; phylum Pseudomonadota; class Alphaproteobacteria; order Acetobacterales; family Acetobacteraceae; genus Rhodopila. The sequence continues at coordinate 4,292 of JARLIJ010000377.1, read as the reverse complement.
GGCTTCCCAGCCCTGGGCGCGTTCGGGCTTCAGGTTCGGATTGCCGACATAGCCGTACGAATCGACACCGAACCGGTCGAACAGCGAGGGCGCGCGGAATGCCGTGCCGTACGCCAGCTTGAAATGCGTATCCAGTTCGCTGGCATCGTACACCGCGCCGATCCGCCAGGTGGTCGGCGCGTTCGGGCCGACCCAATCCTGCCGGAGCTGCCCCGTCAGCGTCAGGCGCTGCCATAGCGTGGTCTGCAGCCCGGTATAGGCTGCATCGGTGGTCATCGACGCATTGGCGCCCTCGGCGAACGGCACGCCGAAATAGGCGTTGCTCACCCGGATCTTGGCTGTGTCGTCGATATGTTCGTAGCCGAACGTCAGCGCGCTTGCGGACAGCACCGACGACTGGAAGAAGTCGTTCAGGTGGACCGTGTTGTTCCATTGCACGTCAGTGCGATAGGTGTGGTAGCGGTCATCGACCTGTGCCTGGTTCGGATCGTTCGGATCGAGCGGTTCGTTATAGTGCCGGTCGTCCTGCAGCCGGCCGACGAACAGCCCGGTCTCGTACGATCCATTGAACAGCTTGGACGTCACGCCCACGCGGCCCATCAGTGAGTCAGCCTCGCCCGAACTGTTCGCAGTGTCGTAGGTCGGGTAGCCAAGTTCGTTAAAGCCGAACAGCGATTGCCGGGCGCGCAGGAACAGCGACAGCCTGGTGCCGTCAACCGGCGTGTATCCCAGATTCAACGTGGCAACGCGGTCGCGGAAGCCCTCCGGTGTGCCGGTGTAGATCGACATGCGCTGCGGTACCGAGTCGGCGCCGCGTTGGGACTGTGATTCGGCCGAGAGGGCGAAGTCGATCGGCCCCTCGACGCCGCTTGCCAGCACGGAGCCGCGGATGGCGGCGGGGTATCCGCCGGCCAGGTCGCCGGTGATATGGACGCCCTGTTCGGTGCCCCGGCGGGAGATCAGGTTGATCACGCCGCCGATCGCGCCGGACCCATACAGGGCGGCCATCGGTCCGCGGATGACCTCGATCCGTTCGACATCGGCGAGGGTATCGACCCCGAAATTGAATGCGCCAGACGAATCGGAGGCATCGTTCAGCGGCATGCCGTCGCGCAGCACCAGCACGTGATTTGAATCGGTGCCGCGGATGAACACGCTGGCCTGGCCGCCGGGCCCGCCGGCCGGGCTGACATGCACGCCGGGAATCGCGGACAGCGCCTGGGACAGCGTCTCATAGTCGTTGGTCTCGATCGTTTTGCGATCGATGATGCTGACACCTGCAGGGATGTCCTCGACCGGCGTCGGCACGCGGGTGGCGGTCACCACGACGTCCGGAAGCATGGTGCCGGGGGCGGTTGCATCGGGCTCCGCCGCCAGGGCGGGAACGCAGAAAGTTGTAGCCAGCAGCGCGAGGGTGAAGCGCATGCGGTGTCTCCAGTCGACCAATGATCGACAGCTCGCATGCGGGTTTCTCCCCGCTGCACCGGTGCACCCCGCCCGTCGCGCGCGCGCAGTCTCGATACCGGCCGGTCTCCTGGCTCGCGGGTATCGCCTGGTCCGCCTTCTCACCTTGCGGCAATGGCATGATGGACCAAAGCTTCGCCCTGGGGCCTGATCCGGAAAGGACCTGGCCCGAGGGCTAACCGCTTACAGTTGCGGGGGCAGCCGCTTTCGCGTTCCCGTTTCAGCCCTTGCGGGCCACCGGCGTCTGGCGGGACACTAGCGTGTCCGAGAGAGTTTGCAATGATCCAACGTATCGCATTCGACCCCACCGCCCCGGTGCCGTTGGCAGGGTTGCGCGTGGTGGATATCTCCCGCCTGGTGGCCGGCAACATGGTCAGCCTGCAACTGGCCGACCAGGGCGCCGAGGTGATCAAGATCGAGGATCCCAAGGTCGGCGACCCGCTGCGGGCCTGGCGCGTGCAGGGGCTTTCCCTGCATTGGAAGGTCTATTCGCGCAACAAGAAGAGCGTCGCGCTGAACCTGCGGCCGCAAGCCGGGCGCGACCTGCTGCTCGACCTGCTCGCCACCGCCGACGTGTTCATCGAGAACTTCCGGCCTGGCACGCTGGAGGAGATGGGCATCGGCCCGGACGTGCTGCATGCGCGCAACCCGAAGCTGATCATTGTTCGCATCAGCGGCTTCGGCCAGGATGGGCCGTATCGCGACCGCCCCGGCTTCGGCACGCTGGTGGAAGCGATGTCGGGCTTCGCATCGAAGAACGGCTACGGCGACCGTCCGCCGGTGCTGCCGCCGCTCGCGATGGCCGACATGATTGCCGGGTTGTACGGGGCCTATGCAATCATGGTGGCGCTGCGCGTCGTGGAACAGGGCGGCCGGGGACAGGTGATCGACCTGCCGCTGCTGGAGCCGATGATCTCCGTCCTTGGTCCCGATGCGGCAACGTACCGTGTCTCGGGCGACAAGCCGCAGCGTACCGGCAGCCGTTCGCTGACCACCTCGCCACGCAACGTCTACGAAACGAGCGACGGGCGGTTCATTGCGATCTCCGCGTCGATCCAGCAGATGGCGGAACGCGTGTTCCGCGCCATCGGCAAGCCGGAGATGATCGACGATCCGCGCTTCCGCACCAACACGGACCGGGTCCACAACATCGAGGCCTGCGACGGCGCGGTGGCGGACTTCATCCGCGCCCGCACGCTGGCCGAGAACATGGCGGTGTTCGAGGCGGCCGAGGTCACCGCCATCCCGGTCTACGAGATCGACCAGCTGCTCGACGATCCCCACGTGCACGCGCGCGGCGTGCTGGTGGAAGCGCCGGACGACGAAGCTGGATCGGTGCTGATGCACAACGTGATCCCGCGCCTGTCGGACACGCCGGGCCGGCTGCGCAGCCCGGCGCCCTCGCTGGGGCAGCACACGGCGGAGATACTCGCACAACTGGGCTGCGGTCCCGCGCGCCTCGCGGCGTTGGCGGCCGACGGCGTGATCAAGGAGGTATAGTCATGCGCAACGATCTGCCCGTCTGGCGCTCGCTGATGTTCGTGCCGGTGACAGCGGAGAAGTTCGTCCGCACCGGCGCCGACCGCGGCGCGGATGCGATCATCCTGGATTTGGAGGACGCGGTCGCGCCCTCGCAAAAGGATCTTGCCCGCACCCTGATCGAGGCGGCCATTCCGCAGGTGGCGCGCAACGGGGCCGACGTGCTGGTGCGGGTCAACCGGCCCTGGCGGATGCTGGTGCGCGACATCGAGGCGGCGGTGCTCCCCGGTGTCGCCGGCCTGGTGCTGACCAAGGTCGATAGCCCCGAACACGTGTTGGCGGCAGCCGAGATGGTGGCGGAGCTGGAAGCGGAGCGGGGACTGCCGGACGGCAGCGTGAAGTTCGTCGTGCTGGTGGAAACGGCCACCGGCTTCTTCCGCATGGAGCAGATCGCCCGCGCGCATCCGCGGATCGTCGGCCTGAGCCTGGGCGCGGAGGATTTCGCGGCCGATGTCGGCATGCAGTCGGAGCCGGAGGCGCTGTTCTATCCCAAGCAGCACACGGTGTTTGCGGCACGGGCGGCGGGCGTGCTGCCGATGGGCTTTATCGGCTCGATCGCCGACTTCCGCGACCAGGAGGCGTTTCGCCAGATCGTTCGCCGCTCGAAGCGGTTTGGCTTCATGTGCGCGAGCGCGATCCATCCGCTGCAGGTCGCAGTCCTGAACGAGGAATTTGCGCCGACCGCTGCCGAGGTAGAGCGCGCCGAACGGATGGTGGCAGCGTACGAGGCTGCCTACGCGCAGGGCCTGGGGGCGGTGCAGTTCGAGGGCGCAATGATCGACGTGCCGGTGGTGGAACGCGCCAAGACGGTGCTGAAGCGGGCGGCGGCGCTGCGGGCGAAGGGGCGGTAGGCGTCTCCCTCAGCGCTGGCCGGGGCATCGGGAAGACCGCAGCACACAAACAGAACCGGCGCCGCGATGCCTCGCGACGCCGGTCCTTCACCCGAACTGACAAGCCGGCCGAAGCCTGCTGTCAGGTGCGGCTGGGGATACGCTCCAGCCGTTTGTCGTGACCGAGCGAGACCAGCACCACCGCGCCGATGATCGGCGCCGCGGCAAGCGCGAGCAATGCGAGCAGATCGGTGCCGCCGGACGCGTCCTTGATCAGCCCGAACATGTAGGGGCCGAGGAAGCCGCCGAGATTGCCAACCGCATTGATCAATGCGATCCCGCCTGCGGCTGCGGCGCCCGAGAGCATCGCAGTCGGCAGCGGCCAGAAGGTCGGTGCGATCGCCTGTTGGCCCATCACGCCCAGGATCAGCGCCACCATCATCATGACGGGCTGACCCG
>JARLIJ010000376.1 GCA_031291795.1 Acetobacteraceae bacterium | reverse complement strand
GCCTTGCTTGGCGCGGCCCCCGAAGGCGGCCTTGCCATCATCAGCGGCACGTCGTGCTGCCACCTGGTGAACAGCCGCGAGCCGGTGATGGTGCCTGGCGTGTGGGGGCCCTATTTCGGCGCCATGCTGCCGGGCTGGTGGCTGAATGAAGGGGGCCAGAGCGCCGCCGGCTCGCTCATCGACTGGACCTTGCGCCAGAGCGATGCCTGGCCGGCGCTGCAGGCCGAGGCAAGCGCGATCCATCGCAGCGTCTACGCCGTGGCGAACGAATGGGTGGCTGCGCTGCGGGCGCGCGATCCCCAGCCGACCCGCCATCTGCACGTCCTGGCCGACCATCACGGCAACCGTTCGCCGCGTGCCGATCCAACCGCGCGGGGCGTCGTGGTCGGCCTGTCGCTGGAACACGGCCCGGACGCACTGGCGCGGCGGTATCTGGCGACGGTTCAGGCGCTGGCCTACGGGACGCGCCATATCATCGCGTCGATGAACGCCGCCGGGCACGCCATCGAGCGCGTCGTGGTATGCGGCGGCGGCACGCGCAACCCGTTGGTGATGCAGGAACATGCTGACGCCACTGGCTGCGACCTGCATTTCGTGGACGAGGACGAGGCCGTTGCGCTGGGTGCTGCGGTGATGGCGGCGGCTGCATCGGGCGATTTTCCAGACCTGCAAAGCGCTGCGGCGGCGATGGTGCGCCCCGGTGGCGTGATCCGCGCCAATCCGGCGCAGCGTGCGTTCCACGATGCGAAATACGCCGTCTATCTCAGGCTGTATGACGATTGGTGCCGCTACCGGCACATGATGGCATGAAAAGCGGCCTCGGCCGCGGCGCACAGGGAGAAAGGCAATCGCTATGTTGCACCTGAACCTTCCGGCGGAGCCGCCGCTGTTGCACGCCGGCAAGAACGAGGTGCTGCTGGTCACCAACGCCGACCTGCGCGAGCCCGCCAACGTGCAGTGCTGGCCCGTCCAGGAAAAGTTCGAGGCCAGGTTGCACCAGGTGCTGACCGAACGCTTCGGCGTCACGGTCCGCCGAGCGCATCCGGTGCATGCGGAGCGCGGCCATGGCTTCATCAGCAGCCAGCGCGAGGGCAGCGACCTGTTCGCCTCGATCGATCCGGACGCGCCGGTGATCGTGCTGCTGACCGCCTGGCAATACTCCCACCACCTCGCGCCCAGCCTCGCACGGCACCGCGGCCCGATCCTGCTGCTGGCCAATTTCGACGGGACCTGGCCGGGCCTCGTCGGCATGCTGTGCATGGCGGGCACACTCACCAGCCTCGGCCGCGCCTGCTCGCGCCTGTGGTCGGAGAACTTCGACGACCCGTTCTTCCTGACCGGACTGAGCGCCTGGTTGCGGACCGGGCAGATCGAGCACGACACCAGCTACCTCCAGCCGATTCGCCGCGACCATGCGGTGTTGGCCACGCCGGCGGGCGCGATCGGCCGCCAGGTGGGCGAGTATGTGCTGCGCCACAAGGACATCATCGGCCTGTTCGACACGCTGTGCATGGGCATGATCAACGGCGTGTTCCCGCAGGCCGCTTTGTGCGGCATCGGCATGCCGTTGGAATCGCTGTCGCAATCCGCACTGCTGGCTGAGATGGCGGAGGTCCCGCCAGCGCTGCGGGAGGCCTGCCTGACCTGGTACGAGGCACGCGGCATGCGCTTCAACTACGGCACCGACCCCGCAACCGAACTGGTGCGGGATCAGGTGCTGGAGCAATGCGCGATGCTGATCGCGCTCGCCCGGTTCGCCCGGCGCTTCGGATTATCGGCGGTCGGCGTGCAGTACCAGCAGGGGCTGGCCCGCTCCTGTGCCGCGTCGGACTTCGCCGAGGGCGCGATCGGCTCCTCGGAACGTTTTCCGATCCCCGCGCCCGACGGAACCATCATCCGCCCCGGCAAGCCGATCCCCTGCATCAACGAAGTCGACATGGGCAGCGCGATTCCGCAGACCATGCTGTGGCGGCTGCTCGATGCCCTCGGCCTGCCGTCCGAGACGACCTTGCACGACATCCGCTGGGGCAGCGAGTACCAGGGCACGTTCTACTGGGACCTGGAAATCTCCGGCGCCGTGCCGTTCGAGCACCTGAATGGTGGCATCGCCGGTGCGGTCGGCTACCGCCAGCCGCCGATGTATTTCCCCCGTGGGGGCGCCACCATCACCGGCCAGGGCAAGACCGGCCGCTTCGTCTGGGCGCGCGCCCATTACGTCGGCACGCAGGTCTTCCTGCATATCGGCACCGGCCACGCGGTGGAACTGCCGGCGGAGGAATTCGAACGTCGCCGGCGCGCCACGACCTATGAATGGCCGCTGATGAACGTCGTGCTGGACGGCGTCGGCCGTGACGACCTGATGGCCGGGCATCAGAGCAACCACATCACCGTCGCCTATGTGGAGGAGGCGCAGTTGCACGACGTCACTCGCGCCTTCGTCGCCCAGGCGCTGACGCAGAACATGACCGTATGTGTTGCCGGCGAACCTGGCGAATGGCTCGCAGCGTGAGTGTTGCAAGGAGGCAGCCGGCGCCGCGTGGTGCTGGATCGGTTGCGGCGTTCGCGCCTGGTTGTGTTGGCCTGGTCCTGGCCCGTCAGGTGAAATCCGGCATGCCCTCGGCCAGTCCAATGACGGCCGAAGGTTGAGGAAAGCCAGGATCATGCCGTAGCAGGCCGACAAATACACCGGCGTCTGGCCGGTGATGCTCACCCCGTTCGACGAGAACCGCGAGATCGACTGGGACTCGCTGGAACGACTGGTCGAGTGGTACATCGCCGCCGGCGTCCACGGGCCTTTCGTCGCTTGCCAATCGAGCAAAATGTTCTACCTGAGCGACGCGGAGACCGTCCGTGCCCATGAGCCGACCACGAGGCGTCAGATGATGCGCTCGGCGACGACATGATGCGGATGCTGGAGATCGGTTGAGGCGGGCGGCCCGATGGATCCGTGCAATATATGAGCACGGTGTTACATCAGACTGGCGCAATTGTGCCCGTTGCGCGGGGGCAAGCCGGAGGGCCGATGCGCTCAGGCCGGTCCGACGAGTCCGCGCACGGCCAGCGTCGCCAGCAGTGCGGCATTCAGCAGCATGACCGCCGGCGACAGTCGCGCCACGCCGGCCTGCCAGCGCCGCCCGGCCACCTGCCCGGCGATCCCGACGGCGATCAGTGCGGGCGCCGTTCCCAGGCCGAATGCCAGCATCCCCAGCGCACCCATCCAGCCGGACGCGGTGCCGGCCGCGGCTGCCAGCCCCGCGTACAGGAAGCCACAGGGCAGGAAGCCGAGCGCGATGCCGAGCAGGTAGCTGCCGCTGAGGGTGGTGCGGTCGATTCGGCTTGTCGTGCGGGCGAGCAGCCGGTTCCAGCCGGCCGGCGCGTGATCCAGTCCGGCGAGCCTATGGCCCAGCAACGGCACCAGCCGCCGCAGCGCCTGCACCAGGAACAAGGCCGCCCCGAACAGCAGCAGGACACCGGACAGGCGGCCGAACCAGGGCAGCCGGGTGAGGGCTGCACCGCCGGCGCCCGCCAGCAGCCCGAGTCCGCCGTAGGTGGTCAGCCGCCCGACATGGTAGGGCAGGAGCATGCCAGCCCCGACTCGTCGCCATTCGCAAAGCTGCGCTGCCGGCAGCCGTGCCATCCGGTCGGAGACCTGGCCCAGCACGAATCCGCCGCACATCGGCACGCAATGCATTGTGCTGCCGACCATTCCGGCCAGCAGGAGGCCCAGCACAATGCCACCCGACGTCGGCACGGCACTGCACCACGCCCCGAGCATGTCGAGTCCTACGGTCACGCGCACCATTCTGGTTCCGGCCGCCAACGATAGCATTGATCTGGGTCAATGCCGACTCGCTCAATGAGGGTCATTTTATTGGCGAGCACGCCGTCTCCGCGACGCGCATGCAATAGCCTCCACCAGCCACCGGAGTGACAGATGGACATCGAGGCAAGTGATCTCATCGTTGGGATCATGGTGTCAGTGTTTGGGCTTATCGGCCTGATCCTGGCCGCCGGCGCGACCGATAACGAGATGTATGTGTTCGGCCTCTCGTTGGCCGGGTTTTCGGTGGTCTTCGTGATCGGCCTGATCCGCCGGCACTACGACAAGGCAGAACTGCGCCAGAAGCGCCTGCGGGGGGAGGCTGGGCATGTCTGACCTCGCGCTCGGGGCTTCCTCCGCCGTGGCGATGCCGGCGCACCGCACGATCGTCTACAATGAAGACATCGTGAAGAAATTCGTCATCGCCACGATGTTCTGGGGGGTGGTGGCGTTCCTGGTGGGGGTCGTGCTGGCTGCCCAGTTGGCCTGGCCGGAGCTTAACCTCGGGATATCCTTCACCAATTTCGGGCGCCTGCGGCCGGTCCATACTTCGGCGGGCATCTTCGCCTTCGGCGGGTCCGCCCTGATCGGCACCTCGTTCTATGTCGTCCAGCGCACCTGCCGGGCGCGGCTGTTCGGCGGCGAGGCGTTGGCCAACTTCATCTTCTGGGGCTACCAGTTCTTCATCGTCATGGCCGCCCTGTCCTATGTGATGGGGTTCAGCCAGGGCCAGGAATACGCCGAACCCGAATGGCACCTGGACGTGTGGCTCACGATCATCTGGGTGCTGTATGCGGTGGTGTTCATCGGCACCGTGGTGATGCGGGAGGAGCCGCATATCTACGTCGCCAACTGGTTCTACATGGCGTTCATCCTGACGATCGCCGTGCTGCACATCGGCAACAACATCGCCATGCCGGTGTCGATCTTCACGGCCAAAAGTTACAACATCGCCTCGGGCGTGCAGAACGCCATGATCCAGTGGTGGTACGGCCACAACGCGGTGGGCTTCTTCCTGACCGCGGGTTTCCTGGGGATGATGTATTACTTCATCCCCAAGGCGGCGAACCGACCAGTCTACTCCTACCGCCTGTCGATCGTGCATTTCTGGTCGCTGATCTTCATGTATATCTGGGCGGGTCCGCACCACCTGCACTGGACCGCGCTGCCTGACTGGACGCAGACGCTGGGCATGGCGTTCTCGGTCATGCTGTGGATGCCCTCCTGGGGCGGCATGATCAACGGCATCATGACCCTCTCGGGCGCCTGGGATAAGCTGCGCACCGATCCCGGCCTGCGCTTCTCGGTCACCGCCGTCGGCTTCTACGGCATGTCCACCTTCGAGGGCCCGGTGATGTCGGTTCGCGACGTCAACGCGCTGTCGCACTACACCGACTGGGGCATCGGCCACGTGCATTCCGGCACGTTGGGCTGGGTCGCCTTTATCACCTTCGGCGCGCTCTACTACCTCGTGCCCGTGCTGTGGCAGCGCCAGCGGCTGTATTCGGTCCGGATGGTGTCGTGGCACTACTGGATCGCGACCCTCGGCATCGTCTTCTACATCACCTCGATGTGGGTGGCGGGCATCATGCAGGGCCTGATGTGGCGCGCCTACGACGCGTTCGGCTTCCTGCAGTACTCGTTCGCCGAGTCCGTCAGCGCGGTGCACCCGTACTACGTGATCCGGCTCACCGGCGGCCTGTTCTTCCTGATCGGCATGCTGTTCATGGTCTGCAACCTGATCCTGACAGTCCGCAGCCCGACCACCGAACGGCCGGAAGTCCTGCCGGCCGGCGTCGCCGTGGCGGGGGAGTAAGACGATGTTCATTCGCCATGAAACCCTTGAAAAGAATGCGTTTCTTTTCCTGCTGCTGACCCTGCTGACGATCGCGATCGGTGGCATCGTCGAGGTCATCCCGCTGTTCACCATCGAGACCACGGTGGAGCCGGTGAAGGGCGTCCGCCCGTACTCGCCGCTCGAGTCCCGCGGCCGCGACATCTACGTGCGGGAAGGCTGCTACGTCTGCCACAGCCAGATGATCCGCGCGCTGCGCGACGAGGTGGAGCGCTACGGCCACTACTCGCTCGCCGCCGAAAGCATGTACGACCATCCGTTCCAGTGGGGCTCCAAGCGCATCGGGCCCGACCTGGCGCGGGTCGGCGGCAAGTATTCCAGCGAATGGCACTATGCCCACCTGACCAACGCCCAGAGCGTGGTGCCGGAATCGCTGATGCCGCACTACGCCTTCCTGGCCGATACGCCGCTGGACACCGACGACCTGGTCAACCGCCTGAAGGCGCAGCGCACCGTCGGCGTGCCGTACACCGATGAGGACATTGCCAACGCCCTGGCCGACCTGCGCACCCAGGCCGACCCGTCCGCCGACAACACGGCGCTGCTGAAGCGCTACCCGAAGGCGGTGACGGTGCCCGGGAACAGCACCGCGCCCACCGAGATGGACGCGCTCGTCGCCTACCTCCAGGTGCTCGGCACGATGGTCGACTTCGCCGATCCCGCCAACGAGAAGCTGCGGCAGTAGGAGGGCGCCATGGACGTCATGTCCGTCATCCAATGGCTGCAACACCATTCGATCCTGTGGATGTTCGCCGTCTTTCTGCTGCTGGTCGTGACGACGTTCTGGCCGGGGCGGCAACCCCGGTTCGAGCGTGACGGCCACATCCCCCTCGAAGACGATCGCTAAGGAGTTCTCTCCGTGCCAACCAAGGTAGAAAAGGACTCGATCACCGGTCACACGACGACCGGACACGAGTGGGACGGGCTGAAGGAGCTGAACCGGCCGCTGCCCAAGTGGTGGCTGTACGTGATGTACGCCACGATCGTCTGGGCGATCTGCTGGATGGTCCTGTATCCGTCATGGCCCGGCATCCATGGTTACTTCCACGGCGTCCTCGGTTACTCGCAGCGTGACAAGGTCGACGCCGACGTGGCGGCGGTGGCCAGACAGCGTGCCGGATCGCTGGACCGGATCAAGGTCCTGTCGTTCGACGAAATCCGCAAGGATCCGCAGCTTCTGGCCGTGGCACAGACCGCCGGGCGCATCACCTTCGCCAACAACTGCCAGCCCTGCCACGGCGCGGGCGGCGGCGGCAATCCGGGCTACCCGGCGCTGGCGGCCGGCAACTGGCTGTGGGGCGGCACGCTGCCCGACATCCAGCAGACCGTCACCCACGGCATCCGCAGCGGCGACCCCGATGCGCGTCAGAGCCAGATGCCGCGCTTCGGCGCCGACGGCATCCTCAAGCCCGAGGAGATCCAGCAGGTCGCGGACTACGTCGCCACGCTGTTCGGCATCCCGGCCCAGGGCAAGGACGTGTCCGCCGGTCAGAAGCTGTTCACCGAGAACTGCGCCATCTGTCACGGTGATGCCGGCCAGGGCAACCGCGAGGTGGGCGGCCCCCGCCTGGCCTCCCGCGCGCATCTTTACGGCAGCGACCGCGCGGCGATCGTGGCACAGGTCACCAATCCAAGGATGGGCGTGATGCCGAACTGGAACGCCCGGCTGGACGAAGCGACCATCAAGAGCGTCGCGCTCTACGTCCACTCCCTGGGCGGCGGCGAGTAGGGAGAGGCATTTCGTGGCGCGGATCAGCAAGGCCGACCGGCAACTACAGCTCGAGCAGGAGGAAGCCGGCCAGCATCTCTACGCCAACCGCGTCCGGGTCTACCCCAAGGTCGTGCACGGACCGGTGCGCCGGTTCAAATGGGCCGTGCTGGTGTTCTGCCTGAGCCTGTACTACCTGCTGCCCTGGCTCCGCTGGTCGCGCGGCGTGAAGCAGCCGAACCAGGCGGTGCTGCTCGATCTGTGGCACGAGCGCTTCTACCTCTTCAACCTCGAGCTCTGGCCGCAGGACATCATCTTCCTGGTCGGCCTGCTGATCATGGGGGCGGTCGGGCTGTTCCTGGTGACCAGCCTGGTCGGCCGCGTCTGGTGTGGCTTCACCTGTCCGCAGACGGTCTGGACCGACCTGTTCATGTGGATCGAGCGCCGCCTGGAAGGCGACCGCAACGAGCGCATGAAGCGCGATGCCGGCCCGGTCACCCTCGACGTCGTCTGGCGCAAGGCCGCCAAGCACGCCATCTGGCTCGGGATCGCGTTCTGGACCGGCG
>JARLIJ010000375.1 GCA_031291795.1 Acetobacteraceae bacterium | reverse complement strand
GACCTCCCCGCGCCCGCGGGCGAGGCCGAAATTCATCAGCGGTTCGGCCAGGATATCGCGCACCTTCATGCGCGGATTGAGGCTGCTGAACGGGTCCTGGAACACCACCTGCATCCGCCGGCGCATCGGGCGCAGCCGAGCGGGCGACATGTTGTCGATGCGCTCGCCGTCCAGATAGACCTCGCCGTCGGTCACGTCATACAAGCGCAGGATCGCCTTGCCGACGGTGGACTTGCCGCAGCCGGACTCGCCCACGATCGACAGCGTCTCACCGCGGCGCACGTCGAACGTCACACCATCGACCGCGTACACCTTGGCGGTGACCTGGCCCATCATCCCGCCACGGATCGGGAAGTGCTTCTTGAGCCCGTTGACTTCGAGCAAAGGACGTTCGGGGATCATGCGGCCATCCGGCGTTCGGCGTAGTGACAGGCGACGCTGTGCCCCGGCGCCTTGGGTTCGATGGCCGGGGCGACCTCACGGCAGAAATCGGTGACCATCGAACAGCGCCCGGCGAACGGGCAGCCGACGATCCGCCGCCGCAGGCTGGGCACCAGGCCGGGGATTTCCGCCAGCTTGCCGCGCCCGCCTTCGCGCAGGGAGGAACCCAGCAGCGGCACCGCGCCGATCAGACCGCGGGTGTAGGGATGCAGCGGGCGGGCGAAGATCTCGCCCACCGGCGCTTCCTCGACCTTGCGGCCGGCGTACATCACCACCACCCGCTGGGCCATTTCCGCGACCACGCCCAGGTCGTGGGTGATCAGCATGATGGCCGATCCCAGCCGCGTCTTCAGGTCGCGCATCAGGTCGAGGATCTGCGCCTGGATCGTCACGTCCAGCGCCGTGGTCGGCTCGTCCGCGATCAGCAGCTTCGGATTGCAGGCCAGCGCCATCGCGATCATCACGCGCTGGCGCATGCCGCCGGAGAGCTGATGCGGGTATTCGCGCACCCGCCGCGACGGTGCCGGGATGCCGACCAGGGTCAGCATCTCGACCGCCTTGGCCTCCGCATCGCGGCTGTTCATGCCCTGGTGAAGCTGCACCGTCTCGCCGATCTGGTGCCCCACGGTCATCACCGGGTTCAGGCTGGTCATCGGCTCCTGGAAGATCATGGAGATAGAGTTGCCGCGGATGTCGCGCATCTCCTTCTCGGACACAGTCAGCAGGTCGCGGCCCTCGAAGCGGATCGCACCAGCGATCTTGCCGGGCGGTTCGGCGATCAGCCGCAGGATCGACATGGAGGTGACGGACTTGCCGCACCCGGATTCACCCACGATCGCGACCGTCTCGCCGGCCTCGATATGGAACGACAGGCCCTCGACCGCACGCACCACGCCGTCCGGCGTGCCGAAATGGGTCTGCAGCTGGTCGACTTCGAGCAGGGCCATCGCGATTACAGCCGCTTCGCCAGGCGCGGGTCGAGCGCGTCGCGCAGGCCGTCGCCCAGCAGGTTCACCGCCAGCACGGTGGTCGAGAGGAAGATCGCGGGAAAGAACACGATGTACGGCTTCACCTGCCAGAGCGCGCGGCCCTCGGCCATGATGTTCCCCCAGCTTGGGATGATCGGCGGCGTGCCGGCGCCGATGAAGGACAGGATCGCCTCGGTGATCATCGCCGAGGCACAGATGAACGTCGCCTGCACCATCAGCGGCGCCAGCGTGTTCGGCAGGATGTGCTTCCACACGATGGTCGGCAGCCGCGTGCCGGAGGCAATCGCCGCCTCCACATAAGGCTGCTCGCGCAGCGACAGCACCAGCCCGCGCACCAGGCGGGAGACGCGGGGAAACTCCGCGACCGAAATCGCGATGACGACGTTCTGCACCGAGGCCCGGGTCAGCGCCATCAGCGCGATCGCCAGCAGGATCGGCGGGATCGACATCAGCCCGTCCATGCAGCGCATGATCACCGCATCCAGCTTGCGCACGAAGCCGGAGACGACGCCGATCAGCGCGCCGATCACGGACGACACCACCGCCACCGAGAACCCGACGATCAGCGACACGCGCGAGCCGTACAGAACCCGGGAATAGACGTCGCGTCCCAGCATGTCGGTGCCGAACCAGTAGAGTTCGGAGGGCGGGCGGGTGCGCCGCGCGGGGGCCAGCGCGGTCGGGTCCTTGGTCCACAGATAGGGCGCGAAAATCGCGATGAAGACCATCAGCCCGACCAGCACGCCGCCGATCACGATGGTCGGGTGGCGGTGGATGAAGCCCCGCACCCGCCCGCGCTGCTTCACCGGCGGCAGCACATCCGGCAGTTCGGGGGCGACGGCGTATTCGGCAGCCGTGGTCGCGCTCATGCGGGCCATCCCCTGGGGTTGGAAATCGCGTGGGTTGCAGGCGACTGGATCAATAGCGAATCCTCGGATCGAACAGGGTGTACAGCAGGTCCACCACCAGGTTGACGAGCACGTAGAGGAAGCTGAACAGCAGCACGACGCCCTGGATCACCGGGTAGTCGCGCCGCAGGATCGCATCCACCGTCAGGCGCCCGAGGCCGGGAATGGCGAACACGCTCTCGGTCACGACCGCGCCCCCGATCAGCGATGCAAACCCGATGCCCACGATGGTGACGATCGGCACCGCGGCGTTCTTCAGCGCATGGCGGAACAGCATGCCCGCCTGCCCGACGCCCTTGGCCTTCGCCGTCCGCACGTAATCCTGCGACAGCACGTCCAGCATCGTGGCACGCGTGATGCGGGCAATCAGCGCCATGTAGATCAACCCGAGGGCGACAGAGGGGAGGATGAGGTTGCGCAGGAAGGGCCAGAGCCCCTGGGAGATCGAGGTGAAGCCCTGCACCGGCAGCCAGTCCAGCCAAAGCGCGAAGATGTAGGCCAGGACGTAGCCGACCACGAACACCGGGGTGGAGAAGCCGACCACCGCGGTCATCATCACCAGCCGGTCGATCCAGGTGCCGTGCTTCCAGGCCGCGACGACGCCCATCGGGATCGCGCAGGCCAGCGACAGGATGAGCGTGAGGATCATCAGCGACACGGTCGGCTCGATCCGCTGCGCGATCATGTGGGTGACCGGCAGGTTGGTGAAGATCGACGTCCCCAGGTCGCCGTGCACGATGTGCCACAGCCAGTCCCCGAACCGCACGACGAACGGCCGGTCGAGGCCGAGGGAGGCGCGGATCCGCTCGACATCCGCCGGTGTCGCCTGGTCGCCTGCAATGATCGCCGCCGGGTCGCCGGGGGCGATGTAGAGCAGACTGAAGACGAACAGCGCCACGATGAGCATGACCGGAATCGTCGAAAAGATGCGGCGCACCGCATAAGCCAACATGAATAGGCTGCTCCGCTCAGGCTTGAGTTCCGCTTACGCTTCGGCTTTGTCCCGTGCGGGACTTGCCCCGCGAAGGACGCGCCCCATTCAGGATTTGCCCGCTCAGGCTTTGGTGACGTCCCAGAAGACCGGGAACGGTGCCTTCACGACCCCCGAGACATTCTTGCGCCAGGCCTGGTAGCCCTTGAAGAAGCCGGTCGGCACGTAGACCACGAAATCCATCGCCGCCTTGTTCAGTTCGGCAATAGCGATTTTTTCCGCCGCGAGGTCGGGGGCCGCATACCAGCCCGCGATCTTCTCCTGCACCAGGTCCGATTTCGGCCAGCCGAACCAGGCGGTGTCGCCGCTGCAATCCAGCGCGGTATAGGACGCCGGGTTCACGCAATCCGCGCCGGCATGCCAGGTGTGGAAGATGTGCCAGCCGCCCTTGTCCGGCGGCTCCTTGCTGGCGCGGCGCTGGCCGACGGTGCCCCAGTCGAGCGCCTGGTACTGCACGTTCATGCCGATCCGCTTCAGCAGGTCGGCGGTCACGTCGCCCTCGGCCTTGGTGATCGCGACGTCGGTCGCGACCAGCAGGATGATCGGCTCGTTCTTATAGCCGGCCTCGGCCAGCAGCTTCTTGGCCAGCTCGTAGTCGCGCTTGCCCTTCAGCGGCTCGCCGCCGGCCTCGGTGTACAAAGGCGTGTCGGGCGTGAAGTAGCCGGGCAGCGCCTTCCACAGCTCGGGGTCGTCGCCGACCACGGCGGTCATGTAATCTTCCTGGCTCAGCGCGATCTGGATGGCGCGGCGGGCGCGCACGTCGTTGAATGGCGGGTTCAGGTGGTTGATGCGGAAGGAGCCGACATTGCCCAACGGGTCGGCGATGTCCACGGCGACGTTCGGATTGCTCCGCAGCAGCGGGATCAGGTCGGAGAGTGGGGTTTCGACCCAGTCGACCTCGCCGTTCTGCAGCGCCGCCGCGGCCGTCGCGCCGTCGGGCTGGATCTGCCACTCGATCCGGTCGAAATGCATGCGCTTGCCGCCCGAGAGCCAGTTGGCCTTCTCGTCGCGCGGCACGTAGCCGTCGAAGCGCTCGAACACCGCCTTGGCGCCCGGCACCCACTCGTCGCGCTTGAAGCGCATCGGGCCGGAGCCGACGTATTCGGTGATCTGCTTGTAGGGATCGGTGGCGGCGATCCGCTCCGGCATGATGAACAGCGCGGGCGTGCTGCTCTTGCCGAGCGCGAACAGCATCTTCGGATAGGGCTGGTTGAGGCGGAAGCGGAAAATGCGGTCGTCCACCGCCTCCAGCGCGTCCGTCCGTTTCTTGATCGGCCCGCCCATCGGCGCGTCGCGGACCATCCAGCGATTGATGCTGGCGACGCAGTCCTTGGCCAGCACGGGTTCGCCGTCATGGAACTTCAGGCCGGGGCGCAGCTTGAAGGTCCAGGTCTTGCCATCCGCGGTGACCTCGTGGCCCTCCACCATCTGGGGCTGGGGCTGCAACTGGTCGTCGACGCCCAGCAACATGTCCCAGATCAGCAGCGAGCCGTTGCGCACGACGTACTGGGTCGTCCAGATCGGATCGAGGTTGGCCAGGTTGGCCTGGGGCACGAAGCGCAGCGTCTTGGCGTCGGCGGCGAGACTGAGGCGCGGCGCGGCCAGCGCGCCGGCGGCGGTCAGCGCGGCGGTTTTCAGGAATCCCCGACGGTCCATCCTATTGGCTATCCCAACTTGAGTTCGTCTGTTGCCAGACTGGTGGTTATGCGGCGTCTCGATGGCCGGCGGCGGGCACCCTGCCCCAGCGTCCGGCGAAAGACCAGCGCCCATTACCCGATCTGTGGGCGCACTCAAGCCCCTGAATCAGGCCGCCAGACGGACAATGCACGATGCCAGGGCAGACTGCCTATGCGTGCGGCAGGCTCAGGACCCCGGACGGGCAATCGCGGGATCGCGGGCCGCCCGGGCGAGCCGGCCGTTCTCCGCCCTGGCCTGGTCGATGCCCTGCTGGATGGCCTCCACGTCATGTGTGACCCGCTGATTCTGTCCCCAGCCGAGGCGATAGCCGGACGGGTCGTCGGCACTCTGCGTCGGGCCGCAGGCACCGAGGCAGAGCAGGGTCAGGACGGTGGCCAGGAAATTCATCCCGCCATTTTATGACACGGCGGCGCGACGGCAAGGAAAAGCGTGCCCGCCGAATGGGCAAATGGACAATTTTGAACGGAATGTCCTGTCGGGAAGCCGGCGCGGTCGGGCGCGGGGGCCTGGTCGCGGCAGGCCCGCAATGCGCGCCCGGACATGCTGCGGCTGGCCGGCGCTGTGGTTTTGCGATACCGATTCCGGCTGCCAGCGTCTTTCCGGCTGCCAACGTCTTCCGGGTCAGCGACGCCTTCCCAGCCACCAATGCCTTCCCAGCCAGCAACGCCTGCAACGAGACACTGGCCCACGACACTCCGGACAGACAGTCCGGCAACGATAATACGACAACGATAATTCGGGGAAACGCCATGCATCTTCATCGCCGCACGCTGCTGGCCGCCGCCGGCGCGGCCGCCGCCCTGCCACTCCGCCCTGCCCGCGCCCAGGCGCCGACCATCCGGATCGGCTCGCTGGGCGACCATTCGGGCCCCTATCGCGACAATACCGGTCCGACCGGCGTGGCCTGCGCCCGCCAAGCGGTGCAGGAATTCGCCGCAGCCCACGGGCTAACCGTCGAGGTGCTGGTCGCCGACGTGCAGAACAAGCCCGACCTCACCGCCGCCATCTGCCGGCAGTGGTTCGATGAGGGCGGGGTCGATATGGTGTTCGACGGCGCCGCCTCCTCCTGCGCGCTGGTGATCAACCAGATTGCGCGGGAGAAGAACAAGGTCTTCCTCAACACTGTCTCGGCCACCACGGACCTGACCGGGGCGCAGTGCAGCCCCAATACGGTGCACTGGACCTACGACACCTACATGCTGGCGAAATCGACCGGCGGCGCGATGGTCAAGGCCGGCGGCGACACCTGGTTCTTCATCAGCGCCAATTACGTGTTCGGCCAGCAGCTTCAGAAAGACACGGCCGGCTTCGTCACCGCCGCGGGCGGCCGTGTGCTGGGGGCAAAGTCCTATCCGTTCCCCGAGACAACAGACTTCTCCGGCATGATGCTGGAGGCCAAAGCCTCGGGCGCCAAGGTCCTGGGGTTGTCGAACTCCGGTTCGGACACGGTGAACTGCATCAAGCAGGCGCACGAATTTGGCCTGCACCACACCATGAAGCTCGCCGGCCTCCTGATGTACTCCACCGACGTCCACGCGCTCGGCCTTGACACGGCACAAGGCTTGCTGCTGAGCGAATCGTATTACTGGGACCTGAACGAGCGCACCCGCGCATTCCAGGCGCGCATCCAGCCGAAGGTGACGCTGTGGCCGAACATGGGCCAGGCGGGGGACTACGCGGCAACGCTGCATTACCTGAAGACGGTGGCCGACATGGGGCCGGCCGCAGCGAAACAGGACGGTGCGGCAGTGGTGGCGCGGATGAAGGCGATGCCGACCGATGACGACTGCTTCGGCGTGGGAAGGATCCGCGAGGATGGCCGCAAGCTGCACCCCTGCTACCTGCTGGAGGCGAAGGCACCGTCGGAGAGCCGCCACGCGTGGGACCTGCTGAAACTGGCCACCACCACGCCGTTGGAGGAGGCGTTCCGGCCCCTGAAGGACGGCGGCTGCGCCCTGGTGCGGCGATAAGCGTCCGCCGGGGAAGACGGCTGCCGGAACGAGCGTTGGTGCGGAGGCCGGTGCGAGCAGACGTCGGGCCAGTGCCGGTCGTTCGACCTTCACGAAGTCGCAGGCAAGTCAGGTCGGTCGCAAAACTGGATTGTTACGGCAACTGACCGGGCGGGCGATCAAGTGGCCGATCATCCGCACCGGAAACCAGCCAACCGCCGCGGACGGACGGCGCGTCAGGCCGCCTTGGCCCGACCGCCGCCGATCCGATCGAGCGTGCGATCGACCCGGCCGAGCGTCGCCGTGTCCTGGCGGAAGCACAGCGCGAGGCGACCGTCGGCGGCCCGCACCACCCGCGCCATGACCGGACCGCCCGCGTCCGGCAGCGTGACCTGTATCTCGCTGCCAGCCGATGCGGTCACGGGGGTCAGCAGAGCGACCCCGCCACGCGAGATATTCTCGATCACCGCGTCGGTTTCAGGCTGCCCTGCAACCACCAGCTTCGCCTTGGCCCCGTTCCCCGGGATGCGTTCGTAGCGACGCCGGTCTTCCTCATGGTCGTCCGCCATCGCCCGCAGGAACTGGTCAACCTCGCCCTGCAGCGTGCGTGCGGTCTCGCCCAGTTGTTCGGACGCCTTGAGCACGTGCTTGCTCGAACCGTCGGCCTGCACGGCGGTGCCTGATACGTCGTGCATCGACTGTGCCGTCTGTTCGGCCCCCAATGTGACGGTCTGTACGCTGGAGGCGATCTCCCGCGTGGCGGCCGCCTGCTCCTCAACCGCGGCGGCGATCGCGGTGGCGACCTGCTCGACCTGGCCGATGGCGTTGGTGACCTCGCGCATCGCGCCGACCGCCTCCTCGGTCGTGGCGCGGATCGCACCGATCTGCGCGCCGATCTCGTCGGTCGCCTTGGCGGTTTGCGCGGCCAGCGCTTTGACCTCACCCGCCACCACCGCAAAGCCCTTGCCGGCTTCCCCGGCCCGCGCCGCCTCGATCGTCGCATTCAGCGCGAGCAGGTTGGTCTGGCCCGCGATGTTGGTGATGAGCTGGACGACATGCCCGACGCGTTCGGCCGCCTCCGCCATGCCGGCGACCTTGGCGTCGGTGGTGGCGGCGCGATCCATCGCGGTGCGCACGGCGGTCGTGACATGTGCCACCTGCTTGCTGATTTCGGAGATGCTGGCGGACATCTGTTCGGCCCCCGCGGCGACCGAGGCCATGGTCTGCGACGCAACAGCCGCCCCGTCCGCCGTTCCGGTCGCGCTGTCACGGATATGGCTGACCTGCTCCGCCATGCTGTTGGCCGTGTCCCGCAGTTCCGCAGCCGCGCCGGTGAGGCTTTCCATCACACCGGCGATGGTGGTGCCGAAATCGTTGGTATGGCGATCCATCGCGGCCTGCCGGCGGTCCTTCAGCACGCGGACCCGCTCCGCTTCGTCGCGAAGATCGCGTGCCGCCTGGGCGTTGTCACGGAATACCAGCAGGGTCGCCGCCATGCGTCCGATCTCGTCCGCACGGTGGTGGTCGGGGATCTCAACGGCGAGATCGCCATCGGCGAGGCGCTTCATCGTGTCGGTCATCGCCCGCACCGGCGTTGCAATGGCCCGCACAAGGACGGCGCCCAGCAGGGCTGCGAGAACGAGACCGACGATGAGCACTGCGATGATGACCATGCGCGTGCTGCTGTAGATCTCGGCGCCGCGATCGGCAGCCTTGCGCCCCTCGTCAGAGTTGAACTTGATGTCCCCTCCGATGGTTGCCAGCAGATCCGAGAAGGCATGCCGGTTCGGGCCATACAGCATCTCCCGCGCCGCGGTGGGATCGGTGGCGAGCAGCGCCATCACCTTGGTCGTGCTCTCGTCCAGCACCGGCCATTGCTTGTCGAACGTCGCAACGTACATCACGTCGTCCGTGCCGGCTGTAATGAGCGGCGTATAGGCGGCCCGGCTGTTTTGGACCCTGCCGCGCGCGGCCGCGATCTTCTCGCCGTTGTCGTGCTCTGCCGGATTGAACATCTGGTTAACCACCGTGAGCCGGTAGCTCTGCACAGCGGATTCCATGTCCGCCATCCCGATGGAGCTGGGCAGCCAGTTGTTGCGCACATCGAGCGCATTTTCGTTGATCGCACTCATGCGGTCGATCGCGGTGATGCCGAGCCCGGCCACCAGAAGCAGCAGGATGCCGAAGGCGGCCGCGATCTTGTTGAGGATGCTGAGGTTGGCAAGTTTCATAGTGCTATGTGCCTGCTGCGCATGGTGGATCGCGCCCAGCTTGCATCCAACGGGTTAATGCTTGGTATAGACCGCTTCTGGCCTCCTCCCCGGCAGCAGCGTATCGTCATCTCATGGGGCCACACGCTGACGGCGCCCGAAATCAGCCTGCCACAGGGGAACAGGAGACCGGCCATGATCCGCAAATTCGCGACCGTCTATCCCGGCCATGTCGACATGCCCGACCACGGCCAGGACGCCACGCCCGCCAATGAGCGCCGGTTCTCCAACGCCGCCCTCGCCGGCGTGTTCGCCAAGACCGAGGCGATCGCCGCGGCGATGGACCGCCAGGGCTGGGACACGCTGTGGCTGGCGGAGCATCATTTCCAGCATGAGGGCTACGAGGTGCTGCCCAACCTGCTGATGGTGGCGGTGCACCTGGCCCATCTGACGCGCGACCTGAAGATCGGCTGCGGCTTCAACATCGCGCCGATGTGGCACCCGCTGCGGCTGGCCGAGGACTATGCGGTGGCCGATATCCTGACCAAGGGGCGCACGGTGTTCGGCGTCGGGCGCGGCTACCACGCGCGGGAGGTCGAGACGTTCGGCGCGCCCATCATCGACCAGGAGGCCAACCGGGAATTGTTCGAGGAGCAGGTCGAGATCCTGTTCAAGGCGTTCAACAACGAGCGGTTCTCCCACCAGGGCAAGCATTACACGCTGCCGCCGGCGGTGCCGTATCGCGGCTACACGCTGAAGGACCTGACGCTGGTGCCGCGCCCGGTGCATCTGCCGGTGGAGACCTGGCAGCCGGTGGTGAGTGCGAGCGCGCGCGGGCTGGACTTCATGGTGAAGCACGGCATCAAGGGCGCGGTCGGCGGCGGAGCGGCCACGCTGCAGCAAGGCCCGATCACGGCCTATCGCGATGCCGCCGCACGGGCCGGCATGGATCTGAAGCTGGGCGAGAACCTGATGGTGGGGATTTTCTTCCATCTGGCTGATACGCGGGAGAAGGCGGTCAAGGCGCTGCGGCCGTTATATGAGGAGCATGCCAAGATGTTTGCGCCGCTGGGGTTCCTGCCGAACGTGACGCCGGCGCAGGTCGCGGCGATCGGGCGGCGCGGCGGGTGGTACGAGGCCGGAGTCCCGACGCTGGAGCATTACATGGAAACCGGTGCCTGGTTCGCCGGCACGCCGGAGGAACTCGTTGCCTACCTGAAGGCGCTGGAAGCGAAGTATCCGGGGATGGAGCACATCAACCTCAGCACGCCGATGGCCACGCCCCAGACGGTCATGCTGGAGCAGTTCGCATGGGTGTCGGAGGCGGTGATGCCGGCTTTCGGAGGGGCGAGGTCGGAGGCGAGCGGGCGGCGTTCGGAGGCATAGACGGGCGGCGTTCGTGCGACTCGTTCTGCTAAACTTCAACACAGAGCTTGAAGGCGAGCCACAGAGCACACCGAGAAGAATTTCAATAAAAATGTCTTCTCGGTGTGCTCTGTGGCTCGCCTTCAAGCTCTGTGTTGAAGTTTAGTCCCCACCGCCCGCACGAGCCTGACGACCCAATGAAGACCTCCCGCTACGGCGTCCACGCCTTCGCAGCAGCCTCGATCTTCCCCTGGTCGAATGACGCATTAGGGCGTGTCGTCAATTGAGCCAAATAGCCGCAGCGGCAAGATGGACTGCGGCCAGAAAGTTGCGGGCGGTCTTGTCGTATCGGGTCGCAATGGCACGAAACTGCTTGAGCTTGGCGAAGAAGTTCTCGATCAGGTGTC
>JARLIJ010000374.1 GCA_031291795.1 Acetobacteraceae bacterium | reverse complement strand
ATTATGCGGTGGTATGCCCCCGAAAAGTGCCGCGGACGGTGTAATAAAGATCGGGCCGCCAAACCCCCGCCCAACACGGGGCGAGGGGCGGCGTCCGCGGCGTTTCCAGTCAGCGTGAAAGCGCTCCGTCATGGCCGGCCGCGGCCCGGCCATTCGTGCGGCAGTGTGCCGCGACAGATGGTGGGCACGGTGGCCGGCCATGACGAAGGCAGGAGGGGCGGTGTCTTCGCCGGCTGGTGTCACTGCCCGATTGCGGCCCCCGCGGGGCGGCGCGAATCGTTGGCGCCGTAGAGCAGCCCGGGGCGCATGCTCCCGCCCGCAACCGAATCGGGCCCCGATGAGGCTGGGCCGGCCTGCGTCTCCGCCGGCCCCACCGCGATCAGTTCCATCGCACCCCAGGGCGCCTGTTCGGTGATCCGGTAGCCCATTCCCTCCAGCCCCGCGCGGGTGTCCGCCGACAGGGCGAACGGCTCGACGAACAGCGTGTCCGGCAGCCATTGGTGGTGGAATCGCGGCGCGTCCACCGCCTCCTGCGGCGCCATGCCGTGGTCCACCAGGTTCAGCAGCGTCTCCAGCGTGATGCTGATGATGCGCGATCCGCCCGGCGAGCCCAGCACCGCCGCCACGTGGCCGTCGCGCAGCACGATCGTCGGCGCCATCGACGACAGCGGGCGCTTGCCGGGGGCGATCGCATTGGCGGCACCCTGCACCAGGCCGAACAGGTTTGCCACGCCCGGCTTGATGGTGAAGTCGTCCATCTCGTCGTTCAGCAGGAAGCCGGTATCGCCCGCGATCACCCCGGCGCCGAAGCTGCCGTTGATCGTGTCGGTCACCGAAACCGCATTGCCCGCCGGGTCGATCACTGAAAAATGCGTGGTCTCCGGCTTTTCGTGCGGCGGCGTGCCGGGCGGCAGGTCGCTCGATGGCGTGGCGCGCGGGCCGATCGCGGCACGGATCTGCGCGGCGTAGGCGGGCGACAGCAGGCGCTGCAGCGGGTTGGCGACGAATTCCGGGTCCCCCAACAGCGTGTTGCGATCGAGGAAGGCGTGGCGCAGCGCCTCGGTGATCACATGGATCGACGCGGCCGAGTGAAAGCCCAGCGCGGCCAGGTCATAGCCTTGCAGGACCCCCAGGGCCTCGCACAGCGTCGTCCCGCCGGAGGAGGGCGGCGGCGCCGACAGCACCGTCACGCCGCGATAGGAGCAGGCGAGGGGGGCGGACTCGGTCACCCGATAGGCCGCGAAGTCGGCAGCGGTGATGATCCCGCCACCGGCGTGGGCGGCGGCTTCCACCGCCTGCGGCACGCGGCCCTGGTAGAATGCCGCAGGGCCTTGCTCCGCAATGGCCGTGAGTGTCGCGCCGAGCGCTGGCTGAACCAGCCGCTCGCCGGGTTCCGGCGGGGTGCCGTCCGGATGCAGGAAGATCCGCGCAGCGTCTGGGTGATCGCGCAGCCGTGGCGCGGCATGGGCGATGATGTCGGTGTCGCCGCGGGTGAGGACGAACCCCTCGCGTGCCAGGGTGATCGCGGGCGCCATCACCACGGCGCGGGGCAGGCTGCCCCAGCGCGCCAAAGCGGTATCCAGGCCGAGGACCGTCCCCGGAACCGCCACCGCGCGCCAGCCGTCCAGGCTCGCGCGCGGGATCACCTTGTCGTCCGGATCGAGGTACATCCCCGTGGTCGCCGCGGCCGGGGCGGTTTCGCGAAAGTTCAGGAACACGTCGCTTCCGTCGGCGAGGTGCGCCGTCAGGAATCCGCCGCCGCCGATATTGCCGCAGCACGGGTTGACCACCGCCTCGGCATAGCCCACCGCCACCGCCGCATCGATGGCATTGCCGCCCTGGCGGAGAATCACCACCCCGGCCTCGGCCGCCAGATGCTGCGCCGCGACCACCATGAAGCGGCTCGATTCCACCGCCGGCGGCGAGGCGGCCCGAGCCGGCGTGCAGAGGCAGGCCGCCATCGCCGCGCACGCCAGCCCGATCGACGCCCGAAGGCGCAGGTCAGGCCCGGGCGAGGGCGCCCGGCGGCGTGGCGCAGCGCGGCAGCGGCGCGCCAGCAGGCGCTACTTCCAGCTGCTCAGGAAGAAGCGCGGCAGCTCGTCCGGATACGGCTTGAAGTTCAGCTGCTTCGAGTAGCCGTAGGTCACCGTGTAGGTGTACAGCGGTAGCCAGTAGGCCTTCTCGGTGATCATCGAGATCGCCGCGCTGTAGGCCTTGCGCCGCTGGTCCGGATCGACCGTGGAGCCGCCCTGCTGCACCAGCTTCTGCAGATCGGGATCGCGCGCATAGTCGAACGCGCCGCCGCCGAAATACTGCGGCAGGACGGCGGAGGCGTCGTTGACCGAGTAGCTGCCCCAGTCGCCGGCCTCCATCTGGTTCTGCCCGGCGCCGCTGCGCTGCACGACGGCACCGACCTGGAGGGTGTTGAGCTTGGCGTTGATGCCGACCGCCTTCAGGTAGCCCTGCATCGCGCCGGCCCATTGCGGCAGCTCGTAGGTCGTGATTTCGGTGTCGAAGCCGTTCGGATAGCCGGCCTCGGTCAGCAGCTGCTTCGCCTTCGCCGGATCGTACGCATAGTGGATGGCGGCCGCGGCATCGCAGCCGAACTGCGTCGGGTAGCAGGGCGCATCGAGCGGGCGCGAGCCGCCCTGCACCAGCTGCTTGGCCATCGTCGCGCGGTCGATCGCGTAGAAGATCGCCTGGCGGACCTTCTCCTTGGTCAGCGGATTGTTCGCCCCGGTGCGTCCGGCAGCGTCCAGCATCAGGTAGCCGATGCGCATCGACTCGGCGCGGGTTGCCTGCAAGGTGGGCATGCGGCCGACGGCGTCGAACTGGTCGGGGCTGTATTTCCAGACCCAGTCGGCGCGCCCGCCCAGCAGTTCGGCCATCTCGGTGGCGGAATCCGGCACCTCGTGGATCACCATCTTGCGGATCGCGGGCTTGCCCTTCGGACTGTCGGCGTAATAGCCGTCATAGCGCTCGAAATCGATCTCGGTGGCGCCGTCGACCTTGGTGATCTTGTACGGGCCGGCCCCGACCGGGTGCCTGGAGTAGTCCTCGACGCCGACCTTCTCCCGATACGCCTTGGGCATGATCGGGAGTGCCATCGCCATGTATTCCAGCGCGGCCGGGAACACGCGCTTCAGCTTCACTCGCACATGCAGGTCGTCGATCTTCTCGGCGCTGTCGATGAAGCTGTAGTTGCTCGGCACCGAAACCAGCTTGTCGGTCAGGATCGAGTTGACCGTGTAGACGACGTCGTCCGCGGTGAGCTTGTCGCCGTTATGGAACGTGACGTTCGGACGCAGGGTGAACTCCAGCGTCTGGTCGTCGGCCCATTTGTAGGATTCGGCCAGCAGCGGCTTGATCTGGAACGTCTCGGGGTCGCGATAGACCAGCGAGTCCCAGGCCTGCTGCGAGACCACCAGGCCGGTGCGCAGCTGGTTGTAATAGGGCGTGATGTCCGGCACGGCATCGCGCCAGGTGATCCGCAAGGTATCCGCGGACTTCTGCGCCGCCGCCGGCGTTGCAGCGGCCAACCCGGCCGCGAGGAACGCACCACTCAACCACACCGACCTGCGCATCGCCGTCTCCCATTACCCGCGCGCAGGGTAGGGGGCGTGAGGGGGAGCGGCAAGGCGGTATCGCGCTGCAACGGCTGCTTCTTTACGGATCAGGTCCAGCCGGGCGGGGGCACGAATGCGCGCCATGACTGCTCCAGCAGGCCGGCCACCGCGATGGTGGTGCGATCGCCATACAACGGGCCGGCGATCTGCACGCCCAGCGGCAGCCCCGCGGCAGTGAGGCCCAGCGGGGCGACGGTCGCAGGCAGATGGGTGCCGCAGGTCAGGCCCGGCCAGAACAGCATGTTGTTATAGGGTATGTCGGTGCCGTTCACCGTCAGGCGCCGCTCCCAGGTCTGGCCATCCTGCATGTGGGGTAGCGCCGCCGTCGCCATCGCCGGGCAGAGCAGCACGTCCCAGTCCTGGAAGAATGCGCTCCAGGCACGCCGGAAGCGATGGCGCCGCTCATTCAGTTGCAGCCAGACCCGGTGGGGCATGTCAGTGGCACGGATCATCACCGCGTCGGCGCTCATGTCGTCGGCGGCGAGCGTCGCGGCGGCGCGGCGCTTCTCCGCCAGGAAGTCCTCGGAACTGCGCGCGCTCAGTGCGGCGTCGAGCAGGTGGAGATACAGGTGATAGGCGGCGGTCGGATCGAAATCCGGGCGGGCGGTACGGCTGACGGTGGCCCCTTCGCGCTCCAGGAAGGCGGCCAGCTCTTCCAGCTTGGCCACCGTCTCAGGGTCGGTCGGCTGGCCGGGCTGGTCGGCCCACACCGCGACCCGCAAATCGGCCAGCCGGGTGCAGCGCGCGGCGGGCAGGGGCGTGGTCAGCGCGGTCTCGGTCGGATCGGGGCCGGCAAGGATCGAGAGCGCGACGTCCAGGTCGCCAGCCGACCGCGCCAGCGGACCGGTGACCGCAATGTCGGTGACCGCGGCCGCGGTGGTCGCTGGATCGCCGAAATTGGGGCACAGCGCCCAGGTCGGCTTGTGCCCGAACACGCCGCAATAATGCGCCGGCACGCGGATCGAGCCGCCGATATCGCTGCCCAGCTCCAGCCCCGCCAGGCCCGCCGCCAGCACCGCCGCGGAGCCGCCGGAGGAGCCGCCCGGCGTATGGCCGGTGTTCCATGGGTTCGACGTGCTGCCATAGACCGGGTTGAAGCTCTGCCAGTCCGCCAGGTCGACCGGCACGTTGGTCTTGCCGAAGATGACGGCGCCCGCTGCCTCCAGCCGCCGCACCGGCAGCGAGGACATCGCCGCGGGCTGGTCGCGCAGTGCCACATGGCCGCGGGTGGTGGGCAGGCCCGCCACGTCGAAGCTCTCCTTCACCGTCATCGGCACGCCGAACAGCGGTGCCGACCGGTCGGACTGCCCGTCCAGCATCCGCGCTCGGGCGCGGGCCCGCTCGAAATCGCGCACCACGACGGCGTTGATCCGCGGATCGAGCCGTTCGACGCGGGCCAGGAAATGCTCCAGCAATTCAAGGCATCCCAGCTTGCGCGTGCGGGTCAGTTCGGCGAGGCGCTGGGCAGGCAGGAAGCTGGGGTCCATGGCGTCGGCTCCATCCGGAATGGCCAGCACACCATCCCTCCATGCCGCGAGGCAAGGCCGGGCGAGCCAAGGTGGGGACCGGGGCGATCGCGGGCAGGGGGGTGGAATTCTCCTCACGGTTCGTGGCACGTGTGAAGGCAGGCAGGGTGGCCGACGACGAAAGGGGACGACTGCGAATGGTTTCAATTGGGTTGCCGCAGCTCATGGCAGCGGTCCAGGCGCAGCGTGGCTTCGTCTCGGCACTGTTCGACCGGCTGCGGCAGGACGGGCTGGATGAGCCGGGCGTTTCGCGCGACCCGTACGGCGCCGGCGAGCAGCGCGGCCATGCGACCGTCGCCGAAGCGGCCGCGGCGCTTGGGCTGGCGATCGACCACGACGCCGCCGCCAATCTCTACATGACCTGGCAGGGCCAGGACCCGCAGGCGCGCAGGGTCATGATGGGCTCGCACCTCGATTCGGTCCCGCATGGCGGGAACTTCGACGGGGCGGCAGGTGTGGTGGCCGGGCTTGCCGCGGTGGCGGCCCTGCAGAGCCTCGGTGTCAAGCCGATGCCGCCGGTCACGGTGATGGGGATCCGCGCCGAGGAAAGCGTCTGGTTCGAGGTCTCCTATATCGGCAGCCGCGGCGCGCTCGGGACGTTGCCGGATGGCGCGATGGAGGCCCGCCGGCGCGATACCGGCCGCACGCTGGCCGAACACGTGGCCGAATGCGGCGGGGATCCCGCGGCGCTGGCGGCGGGCCGCCGCTACCTCGATCCCGCGACGCTGCGCGCCTTCGTGGAGCTGCATATCGAGCAGGCGCCGAGCCTGGTGGCGGCGGGGCGGCAGGTGGCGATCTGTACGGGGATTCCGGGGAATTTCCGCTACCCGAACGCCGTGATCGAGGGCCAGCATGACCATGTCGGCCTGCCGCGCCGGTTCCGCCACGATGCGGCCATGGCGGGCGCCGAGTTCGCAATGGCGCTCGACGCCGTGTGGGAGGCGCATGAGGCGCGCGGGGTGCCGATGGCCTGCACCTTCGGGCGCTTCCACACCGATCCGGCGGCGCATGGCCTGACCGTGGTGCCGGGCGCGTTCCATTTCAGCCTCGACGTCCGGGCGTACGACGAAGCGGTCCTGGCGGACCTCGATCGCCAGGTCACCGCGATCATTGCCGGCATCGAGCAGCGTCGCGGGGTGCGCTTCCATCTCGGTCCGAAGGCGCGTGCGGCAGTCGGGCCGGTCGATCCCGCCATCAAGGCGGTGCTGGCGCGCAATGCCGAGGCACTCGGCATCAAGGTGCTGGAGCTGGGCAGTCCCGCCTCGCACGATGCCGCGGCGTTCGCAGCCTGCGGGGTGCCGATCGGCATGGTGTTCGTCCGCAACGAGAATGGCAGCCACAACCCGCATGAGGCGATGACCATCGACGATTTCCTGGCAGGCACCGCGGTCGTCGCGTCCTGGCTGGCGGATAGCGTGGCCTGACCTCGGTGATGGACGCGGGGGAGCACTGGGACGAACCGGAGGGCGAGCTGCTGCTGCAGCGGCCGGCGCGGCGGGCACCCAAGGGCCTGCCGACACGCTGGGTGAAGCTGCTGGTGCCGGCGATCTATCTCGCCTGCCTGGTGGCGTTCATCTCGGATGTGACGCACGACAACACGCTGGCGTACGGCATTGCGTACGTGTCGCTGGTCTGCACCGCGGTGTTCCATCGCAGCCCCGGTTCCGTCTGGTGGCTGGCCGGCATCGCGATCCTGATGGTCCTGATCGGGTATTTCTTTCCCGCGGTCAGCAGCGACGTGGTGGACTCGATCGGCAACCGGCTGCTGTCGGTGGTGGCGATCCTGGTCGTCGCGGCCCTGGTTCGGCATGCGCGCGATATCCAGGAGCGGCTGGCGGAGCAGACCGCCCGCGCCGAGGCCGGCGAACGTCTCAAGACCGAGGTGTTCAACAACCTGAGCCATGAAATCCGCACGCCGCTGCACGCGATCATCGGATTCTCCGAATTGATGATGGCGACCTGCCGCCCGGACCAGCGCTTGCCGCTGGGCCAGATGCAGGTCGGGGGGAAGCGCCTGCTGGGGACGATCGACAACCTGATCGATCTGACGAATCTCGATCGCCGGCTCCTGCGGGCCGAACCGGTGGATATCGCAGCGTCGATGCGTCAGGCGGCCGACAAGGCGCGGGCGACGGCGGCGGAACGGCAGGTGTCGCTCGTCGTGGAGATCGCGGATGCGGCCGTGCTGCCGGCGGTCGCCGATCCCTGGGCCGTGCAGCGGATCCTGGAAAACCTGCTGTCGAACGCGATCAACTTCACCCGCACGGGCGGCACGGTCCTGGTCGCGGCGGTCGCGTCGGCGAACGGCGTCGTGGCAACGGTTGAGGACACCGGCATCGGCATGTCGTCGGAGATGGTGCAGGAGCTGAGCGAGCCTGTCTCCGATAGCGAACTGGCAGCCACGGTCGGGACCGGGCTGACGCTCAGCCGGCGGCTGGCCGAGGCCATGCAGGCCGAATTGTCGTTCGACAGCCGGCCCGGGCAGGGCACGACCGCGCGGCTGCGGATGCCCGCCGGCGGTGCGCCTCAGGCCTCCCGGTAGGTCAGCAGCAACAGTCCGCAGAACAGGATGCAGACCGGCCAGGTCCAGGCGGCGACGCGATGCGCGACCGGCGTGGTGCGTGGGTCCAGCCGGATCTCCAGCCAGCGCGACCAGCCGGCGACGATACCCGCGAGCGCCAGCGGGGTGTGGGTCAGCTCGATCAGCATCTGATCCTTGACGTTGGCGATGGCGTGGCTGTGGGTCAGCAGCAGTGTGCCGCCCAGCACGCACATCAGCGGGAACATCGTCATCGCCGCGCGGTTGGTCCAGCCGGTCGCGCGCACCCGCCACTCGAAGGCGGTGAACACCACGATCAGCACGACGACCGCGCGGTGCTGCAGGACCTCGACGTCGCGCAGGCTCTCGAAGAAGCCGATATCGCCCAGCGGCCAGGTTTCCGGGTCGGAGCGGAAGAACAGGAATATCGCGAGGCCGAGGAACAGCAGCGGCCAGTGGCGCGCCCAGCGCAGCCCGGCCTGGCTCAGCAGCGCCAATATGCCGACGAGGGCGACGCAGATACCGGCCCAATGGTGGTTGTATTCCGACCAGGCGATGTCGTCGGCGTTGCGCGGCGGCAGGTCGCCGCCGCCGGGGATGAAGGCCACTTGCGGGGCGGCCTGGTGATGCGCGGCCTCGGCATCCAGCTTCTCCTGCAAGGCGGGCAAAGCGAGCGTGTCGTGGTCCGGGCTGGTCAGGCGCGGCCAGACCGGGGTGTTGCGCTCGACGATCTCGGACCAGGTCACCCGGTCCTGCGTCAGGTCGACCGCCGGCGGCACCGAGGTCAGCGAGGCGGCGGCAAAGAAGATCGAGATGCCGATGCCCAGTTCGACCGCGGCGAAGCGGCGCAGGCGGAGCACGGGCGTCGTGGGATCGTTGCGCAGCCGCTCGACCAGCAGGAAGTTCATGCCGCCCAGCGCCAGCAGCATCAGGAACATGGCGATCTTGGCGCCGACCATCACGCCGAACGCGGTGCCGTAGAAGGCCGGCCAACTGCCGATGTAGAAAAAGCTCATCGTCGCGCCGCTGACGACGATGCAGGCGACGCCGGCCATCGACATGCGGGAGAAGCGGGCGCCGACCAGCCGCCAGGCTGCGGCGCCTTGCACCTTGCGCAAGGCGAGCAGGAAGCACGGGATGCCGCCGATCCAGATTGCCGCACCGGCCTGGTGCAACCACTCGACGATCAGCAGCGGCGCGCGGTCGTCGAGCCGCGCGGCGGCATGGGTGGTGAGGGTCGCGGCCAGCAATTCGACGACCACCAGGGCCAGCAGCACCGGCGCCGGGCTGCGCGGCCCGCGGGCGAGCAGCAGGGCGGCGAGGACCACGGCGGCCGCGATCTTCACCATGCCGGCGACGGCGAAGTTGGCCGACAGCACGTCCGCCAGCGACAGGTCGACCGTGTCCATCAGGACCGCGGCCTGCAGCGCGACGGTTGCTGCCTCGGCGAGCAGCAGGGCGATCGCGCTCCAGCCGGCGATGCGGGCGGTGCCGGCCAGGATCGCCTCGCCCACAAAGCCGAGGCGGGGTGCCAGCGGGCGGGCGAGCAGGGTCAGGAACAGCACACCGCCCAGCGCCATCGACTGGGCCAGGATGGTCAGGCCGTGGACGACGATCGAGAGGTAGCCGAACAGGTCGACCAGCAATTCCATGGGATCAGCGACCGGTCACCGTGAAGCGCACATCGCCGCGGGTGATGTGCCCGTCGATGGCCAGCACCTGCCAGCGCACGCTGTAGCTGCCCGGCGTCAGCTCGGCCGTGGTGGACAGCACCTCCGGTGGGTCGTCGGCCGCGATCTTCAGGGTGGTTTGGCCATGATCCGGGCGCGTCAGCACGAGGCGGGAGCGCTGGCGGTCGATTCTGCTGTTATAGTGGAACTGCATCGCCACGGTGCCGGCCGGGACGCTGCCGCCGGCGGGCGGGGTGCTGGATTCGAGGATAGCGTGGGCCGAGGCAGGCAGCGGTGCAAGCGAGAGCGCAAGAATCGCAACGCCGAACGCGCGGCGAAGCATGAGGGAACGGTACGGCAAGATTGGATACTCCCTGGGGCCGGCGCGGCGACGGCCATGTAGCGCCTGACCGGGGTCCTGTCTAATGACCGGCGCCGTCCCGGATCGGGCGTTGTCGGAGGAGCGGTCGCCTTTCGCGATGTCCCGGCGGGTTCCGGACCCGACAGCGGCGTGGCAAGACGGTCTTCGGTCGGAGAAAGCGAACGGATGGTTCGATTCGAGGGCGTGGGCCTGCGATACGAAATGGCCAGCAAGGCCGGGGCAAGCCCGGAAGTCCTGCACGACCTGAATTTCAGCCTGTCGGAGGGCGTGTTTCGCTGGCTGCTGGGGCCGTCCGGTGCCGGCAAGACCAGCCTGCTGCGGCTGATGTACCTCGCCGTCGCACCGACACGGGGGCGCCTGCTGGTGCTGGGGACCGATGTCTCGCGCGCCCCGCGCCGCTCGCTGCCGCGGATGCGGCGCAGGATCGGGGTGGTGTTCCAGGATTTCCGGCTGCTGCCGCATCTGTCGGCGTTTGACAACGTGGCGTTGCCGCTGCGCATCGCCGGCCGGCCGGAGGGGCAGGTACGCGCAGATGTGACCGAGATGCTGCGCTGGGTCGGCCTGGCAAAACGGCTGATGGCGTTCCCGTCGGAACTCTCGGGCGGCGAGCAGCAGCGGGTGGCGATCGCGCGCGCCGTTATTGCCCGTCCCAGCCTGCTGCTGGCCGATGAGCCGACCGGCAACCTCGACGACACCCAGGCCGAACGGCTGATGCAGTTGCTGAGCGAAATGAGCCGCCTGGGCACCACGGTGGTGGTCGCCACGCATAACGAGCGCCTGGTTGCGCGGCATCCGGCTCCTGCATTACTGCTGGATAATGGCCGTCTTGTCGGACATCAGTGAGTTATGACCGTGGTGTCGCTGCGTCCGAGCGGGTTCGACGAGCTTGGGCTCCGGCGTGCGCTGTCGGACCGGTTGCTGCCGTTCCTGGTGGCGGCCATGGCGTTCCTGGCCGCTCTTGCGCTGGCCGGCTGGGTGGGGGCGGCATCGCTGGCGCGCGACTGGCAGGCCGGCAGCGGCTCGGTCCTGACGATCCAGGTGCCGCATCCGTCGGAGCCGGCCGGTTCCGGCGATAGCACCCGCGGCGGTCCCGGCGATGGCACCCGCGCCGCGATCGGCGACAGCACCCGCGTCGCGCGCGTGCTGGCGGTGCTGGCCGGGACCCCCGGCATCGAGTCGGCGCGTCAGCTGACAGACGACGAATTGGCAGCGCTGCTGCGCCCGTGGCTGGGGACCGGCGGCGGACGGCTTGATCTGCCGCTGCCCGCGGTCATCGCGGTCCGGCTGTCCGACAGCGAGGCCGACCTCGGCCCGTTGACGCAGCGTTTGACGGCCGAGGCGCCGGGCGTCCTGGTGGAAGGCCATGGCACATGGATCGGTCGGCTGACCAAGCTGGCGCGGAGCCTGCAGGCCTGTGCCGGGCTTGCGTTGCTGCTGGTGGTGGTGGTGGCGGCGGCGGTCGTGGCCGTGGCAACCCGGTCGGGCCTGTCGGTACGTCGCCAGGCGATCGAGATCGTGCACGGCCTGGGCGCCACCGACAGCTATATCGCCGGGCGGTTCGCTGCGCGGGCGACGCTGCTGGCGACCGTGGGAGGGCTGGCGGGCGCGGTGCTCGCACTGCCCGTGCTGGTGACGCTGGCGGGCCTCGCTTCGCCGTTTACCTCCGACCTGGACGCGAGCCGCGCGCCGATGGCTTTCCTGGCCGCGTTGCCGACGACGATCTGGGCTTCGCTGGTGGCCTTGCCGGCCGGTGCGGCGGCGATCGGGTTCCTGACAGCGCAGGGCACGGTACGCCGCTGGCTGCGCCGCATGCCATGATGGTCATGTCGCTGTTCCGCGGTCGCATCCATTGGCCTCGACCTTTGCGGCATCGCGTGGTGGGCCTGGCCATCGGCGTGGTGGTGACGGCCGCGCTCGCCTGGAGCGCCGGGTTCGCGTGGTTCCTGCTGGCGATCGGCCGCCCCGTTGCCTTGCCGTCGCATGCCGACGGCATCATTGCCCTGACCGGTGGGGCGGAGCGGGTCGAGACGGCCCTGCGCCTGCTCGCCGAGGGGCGGGCCGATCGGTTGCTGGTGTCGGGGACCGGCCCGGTCACCGAACTGGCGACGCTGGGCCGCCTCGCCGGCATCGACACCTCCGGGCTTGCCAATCGCATCGCCCTGGGGCGGACCGCGGCCTCGACCCGCGGCAACGCCAGGGAGGCCGCGGACTGGGTCAGGAAGAAGGACATCGCCTCGCTGATCGTCGTGACGGGCTACTATCACATGCCGCGCGCGCTGGCTGAGCTGCAGCCGGCGCTGCCCGGGGTTACGCTCTATCCGTTCCCGGTTGGGGGCGATTCCAGCCATCGTGCGGCGCTGCGGCTGCTGGCCGAGGAATATTCGAAATACCTGGTGGCCCTTGCCGGGGTCACCGCCTGGCTGCCGCCGCGGGAACTGCCGCCGCGGGAGACACCGCCAAGAGAGACCCGGCATGGGGTGACCAGCAGTTGATCGTCCTGAGATCGGCAGCCTTCAACGTGTTCTTCTTCGCTGCAACGTTCGTGATGAGCGTGGCGGCGAGCGTGGTCCGGCTGGTCAATCCGCCCGGGGTGCTGGCCGCTGCGATGGCCTGGGCGCGCCTGATCCTGTGGGGCCTGCGGACGATCGGCGGGATCCGTGTGGAGGTGATCGGCGCCGAGAACCTGCCGCACGGGGCGGCGCTGATCGCCTCGGCGCATCAATCGGCGTTCGACACGGTGGTCTGGCTGACGCTGGTACCGCGCTGCTGCTACGTGTTCAAGAAGGAACTGCTGCGCATTCCGTTGTTCGGCCACCTGATCGCGGCTGCCGGGATGATTCCGATCGATCGTTCGAGCGGTTCGGCGGCGATGCGCACATTGCTGCGGGGCGGCGATCGGGCGAAGCGGGAGGAGCGGCAGATCGTCATCTTCCCGGAAGGCACGCGGGCACCGCTGGACGCCGCGCTGCCGCTGCAGCCGGGGGTGGCTGCGCTTGCGGCGCGGACCGGATTGCCGGTGATCCCGGTCGCGACCGATTCGGGCCGCTACTGGGGCCGCCGCGCATTCCACAAGCATCCGGGCACGATCCGAATCGTCGTGCGCCCACCGCTGCCGGCGGGCCTGCCACGCGGCGAGCTCATGCGCAGCCTGGAGCAGGCGTTGCGGATGGAGCCGTCAGCTGGTGCATATAATGTGGACAAGTCTGTGGGCAGCATTGCAGTTCCGTCGGCGGACGTGCCGCGCGCTTGAGCCATCCCGTTGATATTTCTGTCCGTCTCCCTGGCGGAACGACGGTTTTGCACGCGCGCGCGGCTGGGGACAACAGAATGGATTTTCGCGCTATGGTTGTAATGGGGCGTATCGACAGGTTTCGCTGCGTTGCCGGCGGGCGCCGACTCCGGCCGAACCTTTGCCGCCGGGCCGGCGGCCTATAGTATCGCGGCGATCGGAGACAGCGAGGCAAGATGCGGCGCAGACGGAAGATGGCGCTGGCCGCGATACCGCTGGTTCTCGTCCTGGCCCATTTCGCCTATTGGCGGCAACTGCAGCACCAGCTTGCCGATGGCTATGCCCAATGGGTCGCGCAGGCGCAGGCGGCGGGCTGGACCGTCCAGGCGGGTCCCGCGGTGGGCGGAGGATGGCCGCTCGACGCACGCCTTGCGATCCGGGATGTTGCGCTTTCCGGCGGCAAGGCCTCGGTGCCGGGGGGCATCGCATGGCGCAGCCCGGCCGTGACCCTGCGTATCGGCCTGATCGACCCGCTGCGGCTGGAGATCGACGCGCAGGGGCAGCAGGCCGTCCGCTTCGGCGACTCGCCTGATATTCCCGTGGCCGCGGATCGCCTGCATGCAACCCTGACGCTGGGCAGGAACGGCACACCGCAGGCGGTCGATATTCTGATCAACCGCATGACCGCGGATATCGCGCCGGCCCGCGGCGAAGCCGGGCGGACAAGCATCGGGTTGCTGCAAGCCCATGCCGATCTGGTTGGTGGCCCCAGTGGGACCGGGGTGACCCTTTCCGCCGAGGCGATCGATCTGCCGGCGATGGTGAAATGGCCGCTGGGCTCGCGCCTGTCCTCGTTGGCGCTGGAAGGCACGGTCTCCGGCGTCTTGGGCGGCGGGGCGAGCCAGTCGGAATCGGCCGCCGCCTGGCGCGACAGTGGCGGTTCGGTGGAGATCCGCCGCTTCGCCGTCGGGTGGGGGCCGCTGGGCGTGTCCGCCACGGCGACGCTGGCGCTGGACGACCAGTTGCAGCCGATGGGCGCGGGAACGGCGAAGCTGGTCGGCTATGATGCCGCGCTGGACGCGCTCGCGGCCAATGGTAGCCTGAGCCGGTCGGCCGTCACCGCCGCAAAGGCCGTCCTGTCGCTGCTCGCCCCGACGCCGGGAGATGGCGAGCCGTCGGCCGTAGATGTACCGTTGACACTTCAATATCGCACATTGTCGATGCGGCAGGTGCCGCTTCTGCGTCTTCCGGAGCTCGACTGGCCGCAGCGTTAGTGCTATAGTGGTCTCATGGCGAGATGGATGACCTCACGGCGAATTAGCGGCCCGGCTGCCTGAGCAGCCGGGAATATTCCCGCTTTTTCCCTTGATGCCGGAGGTTTTCATTATGGCTGCCAGCCAACCATGCGACGAGTCGTCGCAGCCGCCTGTTGCCGTCCGATTTATGCTCGATGCCGATCCTGAGCCGGGGCTGCTGCCCCGCTTGCTGCAGCCGTTCGCCAAGCGCGACCTGACGCCCGACCGCATGTGGTCGCACCGCGTCGATGGCACCATGCATGTCGAGATCGCGCTCGAGGCAATGCCGGGCGAGGTCGTGCACCTGGTCGAAGGCAACCTGCGCAGCGTGGTCGGCGTGCGCAGCGTGACGCGGGTCCGCTCGGGGGCGCTGCGTCAGGTGGCCTGAACGGCTTCCTCCGGCGGCAGGGCGCCGGCGGGGGAGGCAACCTTGTCGGGATACCGGCACCACGGCATGGCGACGCAGCGCCAGCATTCCGGCCGCCTTGCCTTGCAGACGTAGCGGCCATGCAGGATCAGCCAGTGATGCGCGTCGCGCAGCATGGCGCGGGGGATGCGACGGAGCAGGGCATCCTCCACGGCGCGCGGCGTCGCACCTGGGGCGAGGCCGGTCCGGTTGCCCAGCCGGAAGATGTGGGTGTCGACGGCCATGGTCGGTTCGTCGAACGCGACGTTCAGCATGACGTTGGCGGTCTTGCGGCCGACGCCCGGCAATGCCTCCAGCGCTTCCCGCTCCGCCGGGACCTGCCCGTCGTGGCGGTCCAGGAGAAGCTGCGAGAGCGCCACGACGTTGCGTGCCTTGCCCTGCCACAGGCCGATCGAGCGGATGTGCCGCGCCACGCCGTCGACGCCGAGTCGGACCATCGCCGCGGGCGTTGCAGCCTCTTTGAACAGCGTTTCGGTCGCACGGTTCACCGATACGTCGGTTGCCTGGGCCGACAGCACCACCGCGACCAGCAGGGTGTAGGGATCGGCGTATTCCAGTTCGGTGCGCGGCGTCGGATTCGCCTTGGCGAGGGCCTCCAGGAATGCCCGCACGTCCGCCAGCGGCATCGCTCGTGGTTTGCGCGCGCTTGCGGATGGCTTGGCGGAGAGACCCATGCCACGCTTTTCCCTCTCCCCGGAGCGGGCGGCAAGAGCCGATCCGGGCGCCGGAGCGCGAAGCGGCGCCTGCGTCGCGGTGCGACATGCGCCCGGCATGGAAAAGGGCCGCAGCCGCGCCCCTTGTCATGGGAGCGGAATTGGACAATCTACCGGTCTGGTTCCGGACCATTGCGGTCCATTTTTCCAACGGCCGTATGGCCAGGCGGGCATTCATGTTCATCGAAACCGAAGGCACCCCGAATCCCGCGACGCTGAAGTTCCTCCCCGGGCGGGAGGTCATGGGCCTCACGACGGCCGACTTCGCCTCGGCGGGCAGCGCGGGACGCAGCCCGCTCGCCATCGCGTTGTTCGACCTGCCCGGCGTCACGCGGGTCTTCCTGGGCGGCGATTTCGTCACTGTCACGAAGTCCGACGCGGTCGCCTGGGCGACCCTGAAGCCGCAGGTCCTGGGCGCGATCATGGACCATTTCGTCGCTGGCCGCGCGGTGGTGGACGCCGGCTCGTCGGACGACCTGGTCGATGAGGACGTCGATCCCGCCGACCAGGAAGTGGTCGATCAGATCAAGGAACTGCTGGACACACGCGTGCGTCCGGCGGTTGCGGGCGACGGTGGCGACATCGTTTTCCGCGGCTACCGCGATGGGATTGTCCGCCTGCACATGCAAGGTGCATGCTCGGGCTGCCCGTCGTCCCGTGCAACGTTGAAGCACGGCATCGAGAACATGCTGCGGCATTACGTCCCCGAGGTCGTGGCCGTCGAGCAGGTCGAACTCTGAGGAGGACGCGTCCCTTCCAACGAAGGCTGGTTTTGGTTTCACCGCGCGTCGCCGGAACGCGGCGCCGAAGGGACGGGGATAAAGTCGCATGACGATAGAAGCCGCAGGGCTGGATTTGTTGTTTCGGGAAGCGCGGACGCACAACAAGTGGCTGGACCGCCCGGTTTCCGATGAGACGCTGCACGAGCTGTACGACACCCTGAAGTTCGGGCCGACTTCGGCCAACAGCTCGCCCGCGCGGTTCGTGTTCATCCGCACCAAGGAAGGCAAGGAGCGCCTGGCACCGGCGCTGTCCTCGGGGAACATGGAAAAGACCATGAGCGCACCGGTGACGGTGATCGTGGCCTACGATCCGAAGTTCCACGAGAAGCTGCCGACGCTGTTCCCGCACAACCCGGATGCCAAGTCCTGGTTCACCAGCAACGATTCCCTGGCGGCCACGACGGCGTTCCGCAACGGCACGCTGCAGGGCGCCTACCTGATCCTGGCGGCGCGCGCGCTTGGGCTCGACACCGGAGCGATGTCCGGCTTCGACAACGCCAAGGTCGATGAGGCTTTCCTGGCGGATCGCGGCTGGCGGTCGAATTTCCTCGTGAACATCGGCTACGGCGATCCCAGCGGCGTGTTCGACCGCTCGCCGCGGCTGCCGTTCGACGAGGCTGCCGTCCTGGCTTGATCGCGCACGCGGCGACGTCCGGCGCAACGTCCGGCGCGCGGCCGGAGTCTCGATGAATGCGGGTGCTCGGCCTCGATGCCGCCCTTGGGCACTGTTCCGCGGCCGTTGTCGATGACGGAATGCTGCGGGGCAGCTGCACCGTCGCCATTCGGCAAGGCCAGCCGGCTGCCCTGCCGGCTGTCGTGCAGGCGGCGTTCGATGCCGCATCGATGGTGCCGAGCGAACTCGACCTGATTGCGGTGACGATCGGGCCGGGCAGCTTCACCGGAATTCGGAGCGGGCTGGCTTTTGCGCACGGCCTTGCTGTCGGGCTGGGTATCCCGGTCGTCGGCGTGACGGTGGGGCAGGCCCTGGCAGTCGCCGCACGGCCGGGCCCGCAGCGGGCGTTATGGTCGGTGGTCGACAACCGGCGGGGCCAGATCTTCCTCGAGCGCGACGGACAGGTCGCGACGGTCTCGCTCCAGGCTTTGCCGCAGCCGGCGGGTCCGGTCGCGATCAGCGGCGATGCCGCGATCGAAGTGGCGGCCCGGCTGGCGGCGCAGGGTCACGACGTGCTGCTGACCGATCGACGCGTGCCGACTCCCTTCGACGTTGCAATGGCGGGGAAGGCGCTGTTGCGGGACGGTGGCGAACCGGGTCTGGTGCGGCCGCTCTACATCGACGCTCCGGCGGTACGCGTGCAGGCGGGGGGCCTCAGAACGGCGCCGGTCCCGTGAGTTCGCGCGTGCGGGTCGCCTCGATCGTCGATGCGGCTTTGCTGACAGCAATCCACCGGGCGGCATTCGGGCCGGCCGAGGCGTGGTCGGTGGACGCGATCGGGATGCAGTTGCTGTCGCCGGGTGGGTTCGCCCTGGTGCACGCGGCCGACGGGATGATTATGGCGCGGGTGGCGGCCGACGAGGCGGAGATCCTGACCCTGGCTGTCGTCCCGCAGGCGCGCCGTGAGGGTGTCGGCCGTGCCCTGCTGGCCGCAGCGATGGCGGGACTTGGCCAGGCCGGGGCGGTCAGCCTGTTTCTCGAGGTTGGGGTGCGAAACCACGCCGCCCGCGCGTTGTATGCGGCGACGGGGTTCGTGCCGGTCGGCACGCGGCGGCGTTATTATGAAGACGGATCGGATGCACAGGTCATGAGGGCGAGCCTGCCGGCGCCGGCGCCCTGACCGGACCGCCGCGCCGGATCAGCAGCAGCACGGACCCGTCCGCATCGGTGGTGGTCGACAGGACCTCATGACCCTGTTCCATCGCCGACCGCGGCACGTTGCGTGCCGGCTCTGCGCCACGCAGCCGGACCAGGAGGCGCTGCCCGGCCGCCATCCGATCCAGTGCAAGTCGTGTCCGAACGAATGTCATTGGGCATACCTCGCCGGTAATATCGAGAGTCTGATCCGCATCTTCTATCTGTGGCATGATACTGTCCGGCTTCTTGTTTATCCAAATAACCATTGCGAAACGGCTGCGGCCAACGGTATATTATTCCAAGCCGTCTGCTTCGAAAGGGCTTGCAATGGCCGAACAGTTACCCGCCAGCAATGTGCTGGGACTGACCGCACAGATAGTCTCAGCCCATGTCGCGAACAACTTCGTGGCGGTGGATATGTTGCCTTCATTCATTCAGGTGGTCTACCGCTCCCTCGTCGGGGTTGGCCAGGCCGTTGTTCAGCCGGAGCGGCAACCCCCGGCCGTCCCGGTGAAGAAATCGATCTTTGCAGACTATATTGTCTGCCTGGAGGACGGGAAGAAACTCAAGATGCTTAAGCGGCATCTCAAGACAGCCTATAACCTGACCCCCGAGCAGTATCGCGAACGCTGGGGTCTGGCATCCGACTACCCGATGGTGGCTCCGACTTACGCCAAGCATCGTTCCGCACTGGCGAAAAAGATCGGGTTGGGAACGCGGCCGCGGGAGGCTGTGCGGGCCTAGTGTCCCGATTCCGAAGTTCGCAGTCACGCGCGAGCGTCGGAATCGGGACACCAGGCCCTTGTTTTCAGTGGCCGGCTGATCCCCTGACGTCCACTCCAGCCGGGCAGCGAACTGCTGGGCGCGACATTGGCGGCGGGCTGCTTCGACGCATCGTCGTGCTCGCCGCTTCGCCTCTGGATGGGCGGGGCGGTGTCATGGTGGTTATGGCTGCTCTATGA
Source organism: Acetobacteraceae bacterium (assembly GCA_031291795.1). Taxonomy (GTDB): domain Bacteria; phylum Pseudomonadota; class Alphaproteobacteria; order Acetobacterales; family Acetobacteraceae; genus Rhodopila. The sequence continues at coordinate 10,879 of JARLIJ010000374.1, read as the reverse complement.
CGACTGCGTGAAGTTGGCGATGCGGGTCTCGATGGGCGGGGTCGGTTTCGGGGAAGGTCTCCCCAGACGCGCGTGTGACCTCATATATGCGCATGACGATCGGTCGCGGTCGTCGCGCCGATGTCCTTGCGACACGCCGTAGGCTCGGCGTATTGCCCCGGATAGGCGATTGTGTCCTATGTGAAGTCTCAGAAGAGCGGTTGGTGGCTGTTGCAGGAAAGCCGGATGGAATCGCGTATCGAGCGACTATGTGTTGATCGCGGCCTGAAGATGACCGGCCAACGCCGCGTTGTCGCGCGGGTGCTTTCCGAGGCCAGCGACCATCCGGATGTCGAAGAGCTTTACCACCGGGCCGCCGCGCTCGACTCGCGTATATCAATTGCCACGGTCTATCGGACGGTACGCCTGCTGGAGGAGAAGGGCATCCTCGAGCGCCGGGACTTCGGCGGCGGGCGGGCGCGCTACGAGCCGACCGAACACGGCCATCATCACCATCTGATCGACGTCGAAACCGGCCGTGTCATCGAGTTCCAGGATTCGGAGCATGAGCGTCTGATGCAATCGATCGCGCGGCGTCTGGGGTTCAGCCTGGTGTCGCTGCGTCTGGAGCTGTTCGGCCGCCGTCTCGACGAAGCTGCGACGGGTGCCGACGGTTCTGCCAAAGACAATGCCGACAGCCGGCCGCGGGGTGCGGCCAAGCCCGGTACGGTGCGGGTGTCACGGTGACCGCGAACGCCCCGATCGCCGGCGTCTCCGAATGGCGTTCGCCGTTCCCGGAGATCCGCGCCGGCACTCTCGGGGTCCGCCTGGCGATCGGTGCCCAGGAAATCGACGCCGTCCAGGCCTTGCGATACCGTGTCTTCTACCAGGAGATGGGCGCCAGCCCCTCGGCCGAGGCTGCGGCATCCGCGCGGGACCAGGACGCGTTCGACGCCGTCGCCGACCATCTGATCGTGGTCGATCATGCGATCGGTTCCGGGCCGGACAGCATCGTCGCGACCTACCGCCTGGTGCAAGCCGATGCCGCCGCCAAGCTCGGGGGCTTCTATTCGGCCGATGAGTACGACATCAGCAATCTGGAGCATTTCCAGGGCCGTATCCTGGAACTCGGGCGATCCTGCGTCGATGCCGGCTATCGTGGCCGCGCTGCCATGCAAATGCTGTGGCGTGGCATCGCCGCCTATATCTTCCACCACCGGATCGACCTGATGTTCGGCTGCGCGAGCCTGCCGGGGATCGATCCGGATGCGATCGCGCTCGAGTTGTCCTATCTCTATTACAACCACCTGGCGCCCCCGGCCATTCGCCCGCGTGCCCTGCCGCACCGCTATATCGAAATGCGCCGGATCGACCCGGAGGCGATCGACCCGCGCCGGGCGCTCGGGTTGTTGCCCCCGCTCATCAAAGGGTATCTGCGGCTTGGCGGCTTTGTCGGCGACGGCGCGGTGATCGACGCGCAGTTCAACACGACCGATGTCGCCGTCGTCGTCAAAACCGACCTCGTGACGGACAAATACTATCGCCATTATGAACGCCAGCTCCGCGACGCGCTCGAGTAGTGCCAGCGCCCTGGTGTTGCGCGCGTCGGCCCGGGTTTCGGATCGCCTGACGCGCGTGCAGGGTTTGCGCGCCGACCTGACCGCGTTGGCGGGCGGTGTCGTCTGCGCGCTGGCGCTGCCGCCCTACTATCTGCTTCCCGTCCTGTTCGTGGTGATCCCGGGATTCCTGGCGCTGATCGATGCGTCGGCCGGTTTCATGGTGGCGGCGCGGCGGGGATGGTGGTTCGGCTTCGGCCTGCATCTTGTTGGTCTCTATTGGATTACCGACGCCATCCTGGTCGAGGCCGCGCGCTTCTGGTGGCTGGTCCCGCTGGCCGTGCCGGCTTTGGCCGCGGTGTTGGCCGTTTTCGTCGCGGTGACGGCGGCGGTCGCGCGCCTGGCGGGCCGGGGATGGCCGCGGGTCCTCGCGCTGGCCGGGGCCTGGGTGCTTGCCGATCTCGCCCGGCAATTCGTCGGCACCGGCTTTCCCTGGAACCCGCTCGGCAGCGTGTGGGAGTTGCCGGGGCAACTGGGGGATATCTTCATCCAGCCGGCGGCCTGGATCGGCATCCATGGCCTGACGCTGGCGACCATACTGCTCGCCGCCGCGCCGTCACGCGGGCGAAGCGGCTGGCTGGTGCTGTGCGGGACGATCGTGTTGTGGGGCGGGATCGGTGCTGCGCGGCTTGCCGAACCTTTGCCGGGGCAGGTGCCACTGACCGTTATCCTCGTGCAGGGCAATGTCCCGCAGGGGGCCAAATGGGACCAGGCGCGCCGGCAGGGGATCTTCGAACGCTATCTCGAATTGACGGCGCAAGCGGTTGACGCCTTGCCGGCGGGGGCGCCGTCGGTCGTCGTCTGGCCGGAGACCGCCAGCCCATTCCTGATCGATGCCGACCCGACGGCCCGACAGGCGATCCAGTCCGCCTCGCACGGGGCGCCGTCGTTGATCGGCGCGGTCCGCTTCGACGCCGCGGACCGTCCCCGCAACAGCCTGTTCGGCCTGGTGGGGGATGGCGCCATCGCGGCGGTCTACGACAAGGCGCACCTGGTGCCGTTCGGCGAGTACCAACCCGACTGGCTGCCGCTCGGGATCCAGGTCGTCCCCGGTGGCGGTTTTGCCGCCGGCCCGGGTCCCGACGTGTCGGAAATGCCTGGATTGCCGCCGTTTGGCGCTCTGATCTGCTACGAGGCGATCTTTTCGGGGGAGATCGTCAAGGCCGGCAGCCGGCCGGCGTGGCTGGTGAACATCACCAACGATGCCTGGTTTGGCGACTCGAGCGGACCGCGGCAGCATCTCGCCGCCGCACGGATGCGTGCGGTGGAGGAGGGGCTGCCCCTTGTCCGGGCCGCCAATACCGGTATCAGTGCGGTGTTCGATGCACGCGGCCATGAGACGGCCCGGCTCGAACTCGGCAGGACGGGGGTGGTGACAGCGGCGCTGCCGGCTGGGATGGCACCGACGCTGTTCGCGCGATTCGGCTTGCTGGTTCCAATCGTGCTTTCGGCCGCTTCTCTCGGCTGTGGTTTGTGGCGCGGCGCCGTTTCCCGGCGGGGTTGAAATCTGGAGCGAATTCTGACGAATATATGAGACGACTCTCAAAGAGAGAAACTTCGTACCTGAATTTGATGTCGATGTTGACAATTCTTGGTTGTGACGTTAAAGCCTTGCTAACGATAGCGAGGGGGCCTGCCCGTCAAGCAGGCGTAGTATGGCATTCGGGAGCGCCCATGCTTGAGGAAGGGAAAGGGGACGCGCGTATGGCACGGGCCGAACAGGTGGCCGGAAGCGAACGCGAGGGTCGTCCCAGTCCCATTGATGTCCATGTCGGGTCGAGGATACGGCTCCGGCGGACTTTGCTCGGCATGTCGCAGGAAAGGCTGGGAGAGGCGCTTGGCCTGACGTTCCAGCAGGTCCAGAAATATGAGCGGGGCGTCAACCGCGTCGGCGCATCGCGCCTGTTCGATCTGTCCAGGGTCTTGGATGTTCCGATCAGCTTCTTCTTCGACGATCTGCCGGACAGCGTTGCCAACACGTTCGGCGGCCAGGCCGGCCGTCGGTCCTCCGGACTGACCGAGGGCGGCGATGGCTTTGGGGACGATACCTTGAACCGGCGGGAGACCCTGGAACTCGTCCGGGCGTATTACCGCATCACGGATCCAGCGCTCCGCAAGCGCGTCTTCGACCTTATCAAGTCGATGGGCCCCGCAGAAGGCTAATCCTTCATACGGCTGCCTGCGTTTCGTACCGGCGCCAGGGCATGGCATATGTCATGCCGGCGCCGGGCAAACGCGTTTGTTGTGTGTGCATGCCTCTCAGTGGATCGAGAAGCTCTGCACCAGGCTGCCTGCCACCAGGCGCCAACCGTCCACCAGCACGAAGAAAATCAGCTTGAAGGGCAGCGAGACGACGCTGGGTGGCAGCATCATCATGCCCAGGCTCATCAGGACGCTGGCCACGACCATGTCCAGGACGAGGAACGGCAGGAACAACAGAAAGCCCATCTCGAACGCCCGCCGGAACTCCCCCACCACGAAGGCAGGCACCACCGCCCGCCAGGGCGCATCATCCGGGCTCGACGGCATCGGCAGATGCCCCAGATCGAGGAAGAAGGTCAGGTCCGGCGGCCGCAGGTTCGCCACCATGAAGCGGTGGAACGGCACCACCGCAAGCCGCAGTCCTTCGATCTCTCCCACAGTACCCGCGATCATCGGTTGCAGGCCGGTGCTCCAGGATTCGTCGAACACCGGCTGCATGACGAAAAACGTCAGCAGCAGCGCCAGTCCGATCAGCACCATGTTCGGCGGCGTGCCCTGCGTGCTCAGGGCGCTTCGCAGCAGCGACAATACGATGATGATGCGGGTGAAGGCGGTGATCATCACCAGCAGGCTCGGCGCGATCGACAGCACCGTGATCAGCGCGGTGAGCTGAACGAGTCGGCCGGTCGCCCCGGCCTGGCCGGCGGCGCCCAGGTCGATATTGACGGATTGGGCGTGCGCTGCGGACGTCAGCAGGACCAGCGCGATGGCCGCGGCGACGCGTGACACGTGCCTCACGGATCGGCCTTGTCTTGACGGAGCCATCCGACGACGAGGTCCTGTGCTCCGCCTGTCAGCAGCAGGACGTGGCCGTGTGGGCAGCGAACAAGCAGGAGTCGGCGTCGCGCATCCAGGGCGAGCGTCTCCTCGATCGCCAGCGTGCGCCCGCCTACCGGCCGTTTGGGGGCAAGGCCGCCGTATCGGGCGAGGCGTGCCGCGCCGGCGATCAAGGCGAGAACAGCGATGAGCGCAGCGAGTGCACTCAAGGTCGCCGTGAGGTCGGGCAGCATGTCACGGCCTTTTGCCGGGCGGTACAAAATGGATCGTCACGGCGCAGGGCCATGGGCCGCGAGGGCAGTCGATACAGAGTCGACCTTGCGAAGCAGGCTGATGAGCGCGGGGCGAACAAAACGTCCTTGTTCTGCGGGAAGGTCGAGCGCCTTGGCACAAAGGAGCCCGATCTGCGCATCCAGGCCGGTCAGGTCGACCGTCCGGCCGTCGTCGATGAGGCGATGTACGATGACCATCGTGTTGCTCATATCCTCCAGAAACGAGAGGAGTGCGTCCTGCGGAGCATGCTGACTGTCGGCAGCCATGGGTCCAGTAGAGGCGCCATCGATTACTCAACCGTAAGCAGTGCCGTTAACGACTTCTTCATGGTGCGGCGCCTAGTGTCTCGGTATGGACCCGACCCGGATTGCCGTGTTTGATCTTGCTGAGCGACGCCTCGCATGGACCGAGCGACGGCAGGCTTTGCTGGCGCGCAATGTTGCAAACGCCACGACCCCGTCCTTCCATCCGCAGGATTTGGCACCGTTCGCGCAGACCCTTGCGCGCATAGGCACCGTCGCACCCGTTCGAACGCAACCCGGCCACATGAGCGGCACTGTGGATACGTCCGCACAGTCGCAGATGCAGAACCGTCCCACGGCCCGGGCACCGGACGGAAACACTGTCGCCTTGGACAAGGAACTGACCAAGGTGGCGGACACCGAAACCATCCAGTCCCTGACGACCGCGGTGTACAAGCAATACATAGGCATGTTCAACACGGCGCTGGGACGGTCGCAGTAGGGAGGCGCGCGTGGATCTGACCAAGGCCCTCAGCGTTTCCGCCAGCGGCATGGACGTGCAGACGACGCGCTTGCGCGTCATCGCGGAGAACCTGGCCAACCAGGACACCACGGGCTCGACGCCCGGTGCCGATGCCTATCGTCGCAAGACCATCAGCTTCGAAAGCCGGATGGATTCCTCGCTCGGCACCGAGACGGTCCGCGTGAGCAAGATCGGCCACGACAACAGCGATCTTCCACAACGCTACGACCCGGCCAATCCGGCGGCGAACCCGCAGGGCTACGTCAAGACGTCCAACGTCAACAGCTTCATCGAGATCATGGACATGCGCGAAGCGGAGCGATCCTACAGCGCCAACCTCTCGGTAATGCAGGCGACGCGAAGCATGCTGAACCGCACGATCGACATGCTGAAATGAGTACCATCCCAACGATGGTCATTACCCCTTCGGGGGCGGCCGATGCCTACGCGAAGGTCGATCGAGGCGACACGGGAGCCGGCAGCGGGAGCTTCGGAAGTGCACTGCAACGCGCCCTCGAGAGCGCGGTCGACACCGGGCACGTCGCCGATACGCAGGCGGTGCAGGCGATCTCCGGTGCCGGCAACCTGACGGAGGTGGTGACCGCCCTGTCGCGTGCCGAACTCACGCTGCAGACCGCGACGGCGATCCGCGATCGCGTGGTGCAGGCTTACCAGGACATCATGAAAATGCCGATCTGACGCCTGGCTTCGCACATGCCGTGCCGGCATGGCCACCGGAGGACGATGACCGAGCTCGATATCGCAGGCCTGATCCGCGATGGCATGTTCGTCATGCTCAAGCTGGGGGGGCCGTTGCTGCTGGTCGCCCTCGTGGTCGGCTTGCTCATATCGCTGCTGCAGGCGATCACCCAGATCAACGAGGCAACGCTCTCCTTCGTCCCCAAAGTGATCGCGATCGGCGTGGCGCTTATTCTGCTCGGCCCGTTCATGTTCGCCACGCTGTCGCAATATAGCCTGGTCCTGTTCGACCGTCTGATCGCGGCAGGGAGTTCATGAGCGCGGAGGACTTCGCCGCACTGGGGCTGTCATCGACCGATCTCGTGCAGCTGTGCTTTGCCTTCATGCTCGTCCTCGCGCGCACCGGCGCGGCGATGGCCTTGTTGCCGGGCATCGGGGAGGCCGTCGCACCCTCCATGGTCCGTGCGGGCCTGGCGTTCTGCATTGCTCTCCTGGTCCTGCCTGGGGTCAGGCCGTCGGTGCCGCCGGTGCCGGATTCAGGCATGGCGGCAGGTGCTGCCGTCATGGCCGAGGTCGTCACGGGCCTGTGGTTCGGCTGGATCGCCCGTGTCTGGGTGCAGACGCTGGCCGTGTCGGCGCAATTCATCGCCTATCTGTTGGGCATATCCAGCGTGCTGCAACCCGATGCGGAACTCGGCCCGCAATCGACCGCCCTCGCGCGCCTGTTCGATCTGGCGGCACCGCTGATCGTGCTGACGTCGGGCCTCTATCAGATGCCGCTGCGGGCCTTGGACAGCCTCTATCGGGTTGTGCCGCCTGGCAGCCTGCTTCCGGCTGCCGCCGGTACGCAGACAAGCGTCGGTGTGGTCGCGGAAACGTTCTCGCTGGCACTCCAGCTCGCTTCCCCCTTCGTGCTCGCCTCGATCGTCTGGCATGTCGCGATCGGCCTTACCGCGCGGCTGGTGCCGCGGATGCAGATCTACTTCGTCTCCATGCCAGGCCAGATCCTCGGGGGGACCCTGCTGCTGGCGGTGAGCGTCGGCACGATGCTCACGGCGTGGCGGGAGGCTGTGCGGGTTGGCCTGGCTGCTGCGTTCGGCGCGGGATGATGGTGTTGCTGCTGCGGCGCGCGCGGGGGAAATCGGCCGGCAACGCCGTCCACCGCGAATGTCTCCGAGTGCTCCGCAACGGCAGGGCCGTGATCGATGGCTGAGGACGCCGCGAACCAGGAAGACCGCACGGAAGCGGCTACCCCGCGGCGACTGCAGCGGGCGCGCGAGCAGGGACAGGTGGCCGTCTCCCGCGAGCTTGCCACGCTCGCTGGTCTCGCTGCCGCGCTTCTTGCGTGTCTCACGTTCGGCCAGACCGCCGCGCAGGACCTGCCGCTCCGCCTGAGCGTATTCCTGGCGCATGCCGATGCTGTCCGTCTGGTCGGCCCATTGGCGTTCACCCTGACCTGGCAGGCCATCGCCTTTGCGGCTGCGCCGATCATCCTGGCGGTCCTGGTCGGAGGGGCGGGGGCAATCCTGTTGCAGACCGGATTCCTGTTCAATCCGACCAATATCAGGGTGGACCTGGCCCGTATCGACCCACGGGCAGGATTGGGCCGCCTGCTGAGCGGCGAGAGCGTCGTGGAGGCAGCAAAGTCGCTGGCCAAACTCGCAATCGTCTCGCTCGTTGTCTGGCACGTCGTGGCCGGCATCCTCCCGGCCACCATCCGGCTGGCGTTCCAGAAGCCCCAGCTTCTGCTGGGGAGCATCCTGCCGCCGGTGTTCCGGATCTTCACGGCGGTCCTCATCCTGCAGACGGCGATTGCCGGGTTCGACCTGTTCTGGGTGCGCTTCCGCCAGGCCCGCCAGTTGCGCATGAGCCGGCAGGACATTCGCGAGGAGATGAAGGAGACCGAGGGCGATCCCAAGATCAAGGCGAGAATCCGCCAGATCCGCATGCAGCGCGCCAGAAAGCGCATGCTGGCGGCCGTGCCGAAGGCGACCGTCATCATCACCAACCCGACTCATTACGCGGTCGCGCTGGCCTATGATCGCGCCAGGAACGCGGCACCCCGTGTGGTGGCAAAGGGGGCCGATCTCGTCGCAGCCCGGATCCGCGACGTCGCGAAGGAGCACGGCGTTCCCCTGGTCGCCAATCCGCCGCTCGCCCGGGCACTCTATCGGGTTGAGGTGGATACCGACATCCCGCAGGCGCATTATCAGGCGGTGGCCGAGATCATCGCCTATGTCTGGGGGCTGCGACGTGGGCGCCGGCGGTGATGACGCCGTGATGGCGATCCGACGGAGCTCGGTGATATTTTGACCGGCAGGCTATCCGAATCGTCGTCGAAGGGCGATCTTTCGCCCAACGGGTCGTGTGCTGAGACAGTCCGTGTGTTTGCCGTGTCCCTGATGGTCACTGCATGCCGCATCGGAGGCGGCCTTTGGCCAGGGATGTCGCCAATTTTGTTCTCTTATAGTTCTTGCGTGACGCGCCGCATAAGAACATAAGGAAAACATTGGTGGGGCTTGGATAAGAGAATCGGGCAGCTTCTGTCGTGTTGCGTGTGACTTATATATGTGCGCAATCTATGCGCGAGATTCTTGGTCTTCACGGGGACGTTAGGTTGTAACGCTGCAATGAGGGGCACGTGATGGAAAAGAACAAGGCGCTGGATGCAGCGATGGCCCAGATCGAGCGGGCGTTTGGCAAAGGCTCCATCATGCGGATGGGGGCCCGAGCCGGCGATGAGCAGATCGAGGTGATCCCCTCAGGCTCGCTCGGACTGGATCTGGCGGTAGGCATCGGCGGCTTGCCGCGGGGCCGGATCATCGAGATCTACGGCCCGGAGAGTTCCGGCAAGACGACGCTGGCCCTGCATGCCATCGCCGAGGCGCAAAAGCGTGGCGGCACCTGTGCCTTTATCGATGCGGAGCATGCTCTTGACCCGACTTATGCGCGCAAGCTGGGGGTCGATGTCGACAACCTGCTGATCAGCCAGCCGGATGCCGGGGAGCAGGCGCTGGAGATTGCCGACACGCTGGTGCGCTCCGGCGCGATCGATGTGCTGGTGGTCGATAGCGTCGCCGCGCTGGTGCCGCGCGCCGAACTGGAAGGCGAAATGGGCGACAGCCACATGGGCCTGCACGCGCGTCTCATGAGCCAGGCTCTGCGGAAGATCACCGGCAGCGTATCGCGCAGCAACTGCATGCTGATCTTCCTTAACCAGATCCGCATGAAGATCGGCGTGATGTTCGGGAATCCCGAAACCACGACCGGCGGCAATGCGCTGAAGTTCTACGCGTCGCTCCGACTGGAGATCCGCAGGATCGGGCAGATCAAGGAGCGGGACGAGATCGTCGGGAACCAGACCCGCGTCAAAGTGGTGAAGAACAAGCTGGCGCCGCCGTTCCGCCAGGTGGAGTTCGACATCATGTACGGCGAAGGCATCAGCAAGGTGGGCGAGCTGATCGACCTCGGGGTGAAGGCTGGGAGCGTCGAGAAATCGGGGGCGTGGTTCAGCTACGACAGCCAGAGGATCGGGCAGGGACGGGAGAACGCAAAGCAGTTCTTGCGCGACCGGCCGGAAATCGCGGCGGCGATTGAAGCCAAGGTGCGCGAGCAGTCTGGTGTGGTTGCGAACACGATGCTGGCCGCCCCGGATGACGATGCCGAGGCCGAAGCCGCGGAGTGAGAGCGGGCCGGTTCAGCCATGCGTTTGCCTGGGTAAGCACGGGGGGAGGGGCCATCCGACGTCTCCCCTGATCCGATATGGCGTGGCGGTCGCTGCCGGATCGCCCCGCCATGCGCGGCGTCGCCCCTGGTTTCTGGAGCGAGGGGCTTTGTCCATGGCAGAGGCGCGGGGTGCCTCGGCTGCCGCAGGCAAAGCATTTCGAACCGGCAGCCGGCCTCGGTATATTCCGTGGCATGGTACGGCGGTGAAATTCCTGGGTGGACGGTAGGGGCCACCCGAATGTAGCGCCCTTTGTGCGCGCAGTCCTCGCTGCAAGAAAGAGTATGCGTAAATAAAAACAGTAATAATTCACATATAGTATTGCCTCGTAGCGAGGGTTGTATAATATAATATGCATGGGCATTTTATGTAGTACATTTATACCATGGTAGTATATTGCATCTGTTCCGTGTTGGCTTTTCGTCTGCAACATCTGGGTCGGATGCGCCAAGGTGTTGACGACATGGCACATGCACCAATGGTCTGGGGCTGAGCGGCACAGGCCGGCCCCTCCCTGACATCGCCGCGCAATCCCCGCATGGGAGGGGGGATGCGTAACACGCCTACGGTGCCGGGCAGGGATCGGGGGCGGCCAACCAAGGCGGGCAGTGACAGACCCCTGGCGGTGGGCTACTTCCTTGCTCCCGTTCATGCATTTGGAACCAGATCGCCCGCCCATGGCCAGCAGCAACGACATCCGCGCCACGTTCCTCGACTACTTCGCTCGGAACGGCCACCAGGTGGTCGAGAGCTCCCCCCTCGTGCCGCGCAACGACCCGACGCT
>JARLIJ010000373.1 GCA_031291795.1 Acetobacteraceae bacterium | reverse complement strand
GGACGTGCTGGACGACGGCACCCTGGCCGCGGCGCTGCGGGCGCGCCGCGCGTCGTAGCGGCCGGCTCCGTCAGCCGCCCGCTGCGGCCCGCGCCTGTTTCGTCAACGCCACCAGCTCTGTCCGGATCCCCAAGGCATCCGCCACCGGTGCGGACCATGCGACGCGGACCACCCGCTCCTCCTGCCCCAGGTCGCAGCCATCGACATCCACGGCCACCATCCGCCAGGCCCCCGGCGCGCCGGCCAGCGCCGCCATCGCGTCCGCATGGTCGCGGTTGCAATGGGTCATGAGGTCCTCGGCGGAGGCTTCGACCGCAGCCACCGCGGCCGGATCGGGCGTCAGGTCGGTCGCCCGCAAGCGGTTGGCACGCGCGAAGCCGCCGACCATCAGCCCGGCGACCGGTCGCACCCGCCACAACGCGAAATCCCCGAAATCGGCGTACAGCGCGGCATAGGGATGCACCGCCAGATAGCGCGCCTTCAGGGCTGCATCGGACACCACCTCGGCCATCCCCGTCACGGTAATGCGCGGCGCGGTCTGCGGATTCGGCCCCTCGGCCATCCCGACCACCAGGATCGAGCAGCGCGGATCGGCGCGCAGGTGGCGAGTGTGTTCGGAAAGCTCCGAGAGCAGCAGCAGCAGCGCCAGGTCCGGCGCGGTGGCCGGCGTCACCAGCGAGGCGAACGGCTGGCCCTGCGCCGCACTCGCCAGCGTGCCGGCGCGCGCGGCCCGGAGCAGCTTGCGGGCCTGCCAGGCGGGCAGGTCGTCCGTCACGGCAATCCCTCCTCATGCGGCCGGCGAGCAAGCAGGGCGCTCGATCTGATCACTTCGGTCAGCTGTCCCTCCGGCGCAATCTCGCGGCTCAGCAAGGCGATGTCATGTTCCAGCGCCGCAGTCTTCGCCCCCAATCGCTCACGCGACGAGCTCGACATCGAGAGTGCCCGATCGACCAGGCGATCCAGCGCCACCGCCCGCCGCTCAAGGACCGCGCACGCTTCCACGCAACGGAACGGCGAGTCCAGCAGAAACGCTTCATGCCGCACCCAGCCCGCATGGCGGTGCGGCTGCCTGGAATCGTCTTCGGCATAGCGACGCCGGACCTCGTTGTAGCGGGCCACCCAGGCGTTCTCGAGCAGCTCGGCGTGCTCCGTGTGGAACAGGGCGACGGCGCCGCCCGGCTCGATCAGGCCATCGAGCGCGCGCAACGTCGCGGCGCGGTCCATCCAGTGGAACGACCGACCCATCACCACCAGGTGGAATCGCCCCAATCCCGGCGCCAGATCCGCGGACCCGCCGTGCACGAAGCGGATAGTGCCGATGCCGGCGGACGCCTCCGTTGCCACGCGCAGCATCTCAGGTTCGGGGTCCATCGCCACCACCGTGCGCGCCAGCGGGGCGAAGGCGCGGGCGAGCTGGCCGGGACCGCAGCCCAGGTCCAGCACGTCATGGCCGCGCCCCAGGCCGGCAAGGGCGGCGACTCGCCGGATCAGCAGGTCGGCGTAGGCCGGCCGCCCGGCCAGGTAATGATCGGCCGTGCTGCCAAACCGCCCCGATTCGCCAGAGTCCCCGGACATCGCCATCTTCCGTTCACCTATCGTCCGCAATACGCCACAATTGCCTGCAACGGTACATAAGTTCGCACGAGGGAACCCCCCGCATGACCGTACCCCCGAAGGACACGCACATGAAGCAGACCATCGCCTTGGTGGACGACGACCGGAACATCCTCACCAGCGTCTCCATGACGTTGGAGCAGGAAGGCTTCCAGGTACGCACCTTCACCGACGGCGAAAGCGCGCTGCAGGGGATCACCGCACGTCCGGTCGACCTCGCGGTCCTCGACATCAAGATGCCGCGCATGGACGGCATGGAGCTGCTGCAGCGCCTGCGCCAGCGGTCATCCATGCCGGTGATCTTCCTCACTTCCAAGGACGAGGAGGTCGACGAGCTCATGGGCCTCCGGCTCGGGGCCGACGACTACATCACCAAACCATTCTCCCAGCGCCTGCTGCTGGAGCGCATCCGCGCGCTGTTGCGCCGCAACGAGGCCAGCCGCGCGGAAGGGTCGGGGGCGACGCCGGCGGGGGTGATGGCGCGGGGCGAGCTGGTGCTGGACGAGACCAAGCACCAATGCACCTGGCACGCCCAGGACATCCAGCTCACGGTGACGGAATTCCTGCTGGTCAAGGCGCTCGCCGCCCGTCCCGGCATGGTCAAGAGCCGCGACCAGCTGATTGACGCGGCCTATGGCGAGAACATCTACGTCGACGACCGCACCATCGACAGCCACGTCAAGCGCATCCGCAAGAAGTTCCGCACGGTCGACGACACTTTCAACCACATCGAGACGTTGTACGGCATCGGCTACCGCTACAAGGAGCACTGACATGAGCGTCCAGCCGGGGCCGGCCAATGCCTGACGGCGGCGGTCTTACCGGCATCGAATCGACCGCGACCAGCCAGCCGCGCCGCTTCCGGCCGCGCTGGGTCTCGCCGCTGCTGCGTCGCATCCTGTTGGTGAACGCCCTGCCGCTGGCCCTGCTGGTGGTCGCGCTGCTGTATCTCGACCAGTACCAGAACGGCCTGCTGGAAGCCCAGGTCGGCGCGCTACGCGAGCAGGCCCGCGTGTTCGCCGGCGCGATGGGGGAGAGCGCGGTCCGCAGCACCGATCCCGACAACCCGAAGCTGGTGCCGGAGATCGCGCGCTCGCTGCTGCGCCGCCTGACCGACCCGACCCCCGACGCCGAGGCCAAGCTCTATGCCCCCGACGGCACGCTGGTGGCCGATTCACGGGTGCGGGAAGGGCCTGGCGGCACGATCGCAACCGAACCGCTGCCGCCGGTGCTGGACCATGGCCCGATCGTCGGCATGATCGGCTGGGCCTATGACAAGGTGCTGAGCTGGCTGCCGCACCAGCAAGCCCATTCGCTGCTCGACCTCGCCCCCGGTGGCGCCGGCCTTGACTGGCAACCGGACGTGAAGGAGGAGTTGCGGCTCGACAGCTCCGGCCAGAGCCGCGAGATGCCGCCCTATATCCGCCGCACCAAGGAAAACCGCCTGCTGGTGACCGTCGCCGAACCGGTGGAGCGCGACCGGCACACCGTCGGCATCGTCCTGCTGACCCGCGAGGCGCGCGAGGTCGACACCAGCCTGTTCACCGTGCGGATGTCGATCCTGGCCCTGTTCGGCATGGCGCTGGCGGTGACCGTGCTGCTGTCCTGGTACCTGTCGCTGACCATCGCCAGCCCGATCCTGCGGCTCGCTCAGATCGCCGCGATGATGCGGGAAGGCCAGGGCCGCACCGGCACCGTTCCCGCCAAACTGCTCGCCCGCCGCGACGAGGTGGGCGCGCTGGCGACCGCCCTCGCCGACTCGGCCGAGGCCCTCTGGGCGCGGATGGACGCGATCGAACGCTTCGCCGCCGACGTTGCCCACGAGATCAAGAACCCGCTGTCCTCCATCCGCAGCGCCATCGAGACACTGCGCCGCATCGAGGACCCGGCGCGCCAGAAGCAGCTCCTGACCATTATCACCCAGGACGTGATGCGTCTGGACCGGCTGATCAGCGACGTATCCGATGCCTCCCGCCTGGACGCGGAGCTGTCGCGCGTGACGGCGGAGCGGATCGACGTGGTGCCGATCCTGCGCACTCTCCAGGAATTGGACGAGGCCACCCGCGACGAGGACCACGATCCCCGGCTTGAGGTCGTCGCCCCGCCCAATGGCTTGCCGGTCTGGGCCGTGGAGGACCGGCTGGTGCAGGTCCTGCGCAACCTCATCGGCAACGCCCACTCCTTCAGCCCCCCGCTCGGACGCATCATCGTGCGCGCGCGCGACGCCGGGGAGCTCGTGGAGATCAGCGTCGAGGACGAGGGGCCCGGCATCCCGGAGGCCAATCTCGAACATGTGTTCGACAGATTCTACAGCGAGCGCCCCACGGGGGAGACTTTTGGGCAACACTCCGGTCTCGGCCTGTCGATCAGCCGGCAGATCGTCGAAGCATTGCGCGGACGGATTTCCGCCGAGAACAGGCGGGACACTGACGGGCGGGTGCTTGGCGCGCGGTTCATCGTCCGGTTGCCGAAAGCCTGACGGCCCGAGGGCTGGGGCTACCCAAGGTTTTGTTAGCTGGGAACGGTTGTCGTTCGGCCGTGTTCATTCCTCGGGTTTTCCTGGAACAGGAAGGAGTCGCCGATGCCCTTCGACGGTACTGCGTTCGTAGCCGCCCCCCCTGTGGCTGGCGGAACCCCTCCGAAACCCGGATATCATGGACCTTGGCAACGCGTTGTCGCCGCGGTCGCCCGGCTTCTCCAGCCGGCCCGGCTGCGCGGCTTCGACCTGCCGCTGCCGCAGGCGCCGACCCGGGAGGCCGCCCATGCGCTGCAAACCCTCGCTTTGGCGCGCAGCCTGATCGCGGACGAGCAGGCCTGGGTGCAGCGGCGCTACGAAACCCGCGATGGCCGGCGTTGCGCGGTGGGTGCGTTGCGCGGGGCGGCCCGCCTGCTGCACAACTCGGTGCCGCATGGCGACGCCGTGTCGAGCCTGCTGGCGGTGGCCATGTCGCGCGGTTTCACCGACATCGAGACGATGAACGACCATTCCACGCATACCCAGGTGGTGCGGGCGTTCGACGAGGCGATGTTCCGCGTGCGGCAGGCCGGCGAATAGTCTTTCCGGCAAGGCTACGCCAGGGTCGGTGGATCTGTGCCTCAGATCTCCGGGGCTGCCTCGGCGGCATCTGCACGCGTGACGGAATCGCCGAGGAGGATCTCGCCGCCGGAGACGATTCGCGCGGTGATGCCGCCGTGGCCGCGGACGGCATTGTAGCCGCCAGGGCCGAACGCCTCCTCCATGCGCGAACAGGGGTGGCACGCGCCCGTCGCCTCCAGCACGGCGCTGCCCAGTCTGAACCGTGCGCCCTGCAACGCCAGCAGGTTGATGCCCACGACGACGATGTTGCGCCGAAGCTGTTCGGGCGCGACCGAGGCCATGCCCAGGTAGCTCGCAATCGCCTCCAGATGTTCGCTCTGGACCAGGGTCACCTGGCGGGTGCGCTGGCTGCGGTTGCTATAATGATCCCCGGCGATGCCGTTGGTCGAGTCGAGCCAGGCGGCGGGAACCGGTTGCAGCGCGGCTCGCCGTGCCCGCCGCAGCCCGATCCAGGCGACCGAACCGGGGCGCATCGGGGCGGTCAGCAGGCGGGTCAGCGGTGCGGCGGGGTTCAACATCGGAGCCTCCCGCGGCGGCTGGCCGCAGAACTGGCGAGCGGGCCGCTCAGTTCGTCGGGTCGGACCCGCCGCGCGCAAAACGGTTGGCGGCTTCCAGCAGCTCGGTTGGAACCATCGTCACCACCACGCTGTTGTTCTCGGCGCCGATCTCGGTAAGCGTCTGCAACCGTCGGAGTTCCAGCGCGCCTGGCGCCGCGCTCATCGCCAACGCTGCCGCGGCCAACGTGCGTGCCGCATCCTGCTCGCCCTCCGCCTTGATGACGCGCGCGCGTTTCTCGCGAA
Source organism: Acetobacteraceae bacterium (assembly GCA_031291795.1). Classification (GTDB taxonomy): domain Bacteria; phylum Pseudomonadota; class Alphaproteobacteria; order Acetobacterales; family Acetobacteraceae; genus Rhodopila. The sequence continues at coordinate 17,059 of JARLIJ010000373.1, read as the reverse complement.
TCGCCTCGGCCTCGCGCGCGATCGCGCGCTGCATCTGTTCCGGGATATCGAGATCCTTGATCTCCACCGCATCCACCGTGATGCCCCAGCGATCGACTGTATGCCGGAGCATGTCCATCAGCCTGGCATTGACCTGGGTTCGCTCCTTCAGCAATTGGTCGAGGTCGCTCTGCCCGATTGCATCGCGCATGCCGGTCTCCGCCGCTTGCACCACCGCATCGTACCACCGCTGCACGGCGACCACCGCCGTCACCGGATTGGAGGCGTGGAACCACAACACGGCACTGACCTTCACCGCGACCCCGTCGCGGGTCACCATCTCCTGTGTCTCCAGCGCGACGGTCACGGTGCGCTGGTCGACTTTGACGACGCGGTCGATGAAGGGGATCAGCCAGAACCAGCCGGGCCCTTTGGTGGTGCCGAGGCGCCCCAGGCGGAACAACACGGCACGCTCGTATTCGCGGTTCATGCCGAAGCTGCGCGTCGCAAGGACGGCCGCCACGGCAAGCAGGATGACGAGAGTTGGGAATATTACCATGGGAGGCGTGCGCCTTGGGCCGGTCCGCCCGAATCTTAGCATCAGGCTGCCAGGCCGCCCAATGCGCAGGCGCTGGCTGCGGCAGCGGGAGCGATCCCGGACGGCCGCCGGCGGCCGCTCGCCGCTGCATGCCACTCCCCTCTCTATGCCGGGCAGGCCGTCGGCTAGTTCAGTGTGACGCCTTGCAACCGGATCAGGCCGTCCGGCACCGGCGTGAAGCCGGTCAGGGCCTTCTTCAGCCCGACCACGTTCTTGGCGGTCCAGAGATAGACCAACGGCAGGTCCGCCCGCTCCTGTGCCCAGACGCGAGCGTAGAACGCGCGGCGGCCGGCGACATCGGCCACGGTGCGCGCGCCATCCAGCGCCGCATCCACATCGGCGTTGGCATAATGGCCGTAGTTGAACGTCCCGCCGCTGTGCAGCATCTGCCACATGTTACCGTCGGGATCGGCACGGCCGGACCAGGCGATCAGGTAGGCCTGGAAATCTCCCGCGTAGCCTGCCTGCAGCGAGGACGCGAACTCCATCGTCTTCAGCTTCACATCGAAGCCGGCCTCCTTCTCCATTGCCTGGATCACCTCGCCGGCCTGCTGGATGTCGGATCCGTTGGTGATCGTCAGGGTCACTGTCACCGGTGTCGCGACGCCCGCCTGCTTCAGCAGCGCCAGCGCCTTGGCCGGATCACGCGCCGGCGGCTGGATATCGGCAAAGAAATACGGCGAGCTGGCCGGATTGGCCTGCACCGTCGCCGCGTACATCCCGTTATAGACCACCTGGATCAGCGCCTCACGGTCGAGGCCGAGTTCGAAGGCCTGGCGGACCAGGGCGTTCTGCCCGAGCGTGGTGTTGGCGGCGGGGCCGCTGCCGGTGTTGATCGTGATGCCGGTGTAGGACAGCGAGTCGGTCACCGAAACGGCCAGTTTCGGGTCATGCTGTACCGCCGCCACGTCGGTCGGCAGGATGTATTCCACCAGGTCGAGCGCGCCGGCCTGCAGGTTGGCCAGCCGCACCGCCGAGTTCGGGTTCGGCAGGTAGACCACGTGGTCGAAATGGATCTGTGCCGCGTTCCAGTAGCCGGGGAAGCGCCGCAGCACGATCCGGTCCTGCGCCACCCGGGACTCGAAGCTGAACGGCCCGGCGCAGACCGGGTGGGTGCCGAACTGATCGCCGGCCGCTGCCGCTGCCTTGGGCGAGATCATGATCCCGGCGCGATCGGTCAGCTGGGCCAGCAACTGCGCGGCCGGCGTCTTGAGCGTCAGCCGCACCGTCAGCGGATCCAGCACCTCGATCGTGTCGATCGCGCTGACCTCGCCCCGCCGCATGCTGCCTTTGGCGGTCAGGTCGCGGGTGAGCTTGAACTTCACCGCCTCCGCGTCGAATTTCTCGCCGTCCTGGAACGTGACGCCGTCGCGCAGGTGGATCATCAGGTGGGTCGGATCGACCCATTCGTAGCCGGTGGCGAGCTGCGGCACGACGTTCAGCTTGCTGTCGATATCGAACAGCTTGTCGCACATCCCGGCGAACACGATGCGTCCGACATAGGACGAGCCGAGGGTCGGATCGAGCAGATCCGGGTCCTCGCGCAGCCCGATATGCAGGACTTTGTCCTGTGCCATCACCGGCGCTGCCAACCCAAACAGCACCGTAATCGTTAGGAAAATCAGGCGCATCGGATGTTTCCCTGTTGCTGGGCCGCGGGCACGCTCGGGGATCACGCGACGGGCGGGCGGTACCAGGACGGCTTGCGCTTTTCGCGGAATGCGGAGGTGCCTTCATGGCCCTCGGGGGAGGCGCGCTGCACCCAGCCCTCATGCGCCAGCAGCGTCATCTGGCGTTCGTCCAGCAGCTTCCCGCTGGCGCCGAGGAAGCTGCGCTTGGTCAGCGCGATCGCTTCGGGGCCGCCCAGGAAGATCGCGTCCAACACCTCGGCGAGCTTCGCCTCCAGGCGGTCGGCTGGCACCACCTCGTGCACCAGGCCGATGCGGGCGGCTTCCTCCGCGCCGAAGCGCTCGCCGGTCAGCGCATAGCGGCGGGTGTGCCGCAGTCCGATCGCGTCGACCATGTAGGTGGAGATCGGGGTCGGCGCGACGCCCACCCGGACCTCGGTGATGCCGAACAGGGCCGCGGGCGTGGCCAGCGCCACGTCGACGCAGCAGACGATGCCGCAGCCGCCGCCGAAACAGGCGCCGTGCACCAGGGCGATGGTGGGCTTGGGAAACTCGTTCAGCAGCTGCATGGCACGGGTGGTGGCCATTGAGGCGGCGAAGTTGCGGTCCGGTGGGTAGTTCGTTGCCTCGCCCAGCCACCTTATATCGGCACCGGCCTGGAAGTGCTTGCCGGCGCCGCGGATCACCAGGCAGCGCACCGTCGGATCGGGGGCGAGGCGCTGCAGGCCGGCAATCAGTGCGGCCAGCAGGTCCTCGTTGTAGGCATTGCCGACCTCAGGCCGGTTCAGCGTGACGGTCGCGACGCCGCGGGCATCGATGTCGAGCAGCACCAGGTCGGTCGCGGCCCTATCGGCGGCACTCATGGTCCAGCGACTTTCGCGGGGTCGGTATTGCTGCCGCAGACCAGGACGCCGACACGCGCGCCTTCGGGCGGCACGAAGCGGCCGGACAGCAACGCGGACAGCGCGGTGGCGCCGCCGGGTTCGGCAACCAGCCGGAACCGGTCCCACAGCAGCGCCTGTGCGGCGGCGATCGCCGAGTCCGCCACCAGCACCGCCGCGGCCACGTAGGCCTGCGCCACCGGGAACATCAAGCCGCCGACCTGCCGCGCGCCCAGGCTGTCGGCCGCCAGGCCGCCAACCGGCGCGCTCACCGGGTGGCCGGCGCGCAGGGCGTCATGCAGGCCGGGGCAGCCTTCGGGCTCAACGCTGACGACCTGGGCGCTGCCGGCGTACCAGGCGGCGATCCCGCCGATCAGCCCGCCGCCGCCGGTCGCCACCAGCACGTGGGTCAGGTCCGGCGCGTCCTGCTCGAATTCCCGCCCGACCGTCCCCTGGCCGGCCAGCACGTCCGCATGGTCATAGGCGTGCACCTCCAGCGCGCCGGTCTGCGCCTGGCGTGTGCGAGAGGCGATCAGTGCCTCGGCATAGGTCTCGCCGCCCTGGACGACCTGGGCGTCGTAGCTCGCGATACGCGCCACTTTCGCGGCCGGCGTCAGGGCAGGCACGAAGATTTCCGCCTTCACGCCCAGCGCGCGGGCGGCATACGCAACCGCGGCGCCGTGATTGCCACCGGAGGCAGCGATCACACCGCTGGCAGGAACGTGCGCGGACAGTAGCCGGTTGAACGCTCCGCGAGGCTTGAAACTGCCCGCGTGCTGCAACAATTCCAATTTTAGCGTCACCGGGCAGGCCACCCCAAACTCAGCCCCCGGGACGTGGAGGAGGGGCGTGTGCCGGACACGGCCGGAGATACGCAGAGCAGCGGCAGCGATGGCGTGACGGGTGAGCATGATGCGGCGGAAGCTGGCACGCGTGCCGCCGCAGGACAATGCCACATGCCGCCATGTCTGCCGGGGCCGCGGTTGCGGCATCACCGCCCATCGCGGCAGGTCGCCCGATCCCGGCCTGGGCCGCGTCCGGGGCAGTCAGGCAGGGGTGCCAAGGCGTTCGTGAACGGCAGCGCAACCACAAGGCGCTTTTCAACGCCCTCGCTTCCGGTCAGATTGCGCCCCCATGCAAGGTCGGCGGCGAGTGCATGGGAGCTGCGCGTCCAGGGGCGGCGAGGCGGTGCTGATCGTGGGGCCACCCGGTTCGGGAAAATCCGATCTGGTGGTGCGTCTGCTTGCGCGCGGTTTCTCGCTCGTGGCCGACGACCAGGTGGATGTGCTGGACGGCCTCGCCAGCCCGCCGGAGGCCCTGGCCGGGTTGCTGGAGGTCCGTGGCCTTGGCATCGTACAGCTGACGGCCGTCTATCCCGCCCGGCTTCGTCTCGTCGTCGCACTTGGGGAGCAGCCCGATCGCCTGCCGCACCCGGCGCGCGACCCCCGCTTCGGCCTTCCGCTGCTGCACCTCGATCCCACTGCCGCGAGTGCTCCCGAACGGGTGGCGCTGGCGCTGGATTGCGCGCTTGGACAGGTAACCCAGGTCGCCGGGGCGTTCGCTGCATGATGACAGAGAGCGAGCCGCAACGTCGCATCATCGTCGTGACCGGCCTGTCCGGCGGCGGCAAGTCGAGCGTGCTGCGGACGTTGGAGGACCTCGGCTACGAGGCGGTCGACAACCCGCCGCTGCCGATGATCGAGGAGATGGTCAGCCGCTCCGACCGCCGTCTGGCCGTGGGCGTCGATGCCCGCACCAGCGGCTTCGATGCCTCTGTCGTACTGGATACGCTCGCCCGGTTGCGTGCCACACCCGGTTTGCGCCCCGAACTGGTTTATGCCTGGGCCGACGAAACCACCCTGCTGCGGCGCTACACCGAGACACGGCGCCGCCACCCGCTGGCGCCACAGGGGCCGGTGACGGACGGAATCGCGGCCGAGGAGGCGCTGCTGGTCCGGTTGCACGATGCGGCCGACCTCGTGATCGACACCACGGACCTGCCGATCGCGGGGCTGCGCCGGCTGATCGAGCGGCATTACGGCAATGAGGACGCGCCCGGCGCCAGCCAGTTGATGGTTTCGCTCGTCTCGTTCGCTTACCCGCGAGGCCTGCCGCGCGAAGCAGATCTGGTATTCGATGCACGCTTTTTGCGGAACCCGCACTATGATCCCATATTGCGAGGCCAGACCGGGCTGGATCCGGCCGTTGGCGCGTATGTCGAGGTGGATCCCGACTGCGGCGCGTATTTCCAACGGATCACGGACCTAGTCGATCTCGTCTTGCCGAGATTCGTGCAAGAAGGCAAAAAATACGCTACGATCACAATCGGGTGTACCGGGGGGCGACACCGTTCGGTTTACCTGATCGAAAAGCTGGCGGCTTATCTGGCCGCTCGATTGGCTGCCGATCAGGCGGCCGGAACCGGTGAGGCGTCCTGGCGACTCCACGTGTCGCACCGCGAGTTGGCGCGCGAGACGTCGGGTGCCGCCTACGAGATGGACCGCTCGGTTCCGCGCCGGGACGGAATTGCGCATGGCTCGGGCTCGCGGCCCGCGCCAGTTCAGGCACAGGAGGCCTGAGACGAAACCATGACGAATCAACCAGATGACTTGTGCCGCCCATCGGGCGCGTCCCGATGGGGCAGTTCCACAGAGAAGCGTGCCACGGCGGATCTGGCACGGCGGAAGGAATCCCGGCAGAGCGTGGCCTGGGAACATGAAGTCCCGGTGAACCTGTCCCGGGCGGTTGCAGGCCGGGGCGCCTCTGCCCTTCCATGATCGGCATGATTCTCGTGACCCACGGCCGCCTGGCCGAGGAACTGCGCTCCGCCATGGAGCACGTGGTGGGCACGCAACGGAACGTCGGTACGGTCTGCATCGGACCGGACGACGACATGGAGAACCGCCGCACCGAGATCGAGACCTGCATCCAGCGCTGCGACACCGGCGACGGCGTCGTGCTGCTGACCGACATGTTCGGCGGCACACCGTCCAACCTCGCGATCTCCATGATGGAGCGCAAGGGCGTGGAGGTGATCGCCGGCGTGAACCTGCCGATGCTGGTCAAGCTCGCCAAGGTCCGCTCCAGCCAGCCTTTGGCCGACGCCGTGACCTGCGCCGAACAGGCCGGACGCAAATATATCGCCGCCGCATCGCATGTGCTGCACGGCTGCCGTGGCAACGGCACCTGCGAGTGAGGTTCGCGGCCATGAGGGGCGCCGCATGATGGTCGATGGGGACGGCACGCCCTCGGGTTCCGTCCCGCCGCCCGGCCCCTTGACCGTCAGCCGGATCGTCACCATCGCCAACAAGCGCGGCCTGCACGCACGCGCTGCCGCGAAATTCGTCACCCTGGCCGAGCGCTTCGGGGCCTCCGTGGATGTGCTGCGGGATGGCCAGTGCGTGTCCGCCCGTTCGATCATGGGACTGATGATGCTGGGCGCCGGGCGCGGTTCGAAGATCGAGCTGCGCGCCGACGGCTGGGACGCGAAAGAGGCGCTCGACGCACTTGCCGCCCTGGTCGAGGCCGGCTTCGATGAGCAGGACTGACCCGCCCCCGGGGCAATATCAGCGGCTCACCAAGCGCGCCGGCATCCCCGGCGAGCAGCGCGCCGAACGTGTCTTCCGAGGTATCGCGGTGTCTCCCGGTGTTGCCATCGGCCCGGTCTTCGGCACCTCCGAACCCGATCCCGTCATCACCCGCCACAAGATCCAGGCCGCCGATATCGCCTCGGAAGGCGCGCGCCTGGAAGCCGCCATCGCCCAGTCGCGCAAGCAGCTGACCAAGCTGCGGGGCCGTCTCAGCGTGCTGCCCGAGGAAAGCCAGTCGGAGATCGCGCCGCTCATAGAGGCGTACTTGCGCATGCTGGGGCCGTCCCGCCTGGTCCGCGGCGTCCGCCGGCGCATCGAGGAGACCCTGCTCTCGGCCGAAAGCGCCGTCATGGTGGAGAGCGAAGCCATCGCCGATGCCATCCTCGACCAGGCGGACCCCGGGCTCACGGCGGAAGACCTCGCCAGCCTGCGCCGTCGCGCCGACGAGATCCTGGAAATCGGCCGCCGCCTGGTGCGCAACCTGACCCGCGCTCCGTTCCGCAGTTTCGCCGGCCTGCCGGAAGGGGCGATCCTGGTCAGCGAGGCGCTGCGCCCGGCCGATGCCGCCCTGCTCGATCCGGCGCGCCTGGCGGGCGTTGCCACTGATGAGGGCGGTGCCGAGGGTCACACCGCCGTGATGCTCCGCGCACTCGGCGTGCCTGCCGTGCTCGGGGCGGCCGGCCTGGCGCACGCCATCCGGCCCGGCGACACCGTCGTGCTGGACGGCTCCAGCGGCGCGGTCGTGCTCAATCCCGGGCCATTGACGCTGCTATCGGCGCGCCGCGCGGTGACCGCCTTCGCGCGCGAACGGCAGAAATATGCCCGTCTGCGCCGGCTGCCGGCCGAGACCCAGGACGGCGAGCCGGTCGAGCTGCAGGCCAACCTGGAACTGCCGATCGAGTTGCCGCTGGTCGCCCAGTCCGGTGCGGTCGGGATCGGCCTGCTGCGCACCGAATTCCTGTTCATGAACCGCGAAACGGTGCCTGATGAGGCCAGCCAGGCCGAGAGCTATCGGGCCATCGTCGAGGCGATGAACGGCGACCCGGTGACCATCCGGGTGCTCGACTGGGGTGGCGAGAAGGAGATCGAGGCGCTGTCCGCCGCCGGCATCGTCCCGGAGATCTCCGACACCAATCCCGCCCTCGGCATGCGTGGCATTCGCCTGCTGCTGCGCCGTATCGAGTTGTTCGAGACCCAGCTCGCGGCAATCCTCCGCGCGGCGGTGGCGGGGCCGGTGCGCGTGCTGCTGCCGATGGTGACCAACGTGGCCGAGGTGCGTGCCGCGCGCGAGGTCTATGAGCGGGTCGGCCGTCGCCTGCGCCGCCGCGGCGAGCGCCTGCCCGAGAAACTGCCGCCAATGGGGATCATGATCGAGACCCCCGGGGCTGCCCTGTCGGCCGACGCGCTGGCGTTGGAGGCGGATTTCTTTGCCATTGGAACCAACGACCTGACCGCCTACACGCTGGCCGTCGACCGCGGCGAATCCGACGTGGCGGCGCTGTACGACCCGATCCACCCGGCCGTGCTGCGGCTGGTGCAGTTCGCCACCGAGGCGGCATTGCGCATGCGCATGCCGGTCTCGGTCTGCGGCGAGATGGCTGCCGACCCGCGCCTGACGCCGCTTCTGCTGGGCCTGGGGCTGCGCAGCTTTTCGATGAACGCCGCCGCCGTGCCGCGCGTGAAACAGGCGGTGCGGGCGGTCGGTATCGACGATTGCGCGCGCTTTGCCCGCCGTGTGATGGACCAATCGGACCCGGAAAAGATCGCGGAACTGGTCAGCGGCTTCGGGCGGCCCCGGATGCCATGATGGCGCCCCCGGGCAACAGGAAGCACGCGATGCGGCAGGATGAACCGGGTCCGGCTATGCAACTGCCGACGGCGGCACTGCTTCACCAGATGCTCGCCTGGATCGCCGCACGGCCTCGGCTGTACGGGGAGACGATGGACGCCTGGCGCACCTCCTGCCCGCGGCTGACCGTGTGGGAGGATGCCATGGACGCCGGTCTGGTGCGGATCGACGCCACCGGTATCGCCCGTCAATCCCAGGCCAGGGTGTTGCTGACAACGGACGGCGAAGCGCTATTGCGGGAAAATCTTTAGCGGGATCAGGCGGTCTACCGACTGCACGCACCGCCGCCCAGGACGCAGAACGACGCGCAGTACGGGTGGTTGAGCGCGACCGGCCGTGCCGCCTCGGCCAGCGTGGTGCCCAACTCGAAGCAAGCGTCATACGGCAGCAGCGTGCAGGCGAGCACCGCCGGCGCTGCCGCATCGCGCCGGCGCACCACCATCCGGGCCGAGGCGCACATCACGTCGTCCGGCGATTTGTGCAGGAGGCCCCAGCAGGCAGCGGTGATCTCCGGCACCTCACGGGTCGGGTCCATCTCAGGGAACAGCATCAGGCGCACCGGGTCGGCAGCGTCGATCGCGATCCCGTTCTTGGCGAACAGCGCGGCATAGCCGGCCCGCACGGCTTCCTCGGGTTCCGCGGTGAAGCGGCGTCCGGCGACGTCGGGGGCGAAACCGTGCTGCGCCAGCCAGATCAGGCCTTCCAGCGTGCGGGCCCAGGTGCCGGGGCCGCGTTCGGCGTCGTGTTCGGCCGCATTGTAGTGGTCCAGCGACACGCGCACCCCCAGCCGCGCGCCGTGCCTCGCCCGCAGGTCCAGCAGTTTGGGCCGCAGATGGGTCATCGGTTGCATGGCGTTGGTCAGCACCAGGGCGCTCAGGCCGCGGTCCAGCACGTCGGCCAGCATGCCGACCAGATCGGGGTTCATGCAGGGCTCGCCGCCGGTGAAGCCGATCAGCCGGGTCCCGAGGCCATCCCGCGCAATCTCGTCCAGGTAGCCAGCGACCTCGGTTCGGGTCAGGTAGGCCAGCCGGTCGTTGCGCGGCGAGGACTCGATGTAGCAGTGCCGGCAGGCGATGTTGCAGAGCGTCCCCGTGTTGAACCACAGCGTGTCCAGCCGGCGCAGCGCCACGACGGCACGTGGCTCGCCCTGCGCCGTCACCGCCGGGTCGCGGAATTTCGGTGACTTGACCGCCATGCCGTCCATGGCTGGGAGGGTGGCAGCACGCGGCAGGCGGCGTCCAGCGGTGTTGCGCCCTTGTTCCGCCCAAATCGGGCTGTTCCCATGCCGGCAAGTAAGGGAGACGAGTCGTGGCGGGACAGTTGGAGGGCAAGACGGCGCTGGTAACCGGCGGCGGCAGCGGGATCGGCCGTGCCGCCGCCCTGGCCCTGGCCCGCGAAGGCGCCAGCACCGCCGTCGCCGACGTCGATTGCAGAGCGGCTGAGGAAACCGCGGGACTGATCAACGCATGCGGCGGGCAGGCGATCTCGTTGGCCGGCGACGTGACGAACGAGGCGTCGGTGGTGGCGATGGTGCAAGCCGCGGTCGCCGCGCATGGCCGGCTCGACTGCGCGTTCAACAATGCGGGCATCGCACCGTTCCACGTGGGCGCCGCCGGCCAGGCCACCGCCGACTGGTCGGAGGACAGCTTCGACCGGATGATCGCGGTCAACCTCAAGGGCGTCTGGCTCTGCATGAAGCATGAGCTGCGCCAGATGGGGGCGCAGGGGGGCGGGGCGATCGTCAACATGGCCTCGATTGCCGGGTTGATCGGCCTGAAGAACGCCACCGCCTATGTTGCGGCCAAGCATGGCGTGATCGGCCTGACCAAGACCGCCGCGCTGGAATACGCCTCGGTGAAGATCCGGGTGAACGCGGTCTGTCCCGGCTTCATCCGTACTGCCATGACCGCGGCCACGCTGGAGACCCGTGGCGGCATGATCGCGGCAATGACGCCGTTGGGGCGGGTGGGCGATCCGGCAGAGGTCGCCGAGATGGTGGTCTTCCTGTGCTCCGAGCGCGCCGGTTTCATCACCGGGGCGGCCTATCAGGTGGATGGCGGCTGGACGGCGGCCTGAGCGGCGAAGCGCGGCGGCCCCTGCCTCGGTGCACCGGGGCATGCCGCTGGTCCGTGCAGTGTGGGCATCCCGTCTGGTCAGCGCGGCGCGGGCGTCCCCGCAAGGTCAGTGAAGTGCCGGTGTCCCCGCAACGGCGCTCGCCAGGGCGTCCGCCGGCAGCACACGATCGTACAGCAGCGCGTTCAGCATGCCGCCGACGACCGACGGATCGCCGCCATGCAGCCAGGCGAGGCCAAGCAGGCGGTTGACCGAGGGGGGCTCTTCGACCCAGCCGAACGGGAGCGAGGGGGCGACATAGGCGTGCCCCTGGCGCACCGCCCGCAGCGCCCCCCAGGGCCCGGGTTTGGCCAGGACGGCGCGCATCGCGGGATCGGAGAAGATCAGCATGTCCGGGTCGAGCGCGGTGATGTGGGCGAGGTCGGTCGCGCGGAACCAGCCCTCGCCGGGCGGCGCCAGCACGCGCCAGCCGAGGCGTTCCAGCACCGCGGTCGACTCGGTGCCGGGGGCGGCGACGTTCAGGCCATCCGCGCCGCGCGCATACACGACTGTGCGCGGCGTGGCATCGGCGGGCAGTGCGAGCAGGGCCTCGGCCAGGCGGGCCAGCATTTCGGCGCGGGCTTCCCGGTGCAGGATCCGGCCAGTCAGGCGCAGGGCGGCCGGGGTCGCGGCCAGCTTGCCGTCCAACAGGATGGCGGGGACGCCGAGGTGCTGCTGGGCCGCCTCGATCAGCGCGGTGTAGCGGGGCGTGACGTCGCCATAGTCCAGAACCAGATCGGGGTGCAGCGCGGCCAGTGCCTCGGTGACGTCGGTGCGCCCGGTTACCCGCGGCACGCCGGGCAGGTCGTTGGCGGCCGGCGCCAGCAATGCGCGTGCCTCCAGCGAGACCGGGTTGGGGAAGCCGATCATCAGGTCCGGTGCGATCACCGCGAGCAGCGCAGCGGCCGGCGGCCCGGCGGGCAGCACGCGGGTGGGCGCATCGGGCAGCGTGACGGTCCGCCCGGTGGCGTCGGTGACGGTCGCGGCCCACCCGCAGGCCGGCAGCAGGCCGAACAACAGCAGCAGCGGCAGCAGACGACGCATGATGGGGGGATCCTTTTTCGGCGCGCCGGGCGACCGGCGCCACGGCGCACGATATATATGCCGGTACATAGCGACAACCGGCCCCGGGTCTGCGATTGATCTGTGCGCATATGCGTGATTGGCTGACTGCAATGGCGTCCAAAGCACCCGATTCCGAAACCATGCCCAACCCCACCGACCGGCTCAGCATCCGGATCGACCTCGCCTGCGGTGCGAAGATCGGTCCGGGGAAGGTGGCGGTGCTGGAGGCGATCGAAAGCGCCGGCTCGATCTCCGGCGCCGGCCGCGCGCTGCGCATGTCCTATCGCCGCACCTGGGAACTGGTGGAGGATCTGAACCGCAGCCTCGGCGTGCCGGTGGTCGACACCGCGGCCGGGGGCAGTGGGGGCGGCGGTGCCAGCCTCACGCCGTTCGGGCGCGCGGTGATTTCACATTACCGAGCGATCGAGGCGGATAGCGCGGCGGCGGCGAAGAAGCACCTTGCTGCGCTGCTGCGTGAGTGCAACAAGCCTTGACGAGGCGATCATGCACACGTGAGGCGGGTGCCTCCTAGGAGTAACGCACCATGAAGTTGTCCGCACGCAATCAGATTGCAGGCACGATCACGGCCGTGAAGCCGGGTGCCACGACCTCCCACATCACGGTCGAGGTCAGCCCGACGGTGACCGTCACCGCGTCGATCACCAACGAAGCGGCGGAGGAACTGAAGCTGGCGCCCGGCATGAAGGTGTTTGCTGTGATCAAGGCTTCGGACGTGATGATCGGCGTCTGACCGCCCTGGTCTGATATCGCGCTGGCCTGATCAGGCGATCCGGCGGAGCGCGGCAAGGAACGAGGCCGCACTTGAGGTCCGCAGCGGGACGAAGCGTTTGTCCCCCTGGCGGCAGAGCTTCTTGACCGCCAACGCGGCTTGGTGACTGACGCAATCCACCGGAAACAGCACGAGGTCGGCCCGTCCGGCCAGCCCTGGCAGCAGCGCCAGGGCATCTTCGACCCCGCCGTCATGGTGCTCGAAAGCGGCGGCTCCCTGCTGTTCGGCGAGGGTCCGGACCGCAGCAGCCTGGGGCGGCCGGCCGCCGACATAGAGCAGCGTCAGGCCATCCAGCCGCGGCAAATCGGGGAGCTCCGCCTCGGTCTCGATGGAGCGCTCCAGGATTGCGAGTTCGTCCTGCAGGGCCTGGACCTGGCCTTGCGTCGCTGTCAGGGCGATTTTCGCCGAGACCAGGGCATCGCGCGCTTCGGCGGCCCGCTGTTCGGCTGCTGCACGGCGGTGGGTTTCCCGGTCGAACCGGCTTTGCAGTGTCGCCACCAGGTGGCGCAACGCGTCCATTTCGTCCGCCGACGTTTCGTCCACCGGCGCTTCGTTCGCCGGCGTTTCGTTCGCCGGCGTTTCGTTCTCTGGGGGTTCGCCCTCCGGCGCGTCCCCGGTTCGGGCCGAGCCGGTGCGTGGAGCGGGCGAATCTGCCCCGATCCGCTCTGCGAGTGCCCGCTGCAGCGCCTGGATGTGGCTGTCCCGGCTGGTCACCGCCTCGTGCAGCCGCTGCTGTTGTTTCTGCAGCTTCTCGTTCAGGCGGGCATTGTCTTCCTCGAGTTCGGCGAGGCGGCGGATATCGGCCCGATTGGCCGCGCCGACGAGATGCGAGAGCATGTGCACCTCGCCGAACACCAGCCGCACCAGGTCCGGCGTTGTGGCCGGATGGGTCAGGGCCGCCCAATAGGCCCCCGGGATGTCGCCGTTCTTCACCGCCTCCCGCCACAAGGCGGTCAGGGCCGCCTCGTCGGAGGCCTTGGCGAAGCGGTTGATCGCCAGCTTGTGGCGCTGGTCCAGGGCCTTGTGCAGCAGCTTGGCCGCTTGATCGTGCCGTCCGGCCAGGCTGACCGCAGTGTGGTGCAGGTCGTGGTCGGTGGAGCCCGGCGGCGCCGCGCCGATCTTGCCGAGGACCTGGCGAAGTTCCGTGGTGGACAGGCAGGTGCCGACGATCGAGCAGTGCAGGTTGGTGCTGAACTCCCAGATCCGGGTCCGGCGCGTGACGGCCGGGTCGGCAGCGATTGGCTCTCGGGCGATCAGCCGCGGCGGCAGGATGAAGCCGGCGGTGGACGACGCGCCCATCCGCGAAGCCGTGGGTCGGAGGGTGAAGATGGCGCCGTCCATGATGGCCTACAGCCCGGTCCGGTGCACGAAGCCGGTGGCCGCCCGGCACCGTCCGGACGCCGCAGAGCGCCATACGCGGTCGATCTGGAACGGGGTATCGGGGCACATGGGCCGGTTCCTTCGTCGTATTCCATCGAATATGGCGTAACGCCTGACAGGGCGGCGTTCGCGGCCCTCTCGGTAGCCGTAACGCTATATCCAAGAATATACAGCGATGGTGTCAGGCCGCGGTGCATCTTGCAAGGGCCGGATAGGAAACCTGGACGTCAAGGGCGCTGCCCTGCCATGGTCGCCGGATGTCCGATGACCCTGCCGCTGTGCCCTCCGGCGATCGCTTTGGCCTGCGTGACGGGGAGCGCTGCGTCGCATTGCCGGCCGTCCCGGACGCCGGCGTGTATTTTATTGGCCGCATCCGCACGCCCTGGCGCAGCCGCGCGGACTGCCCGAAGCGCGGCAGTCTGGACGGGCCGGTCTGCACGCTCGAGATCGACGAACGCTGGGCGGAAGCGCTGACCGGGGTGGAGGCGCATACCCGGTTGCAGGTGCTTTACTGGATGGATCAGGCGCGCCGTGACCTCGTGCTGCAGAATCCCGGCCATGTCGGGACGCTGGTCGGGACCTTTGCGCTGCGGTCGCCGGTACGGCCGAACCCGATCGCCTCGTCCGAAGTTCGGCTGGAAGGGCGCGAGGGGTGTCGGCTGCAGGTCCGTGGCCTGGATTGCCTGGACGGGACGCCGCTGGTCGACCTGAAGCCGATCCACGGCGAGAAGTAGCCGGCGCAGAGGCCGGCCGTCACGCAATCGCCCTTTCGGCTGTCACGCCGAAGCTGCAAGCCGGAGGCTGGCGGAGGGCGTCGCCCCACCGAACCGCCGGCGGCGGTTACGGCCAGCGGACCTCGGGCGGCAGGCTCATCAGGATCGCCTCAACGTTGCCGCCGGTCTTCAGCCCGAACAGGGTGCCGCGATCATGGATCAGGTTGAACTCCACGTAGCGGCCGCGACGGACCAGTTGGTGATCGCGCTCCTCAGCCGTCCAGGGTTCGCCCATCCGGAGGCGGACGATAGCGGGGAAGGCGGCCAGGAACGCTTCCCCCACATCCCGCACGAACGCGAAATCCGCCGCGACGTCGCCGGTATCCAGGTGGTCGAAGAAAATCCCGCCCGCGCCGCGCGGCTCGTTGCGATGCGGCAGGAAGAAGTAGCGGTCGCACCACGCCTTGAACTTCGCATAGTACTCCGGGTCGTGCCGGTCGCAGGCGGCCTTGAACGCGGCATGGAACGTCGCCGCGTCAGCCTGCGCCGCGGGCGCCTCCAGCCGCATCGGGGTCAGGTCGCCGCCGCCGCCGAACCAGCCGCGCGTCGTGACCAGCATGCGCGTGTTGAAATGCGCCGCCGGCACGCGCGGGCTTTGCATATGTGCGACCAGTGAAATCCCCGCGGCCCAGAAGCGCGGGTCCTCCTCCGCCCCGGGGATCTGGGCGCGGAAGTCCGGACTGAACTCGCCCTGGACCGTGGAGACGTTGACGCCGACCTTCTCGAACACCCGCCCATGCATCACGCTCATGACCCCGCCGCCGCCTTCCGATCCGTCGGAGGTGGGCCGGGACCAGGCGGTGCGGACGAAGCGGCCGGCGGGCCGATCGGCCAGTGGTCCGGCCTGCGTGTCCTCGATCGCCTCGAACGCGGCACAAAGTCGGTCGCGCAACGCCTCGAACCAGCTGCTTGCCGCGGGCTTCAGCGCCGCATGCGCTGCAGAATCAGGCGAATCTAAGGGTTTCAGGGTCATCGGGGCTTGTTCCAGGGACGTAGTCAGGGTAGCCGGAACCCAACGATGTTGGGAGGGGCGCGTGTTGCAGGGGGCGAGCGTCGCCCCTAGACTGCGGGCGCTCCCGACCGGGGAAACCCGGCCCAGCAATGGCACAGCCGGGCGAGTCCAGCCGGTTCGTCCGAGGTCAGGCGCGCGCGGCGTCTGGCCTAATCACGCAACGACCGTCTGGGGCGCCGGGCGGGGGGAAATTGAGGGGAAGATGGCCGATCCGACCGCCGCACACGACCTCCATGGCCATCCGGCCGATCCCAGCAAACGCGACTTCCTGCAACTTGTTGCCTTGTCCGGAGCCGCCATCGGGGCTGCCGCCATCGCCTGGCCGGTGATCGACTCGATGAACCCGTCGAAGGACGTGCTGGCGCTGTCCTCGGTCGAACTCGATCTGACCCCGATCGCCGTCGGGTCCGGCGTCACCGTCGTCTGGCAGGGCAAGCCCATCTTCGTCCGCCATCGCACCCCCGCAGAGATCAAATCCGCCGTCGATACCCCGCTCGGCGACCTGATCGAGCCGCAGACCGACGCGGCGCGCACCAAGGCGGGTCATGACCAGTGGATCGTGCTGATTGGCATCTGCACGCATCTGGGTTGCGTTCCGCTGGGCAACAAGCCTTCCGATCCGCGTGGGGAATGGGGTGGCTGGTTTTGCCCCTGCCATGGCAGCCAGTACGACACCTCGGGGCGCGTGCGCCACGGGCCGGCGCCGCTGAACCTGTACGTGCCGCCGTACGCGTTCGAATCCGATACCAAGGTCAAGATCGGCTGAGGCCGTCGTCTCTCGCCCCCCGATGCAGCCTCGCCCCGATAGGGAACCCGCCATGGCCGGCCTGAACAAGAGCGACTTCTCCAATCCGGTGATCAACTGGATCGATACCCGCCTGCCCATCTTCACGATGATGCAGAAAGAGTACGGAGTCTTTCCGACACCGAAGAATTTCAACTACTTATGGAACTTTGGCGCGCTGGCCATGGTCACGCTGATGATCATGCTGCTGACCGGCATCTTCCTGGCGATGAACTACCAGCCGAACACCGAACTCGCCTTCGACAGCGTCCAGCGCATCATGCGCGACGTGAACTATGGCTGGCTGCTGCGCTACGTGCACCAGAACGGTGCCTCGATGTTTTTCATCGTGACCTACATCCACATCTTCCGCGGGCTCTATTACGGCTCCTACAAGGCGCCGCGCGAGCTGCTGTGGATGCTGGGCGTGGTCATCCTGCTGCTGATGATGGCGACCGCGTTCATGGGCTACGTGCTGCCCTGGGGCCAGATGTCGTACTGGGGTGCGACCGTCATCACCAACCTGTTCTCGGCCTTCCCCTGGATCGGGCCGAAGATCGTGACGCTGCTGTGGGGCGGCTTCTCGGTCGACCAGCCGACGCTCAACCGCTTCTTCGC
>JARLIJ010000372.1 GCA_031291795.1 Acetobacteraceae bacterium | reverse complement strand
CCTATGCGTGGTCGACCGACCACCTGACGGGGCGGGAGGACGCCATCCTCAAGCGGCCGGAGACCGACCCGCTGGTGTTCCACACCCAGACCGCGACGGAATACTGGGTCCGCCGCGGCTCGCTGGTGCACACCGACACGCAGGGCAACGACCTGCCCCAGCCGGCGACGGTGCGGGTGTATTGCTGGGCCAGTTCGCAGCACTCGGCCGACCCGTTGTTGCCCGGCCCACAGAGCGGGGTTGGCCAGAACTACTCGAACAACGTCGCGACCTCCGCCTTGTTCCGCGCGATGATGGACGCAATGGACGCCTGGGCGACGCACGGCACGCCGCCGCCCGACAGCCGCATCCCGACCCGCGCGGCCGGCACTTTGGTGCCGTTCGAAACCTGGCAGGCGCAGTTTCCGACGATTCCCGGCACCGCCACGCTGGCGGAGCCCAACCCATTGCCGCTGCTGGATTTCGGCCCGGACGCGGAGCGCGGCATCCTGCGCGAACCGCCGGTCCTGGTCGGCCGCAACGACCAGAATGCCGCGCGCGGCCTGACCTACACCGTGCTGGTGCCGAGCGTGGACGATGACGGGAACGACGTTCCGGGCGTCCGGGCGCCGATGGTCGCGGCGCCGCTGGGCACCTACACCGGCTGGAACCCGCGCGCCCGCGGCTACGGCCACGGCATCCAGTATCGCTTCGAGGGCAGCTATATCCCGTTCCCCGAGACCACCTCGGAACGGGTCGCGACCGGCGATCCCCGCCCGGCGATTCTGGAGCGCTATGCCGACAAGGCAGCCTATGTGGGCGCGATCGTCGCCGCTGCCCGCGAACTCGTGGCCCAGGGCCTGCTGCTGGAGGAAGACGTGCAGCGGGCCGCCGAGGCCGCCGCGGATTGGGGCCGCCCGCGCCACACCGTCACCCTGTAGTCGGCCACCCTGTAGTCGGCCGGCCGCATCGAGCGTAACGTCACTGTAGAGGGACAAAGGGAGGACGACGATGATCATCGAAATGCGCACCTACACGCTGCAACCCGGCACGCTGGCCGAAGTCGAGAAGCGCTTCGGCGAGGCCCTGCCGATCCGCGAGAAGCACTCGAAGCTGGCGGCGTTCTGGCACACCGAGGTCGGCCCGCTGAACCAGATCATCCATGTCTGGGCCTATGACAGCTTCGAGCAGCGCCTGGCGGTGCGCGGTGCAGCGATGAAGGAACCCGGCTGGCCGCCGCCGATCCGCGAATACGTCACGGCGATGCAGAACGAGATCTTCCTGCCCGCGCCGTTCTCGCCCCCGCTGGAGCCGCGCCAGGTCGGGCCGCTGTTCGAGATCCGGCAATACACGCTGACCGGCGGTGCGATCCCCGGCCTGATCGAGCGCTGGTCGGAGAAGATCGAGGGCCGGCAGAAATTCTCCCCGCTGGTGGGCGCGTGGCATTCGGAGATCGGTGCGCTCAACAAATGGGTGCATATCTGGGCGTATAAGGATGCCAACGAGCGGTTCAGTGCGCGCGCGGCCGCGGCGGCGACCGGCCAGTGGCCGGCGCGCAATCCGCCCGGCGTGGTGATCAGGCAGGAGAATGCGTTCGTGATGCCGTCGGCGTTCTCGCCGATCCGGTGATCCGGTCAGCGCCCGCCACTGGTGTCATGCACGGCCGACGCCGGGCATGACATAACGGCGGCGAACGGGCGGGACACAATGGGAGCGAGCCTGCGGGGATGACGCACCGGGTGCTGGGCAAACCGAACAAGGCCGGCACCCCATGACACGGGAGGCACAACGCGCGTGACCCCATTGGACACCGCCCGCCTGTTCGGCCCCGGCCGGCCGCGGCGCCCAGGCGTCATGGCGCAACACCATGTCGTGGTCTCCGGCCATTACTACGCCTCGCTCGCCGGACTGCAGGTGCTGGAGGCCGGCGGCAACGCGATCGACGCGGGCGTGGCGACCGGCCTTGCCATCGACGTGCTGGAGAGCCAGTTCGTCGGCTTCGGCGGCGTGGCGCCCATCATGGTCCGGCTCGCCTCGGGCGAGGTCGCGGTGATCAACGGCGTCGGCCCCTGGCCCGCCGCCGCCGACCTCTCGCTGCTCCACACACGCCATGGCGGCCGCATCCCGGATGGCCTGCTGCATACCGTCGTACCATCCGCCCCGGCCAACTGGATCGAGGCGTTGCGCCGCTGGGGCACCATGTCGTTCGGCGACGTCGCCATGGAAGCGATCCGCTTCGCCCGCGACGGCTTCCCGGTCTACCCGTTCTTCGCCGAGATCATCGCTTCCAAGCAGCACGAGATCGCGCACTGGCCGACCACCGCTGCAATCTTCCTGCCGAACGGCGTGCCACCCGGCGTGGGATCGATCTTCACGCAGACCGACCTCGCCAGTTCGTTGCAATACATGGCGGACCAGGAAAGCGCCGCATCCGGCAGCGGGCGAGACGCCTGCCTCGCCGCCGCGCACGATGCATTCTACCGCGGCGACATCGCCCAGGCGATCGTGCGTCACCAAAGCGAGAACGGCGGCTGGCTGGCCGAGGCGGACCTCGCCGGTTTCCGCGCCAAGGTCGAACCGCCCTGCCGCACCCGCTTCCGCGATATCGACGTGTTCGGCTGCGGCGCCTGGTCGCAGGGCCCGATGGTGCTGGAAGCCCTCAACATCCTCGAACCGCTCGACCTGCGCGCGCTGGGCCACAACAGCGCCGCCTATATCCATGCCGTGACCGAGGCGCTGAAGCTCGCTGCCGCCGACCGGGAACGCTGGTTCGGCGATCCGGATTTCGTCGACGTGCCGCTCGATGTGCTGCTGTCGAAGGATTACGCCACGCGGCGGCGCGCAGACCTGGACCCGACCCGCGCGTGGGCCGGCCTGCCGCCGGCCGGCTCGCTACGCGGCGAGGCGGTGTCGCCGTGGCAGCCCGATCCCTCCTCCGGATCGGGCGCGGACCTGGTGGGTGAGAAGCCCGCGACCTCATTCCTGGCAGTGGCCGACCGCTGGGGCAACGTGTTCACCGCGACCCCCTCGGATGGGACGATCGGCGGACCGGTGGTGCCGGGCACCGGGATCACGGCCTGCATGTGGGGCTCGCGCGGCTACACCGGCCTGGACCATCCCGGCCGCGTCGGACCCGGCCGGCGCCCGCGCATGTCGGCCAACCCGGCGATCGCGGTGCAGGACGGCGCCCTCGTCATGCCGTTCGGCTCCCCCGGCAGCGAGGTGCTCGGGCAGGCCATGGTGCAGGCCTTTCTCAACCAGGTGGTGTTCGGCATGGACCCGCAGAGCGCGGTCGAAGCGCCCCGCTTCGCCAGCTATTCCTGGCCGGAATCTGCCCTGCCCCACAGCTACAAGCCTGGCCTGCTCTGCGTCGAGACCGATATCGGCGCCCCGGTCGGCGAGGCACTGGCCGCCCTCGGCCACCGCATCGAATGGTGGCCAGAGCGAAAATATCAGGCCGGATCGGTGGTCACGATCCGATCGGATGTGGTCAGCGGCGTGAAATGGGCGGGCGCCGATCCGCGGCGTACGGCGTATGCCGTGGGCTGGTAGGCCGCTCGCCGCGGCGAGCCTTGTCGTCGCCATCGCGATGGGTGGGTGTGCCACGCGGCCTCGCCCGGTGGTCAGCGACGACCGCTATGCCCCGAACATGCGCGCCGTACGGGGGGAAGTGCAGGATGCGGCCCCGCTGTTGCCCGAACCGGGCGATATTTGGACACAGGTGGTCCCGGGACGCGCGGCCGCCGGGCAGTCCTCGGCCGCCCGCCCGCCGCAGACGATGGCCACAGCCAGTCCCCCGTCCCTGGCAGCCGCATCGGTTGCTGCCCCGGGGCCCGCTGCTGTCCCGCCGGCAGCCGCATCGGTTGCTGCCCGGGCGCCTGCCGCTGCGATGAGACCCGCAACCACCGACGCACACCCTCGGACAGACCCAGCCTCCGCCCGGCAAGCGGCCGCGCAGTTGGTCGCGCTGGAGACAGCCCCGGTGCCTCCCCACGGCGAGGAGGCCGTCCCTGCCCCCTCCCAGGGCGCCGTGGCAAAGGCTGGCGACGTCCAGGTGCAACTGATCGCCGCTGGGTCGGCGGCCGAGGCGCAGGCAGCCTGGGAACGCCT
>JARLIJ010000371.1 GCA_031291795.1 Acetobacteraceae bacterium | reverse complement strand
GCCGAAGACACCGACTCTCCTGCCTTCGTCATGGCCGGCCCCTGTGCCGGCCATCTGTCGCGGCAGACTGCCTCACGGATGGCCGGCACGGAGGCCGGCCATGACGGTTGGGAAGGTCAGTGCCAACGGCCGTTGGTATAAATCTGTGTTAGAGTCTTCCTTTTTTTCTTTTGATCCCATCTGGCACCGCCAAACCACGACTGCCCCAAATCGCCATATGCGATAGCCCTGGGCCGTCCGGTGCGTCCGCACCGCTGCACGCCGCGTTCGCCGCCGTTATGGCCGAACCTGGCCTGCTCCCCACCGGCACGCGAAGTCGGGTGTGGGAAGGCCGAACCGCGGCCTGTCCTGGCGCGAGGGTGCCGGTGCAAGCTCCGGCCATGCGGCGTTTGGACGGAAGGCGCCGCGGTCCCCAAGGCAGGATTGACGACGGCACCTGTCGAGGCCTGTAACCTGCGCCGCCTTCGCGAAACATCCGTCCCCCATCGAACCCTGGCGCAGGATCCGCTCCATGCCGCGCATGACCACTGCCGAAGCCGTCATCGAGACCCTGCTGCGGCATGGCATCGACACGCTCTACGCGCTGCCGGGCGTGCATAACGACCACCTGCTGGACGCCGCCCAGCGCGCCGGCGAGCGCCTGCGCGTGCTGCATCCGCGCCATGAGCAGACCGCCGCCTACATGGCACTCGGAGCCGCCCTGGTGACCGGCAAGCCGCAGGCCTTCGCCGTGGTGCCGGGGCCGGGAATGCTGAATGCGTCGGCGGCGCTGCTCAATGCCTATGGGCTGAACGCGCCGGTGCTGGCGCTGGTCGGGCAGATCCCGTCCTTTGCGATCGACCAGGGCCACGGCCACCTGCACGAGCTCCACGACCAGTTGGGCGTGCTGCGCCACATCACCCGGCATGCCGCCCGCATCCGCGCGCCGCAGGAGGCGCCGGCGCTGGTCGCCGAGGCGTTGCGGCGCGCCACCACCGGCCGCCCCGGTCCGGTCGCGCTGGAATGCGCCATCGACGTCTGGGGCCAGGCCGCCGAGGTCGCGCTGCTGCCGGTGCACCCCAACCCGCCGCCGCCGGCCGCCGATCCCCAGGCGATCGCGCAGGCCGCCGCCATCCTGAACCAGGCGGAGCGCCCGCTGATCGTGGTCGGCGCCGGCGCGCTCGATGCGGGGGCCGAGGTCCAGGCGGTGGCCGAACGCCTGCAGGCGCCGGTGTCGTCGTTCCGGCGGGGCAGGGGGGTGATCCCGACCTCCCATCCGCTGGCCGTCTCGTTCACCGAAAGCCACGCGCTGTGGAAGCAGACCGATGCCGTGCTGGCGATCGGCACGCGGGTCTATTGGCAGCAGAGCAACTGGGGCGTCGACGACGGCCTGAAGATCGTCCGCCTGGACATCGACCCCGACGAGATGGACCGGTTCCGCCGCCCGACGTGCGCCCTGCTGGGCGACGCCGCCGCCACGCTGCGCTTGCTGCTGCCGGCGCTGGAGACCGGTCGGGCCAACCCGGACCTGCCGGCGGTGAAGCAGGCCTTCGCCGAACGGCTGGCGCGCCAGGAGCCGCCGATGGCCTTCCTGCGCGCCATCCGCGCGGCCCTGCCGGCAGACGGGATCTATGTCGAGGAGGTCACCCAGGTCGGTTTCGCCAGCCGGCTGGCATTCCCGGTGCATGCGCCGCGGACCTATCTGTCGCCGGGCTACCAGGACTGCCTCGGCTGGGGCTACGGCACCGCGCTGGGGGCGCAGGCGGCGGCACCGGGGCGGCGTGTGGTGCTGGCGACCGGCGATGGCGGCTTCATGTTCCAGGCCGCCGAACTGGCGACCGCCATGCGCCACAGGCTGCCGGTGGTCGTGGTGGTGTTCGACGACAGCGCGTTCGGCAACGTGCGCCGCATCCAGCAGCTTCAGTTCGGCAACCGGCTGATCGCGTGCGACCTGGCCAACCCGGACTTCGTGAAGTTCGCCGAGAGCTTCGGGATGGCGGCGTTCCGCGCGACGACCCCCGACGCGCTGGAGGACGCGTTGCGCCAGGCCTTCGCGCTGAACGCGCCGGCGCTGGTGCATGTGCCGGTGGGCGAGATGCCGAACCCGTGGGACATGATCCTGCTGCCGCGGGTGCGGGGCTTTGGCGATGCGTGGCGGCCTGCGCTGCCGTAAGAGGCAACAACGCCCTGCGAAAACCTACTCACACGGATATTTTCGTTTCATAGGATATTGACTGGCTACCGCCGAGCGGCCATCACTACCCAACAGTCGCAACCGGGGCTCGCGCAAAGGCCCTGGGGCATTACCAAACGGTAAGGAGATGTCCATGCAGCACGGCCTGTCGCGCCGCGGGTTCGCCCGTACGGTCGCCGCCACCACACTCGGCACGACCCTCGGAAGCTTCGCCATCCTGCGCCACGCGCGCGGCGAAGCGGCGATCAAGCTGCGCTGCTCGCTCGACACCGCGCCCTCGCACGTCCGCAACGTCTCGGTCGTCGACTACCTGGGCAAGGTGGAGAAAGCGACCGGCGGGCAGGTGGCAGGCGAGGTGTTCCATTCCGGCCAGTTGTTCGCCGACCTGAACGTGGCAAAGGCGCTGCTGCAGGGCCAGGTCGACATGGCCTGCCCGGGCGCCTGGACCCAGACCGGCATCGTGCCGGACTGCGACTTCGTCCAGCTTCCGGTGTTCTACGGCCAGAAGATCGATGTCACGCACGCCGCCTCCGACGGCAAGCCGGGCGCCCTGGTGATCGGCCAGTTGGAGACCAAGCTGCACACCAAGGTACTGGGAAACTTCATCGATCTGGGCTTCCAGAACTGGTACACCACCAAGACGCCGGTAAAGAGCCTGGCCGACCTCAAGGGCCTGAAGATCCGCAGCCCGGGTGGCGCGGGGATTTCCTGGCGCATCAACCTGCTGGGCGGCATCGCCAACACCACCGCCTGGCCGAACGTGCCGCTGGCGCTGTCGCAGGGCACGTTCGACGGCTTCGTCTCCACTGATGAGAGCTGTGCCACCGCAAAGCTGTGGGAAGCCGGGGTGCGCTACTCGTTCGCCGACCACCAGTATGTCGGGCAATACGTCCCGATGGTCAGCGGCGCGGCCTGGGCGAAGATCCCCGCCGACCAGCAGAAGATCATGGTGGAGCTGTGGGCCGCCAACATCGCGACCTACCGCGCCAATGCCTTCGCCTCCCAGCAGCGCGCACGTGAGCTGATGGCCTCCAATGGCGTCACCTTCGTCGATCCGACGCCCGAACAGGCGGCGTCGGCACGGAAGTTCATGTCGGGCAGCGTCGACAGCCTGATCCGGGACGCCAAGCTGTCGCCCGAGGTGGTGAAGGCGTCCAACGAAGCCGCTGCGTCGGTGGGCTGAGCGCCGGCATGGCCGCTGACGCCCATGATTCGATCTGGGATACGATCGAACGAACGCTGGTCGGCATCCTGGGCGCCATCGCCATGCTGGTCGGGCTGGTCCAGGTGATCGGGCGCTATTTCTTCCCCGAACACGCGATTTCCTACGCCGAGGAGGTGATCGTCTACCTCATCGTCTGGGGCGTGATGATCATCTCCAGCCAACTGGTCCGCACCGACGGGCATGTGCGGCCCGATCTGGTGCTGCGCCTGGTGCCGCCGGGCGGGCAGCGCTGGATGGAGGCGTTCAACTGCCTCGTGGCACTGGGATTCTGCTTCGGGATGCTGTGGTACGGGTGGGAGATCGTGCAGACCTCGCTGCTGCTGGACGAACGCAGTTCGACCGACCTGGGTTTCCCGATGTGGATCTACTACGCGGCGCTGCCGGCGGGCGGCTTGCTGATGACGGTGCGCTACCTGATCCGGCTGTATCGTTACTTGTTCCGCTTCGACCCGGCGACCATGACGGTGGGTCACCTGCCGACCCATGAGTTGCCGCGCAACATCGACCAGCCGATCGTGGAATAGCACGCCCCGACTCTCCCCCTCCCCTTGTGGGCTTGGGCCGCAGTGCGGGCCAACCCCACAAGGGGTGGGGGAGAAACTTGCGGCGTCCAGCCTGCGCCATCGCCCTCCAGGGAAACGCCATGTGGACCGTCCTCTTCCTTCTGCTGTTCTTCGGCCTGCTCGCCGTGGGCATGCCCATCTTCCTCGTGCTCGGTGCCTGCGCGGGCGTGCTGTACTTCGTCTCCGGCGAGGGCCTGATCGGTGTCGCACAGGTCATCGTCGACAGCCTGAACTCCTCCACCGTGATGTCCCTGCCGCTGTTCGTCATGGCCGCGGCGTTCATGCGCCATGGCGGCGTGGCCAAGGCCCTGGTTGACGTCTCGGCGGCCTGGATCGGCGGCATCCGTGGGTCGCTGGGCCTGGTCACCGTGGTCGCCTGCACGCTGTTCGCGGCGATCTGCGGGTCGTCCGTGGCGACCGCGCTGGCAATGGGCACCATCCTGATGCCGGCGATGATCGAGAAAGGCTACCCGCGCAGCTTCGCCCTCGGCGTGATCGGCGCATCCGGTACCATCGGCATCGTCATCCCGCCCAGCCTGGCGCTGATCCTGTACGGCATCGTCACGGAGCAATCCGTCCCCCGGCTGTTCCTGGCGGGCATTCTGCCGGGCCTGCTGCAGGCGGCGGCGTTCTTCCTGTGGGTCTGGTACGACGCCCGCCGGCGCAACTTCCCGATGGAGCCCGGCCTGCCGTTCGCCGAACGGGTGCGCGTGACGGTGCGCGCACTGCCCGCGCTGGCGGTGCCGGCGATCGTGCTGGTCGGCATCTATGGCGGCATCGTCACGGTGACCGAGGCCGCGGCGCTCGCCGCCTCCGCCGCCCTGGTGGTGAGCCTGGTGTTCTACCGCGGCTTCCGCTGGACCGCGACGCTGTCGGTCATCGCGGACGCATTGCGCAGCGCCGGGACGATCATGCTGATCGTGGCAAGCGCGTTGGCGTTCGGCCACTGGATGACGGAATCCGGCGTGCCCGCGAAGCTGGTGACCTGGACGCTGGCGCACAATCTGGAGACCTGGGAGTTCCTGCTCGCGATCAACGTGCTGCTGCTGCTGCTGGGCTGCTTCCTGGAGGTGGTGGCCGCGCTGCTGCTGGTGATGCCGATCCTCGCCCCGGTCCTGAAGCCGCTCGGCGTCGATCCGGTGCATTTCTCGATCATCTTCACGCACAACATGGAGATCGCGCTGGTGCATCCGCCGGTCGGGCTGAACCTGTATGTGCTGTCGACGATCTCCAACGCGCCGATCGGGGAGGTGATCCGGGGGATCCTGCCGTTCCTGATCCTGCTGGTGATCGTGCTGGGGATCATCACCTACGTGCCGGCGCTGACCATGTGGCTGCCGCATCTGGTGTACGGGAACTGATGTCAAAGAGCGTCTTGCCCGACGCTTCGGCTGCCCGTTTCGCCGTCATGGCCGGCCGCTGCGGCGACTGCTGTGCCTGCCATGGCGAAAGGGGCGGCCCGCGTGCCGCCTGGTGTCAAGGCCGGCCAAGGGTCGTTCCGTTCGAAACGAAGGACACGCCGTCCCCTGGGCTGACCCGACTCTGGCCGGACTGACCGCGGGGACGACCCTCCCAGTCGAAAGGTCAGGCCGCCCTGACGCCGGCGACGAACGTGCGCACCTCGGCCGACAACCTCTCGGACTGCTGCGAGAGTTCGCCTGCCGCGCCCAGAACCTGGGTGGCTGCCGATTCGGTTTCGGCGGCTGTACGGCCAACGCCAGTGATGTTGACCGTCACCTCCTGGGTCGCCTGGGCGGTCTGCTGCACGTTGCGGGCGATTTCCGAGGTGGCCGCGCCCTGT
>JARLIJ010000370.1 GCA_031291795.1 Acetobacteraceae bacterium | reverse complement strand
TTCACCCAGGCGAACAGCAGGCCCAGGTTGCCCTCGCGGCCGAGCGTCCAGGTCGTGCTGCGGGCCAGCATGTCGACCTCGCCCGACTGCAGCGCGGTGAAGCGGTTCTGCGTCGTGGTTGCAACGAATTTCGTCTTGCCAATATCGCCCAGCGCAGCGGCGGTCACGGCGCGGCACGAATCGGCATCAAGGCCGTGCATGACGCCCTGGCTGTCCGGTAGCGAGAAACCGGGCACGTCGCCCGCAGTCCCGCACAGGACCTGGCCGCGGGCTTTCACGGCGTCGAGCGTTGCGGAACCGGACCCTTGCGCGTTGGCATGACCTCCCAGACCCATGGCGAGCACGCCACCCACGAGTAGTCCGGTCATCCACGACCGATTGAACGCTGTCATGCATACGTCTCCCAGGTATACGCGGATTAGCCCGCGAAGGGCGCGAATGTGCTTCCGACGTGATGCAAGATCAACGGTTCGATCGTGAAAAGTGCGGAACGAGGATGCGCACCAAAAACCATGCGGAGATTGCCTAAGTTTTCGGCAACGATGGCTTCCGTCTATCGCCGGATGGGCTCCTGCCAGCAGGATCTCCATGATTCTGATCGAAGGACATGCAGATCGGTGAGCGCTCGACGGGGAGTATACGCTTGAACCGCATCGATCACTCAGATACATCTACGTCAAGAAAGACGCCTTATGGTTGTATTCCAAAGGCCGACAGGCCGGCCCCGAGGTCGATCATCACTATTTTGGCGGACATCCCATGGTACGGGACGACTGGCGGATGGACCTCCGAGGCCCCCATCCTGCGATTGGCGCTCTACGGCCATATGTCCGTTCACGACTCGGCCGGTCGATCGCTCTTGCCCCGGGCGCGCAAGACACGAGCCCTTCTTGCCATCCTTGCACTCGCCTCGCCGCGCCCGGTGCTCCGGTCGCAACTGACCATTTTGTTGTGGAGCCAGCGGGAGAAAGAGCAGGCACGCGCCTCGTTGCGCCAGTCCGTCCACGAATTGCAGGAAACGCTTGGGTCGGATTGCGGCCGTCTGCTGTGCGCCGAACGGAACCACATCGCTTTACTGGCGCGAGGGTTATGGGTCGACGCGTTGGACCTCGGGCGGGACCCGGGCACGGCTGACAGCTTGCTCGATCTGTTTCGCGCGCCTTTGCTGGAGGATCTGGGCGGCCTCGATCCCGCCTTCGATCGCTGGCTCGAGACCGAACGCCATCGCCTCGTCCAGATCGCACGCACGATTGCGGAAGGAATGCTGGCAGAGTGCACGACTGCCGCTGAAACGATGCGGGCCGCCGAGCGCCTGCTGGTGATCGACCGGGCTCACGAGGGCGCGTGGCACACCATCATCCGCAGCCACGCCGAACGCGGCGACCGCGGTGCAGCGCTGGCCGCGTTCGAACAGTGCCGCGCAGCGTTGGCGCAGACGGCACATCTGTCGCCGGGCAAGGAAATCCTTGAACTGGTGGTGGGCGTCCGCAACCAGTCGATCGGGATAGCCGCGCTGACCGCCCCGGCGGCACGTGCCGCACCGGCAGCCCTGCCCCGGCCGCACATTCGCAGTACCACCAGCGGCATCCGGCTGGGGATTATCCCCCTGCGCTCACTTGATCCCGGCGGAGAAAACCAGTTGGCAGTGGGCCTGGGGGACGAGATACTCACAGGCCTCTCGCGGTTCCGCGGCATCTCCTGCGTCCGGATCAGCGCCCTGTCGCTGCAGGCCGCGGAAGCATCGTGCGATGCGACCCCATGGGACCATCTGAACCTGGATTTCCTGGTGGAAGGCACCGTCCAGAGAAGTTCCCACCACGTTCGGGTCATGGCACGGCTGATCGACGTGTGGGCCGCGGGCGAAGTCATCTGGGCGCACCGCTTCGACCGGGAAGACGTCGATGTGCTGACGTTGCAGGACGAGATCGCGTCCGAGATCGTCGCCCAGATCGACCCCCGAATCCTGCTGCGCCAGGGCGAGCGCGCCGCATCGCTGCAACTCGAAAACCCCACGCCCCATGACCTCGTGCTGCAAGCGATTCCAGCGATCTATCGCCTGGAACGCAGCGGCTTCTATCACGCAGGCGCGCGGCTGGACGCGGCGGTGTCGGAAGATCCCGGCAACGCCGCGGCCCATGCGTGGTATGCCTACTGGCACTTGTTCCTCGTCGGTCAAGGCTGGGCCGAGGATCCGGAAGCCGCCAGCAACCGCGCCTCCGAACTGGCCCGTCGTGCGGTCACCCTTGATTCCGGGGATGCGCGGTCGCTCACCCTCGCCGGCCATGTCCGCGGCTTCCTGGGACGGCATGCAGAGGAGGCCAGCACGCTCCACAGCCGGGCCATCGCCTTGAACCCCAATCTGGCATTGGCGTGGTGCTTTTCCGGGCTGGCCCAGTGCTATCGCGGCAACCACGATGAGGCGCTGCGCCTGATCCGACAAGCCATGCGCCTCTCGCCATATGACCCGCATCTGTTCTTCTTCGACATGGCGCTCACGATGCCCCACTTGCTGCGGGGCGAATATGAAGCGGTGGTGGAAATCGGCCGGCGCGCAATCGAACTCAATCCAGGCTTCACCTCCTCCTACAAAGGACACCTGGCCGCGCTCGGACATCTCGGGCGACGCGGAGAGGCGGAGCAGATCCGCAACACCCTGCTTGCGCTGGAGCCGGGCTTTACGGTGCGGCAAGCAATCACGCGATCGCCCATCGCACGGCCCGAAGACCTTGCCCGGTATGCGGACGGCCTTCGGCGGGCAGGCTTGCCGGAATAGACTCTGACGTGGTCGGCCGAAGGAATTGCGCCGTCAGCCGGCGCGTTCGTCGCGGACGATACGATTGCTTCCCGCTGCCCACCGCGCACGCGCACGCGCGCCCGGCGCAATCACGGCAGCGCCCTCCGAACCCGGTCGGGACGGCTGAAACGCGATCAGGGTCTCTCCGTTGTCCATCCGAAGGTAGGTGTGCCTGACGAAGCCGCGGTAGACCACCTGCTCGACGCTTCCCACGACGCTGTTTGCCGCGTCACAGGCATCATCGGACAAGGGTTCGATTACGATGGCTTCGGGTCGCAGGGCGACCGTGACCTCATCGTGGTCGGCAGCGCCCCCCTCGACCACCAAAGCCTCTCCCGTGGCGGTGACGATCCGCGCCTCCCCGGCATCCCGACGTTCGACCCGGCCGCGGAAGAAGTTCGACACGCCGATGAAGCCGGCCACGAAACGTGATGCTGGCATTTCGTAGACTTCCGTGGGAGTCCCCAACTGCTCCAACCGTCCCCCACGCATGATGGCGACCCGATCGGATAACGTCAGTGCCTCGTCCTGGTCATGCGTCACGATGATGGTGGTGATGCCCAGCCGCTGCTGCAGCGCGCGGAGTTCGACCTGCATGCTCTCACGCAGGCTCTTGTCGAGCGCGCCTAGCGGTTCATCGAGCAACAGCAAGGCGGGTTCGACCACGAGGCAGCGCGCCAGGGCAACCCGCTGCTGCTGTCCGCCGGACAGTTGCGCCGGCATCCGATCGCCGAAGCCGCCGAGCTGCACCAACTGCAAGACGTCGTTGACGCGCTCGATCGTCTCGGCGCGGGACACGCGACGCGCCTCAAGGCCGAAGGCGATATTCTCGGCCACCGTCATATGCGGGAACAAGGCGTAGTTCTGGAACAGCATGCCGATATTGCGGCGATGCACGGGAATGCCCGTGACAGGGCGGCCGTCGATGAAGATCTCGCCGGAGGTCGGCTGCACCAAACCCGCAATCATGCGCAACGAGGTCGTCTTGCCGCAACCGCTCGGTCCCAGCAGCGCCACCATGCTGCCAGGCTCGATCGGAAGTGACAGCGCATCTACGGCGATATGGCCGGCATAGCGTTTCGTCAGGTCGCTCAGCCGAACCGAGGCGGAGCGTGTTTGCAGATGGGCGGCAGAAATGGCGTTCAGCTCCCAAAGACCTGGTTGTATTTTTCCAGCCAGGCCGGGCGACGCGGATTGATATAGGACCAGTCGGCGGCGAACAGGCCCATCTCATCCATCTTCGCTTCCGGATAGGCGATGTATTTGGCGATGTCGGGCGCGAACGCTGCACCCGCGACCGATGGCGCGGTCAGCGTGGCAGCTGCCAGGCCCTGCTGGACCTTCGCGTCCAGCATCTGGTTGATGAAAGCGGCGGCCAGGTCTGGTTCCGGGCCGCCCTTGACGAAGGTCAGGCAGTTGATGCCCGCGAAGGTGCCTTCCCGCGGGAAGCACATGTCGACCGGCGCGCCCTGCACTGTGTAGGGATAGAGGTTCTTGGAATATTCGATGCCGGCGATGTCGACCTGACCTTGCGCGACCATCATCACCTGCGAAGGATTTTCGTAGGTGCTGACAACGTTGGGCTTCAGATCCGCCATTTTGGGCCAGGCGGCATCGATCTCGTACTGGGCGTCCTTCAATGACTTGCCGGTCACGAGGCTCGCCGCGGCGATCAGCAGATAGAGGCTCTGGGTGAATTTTGGCGTCGTCATCAGGTAGCGCTGGCGGAAGCGCGGCTCCCACAGTTCGGCATAGGTGACGAACGGCTTGGTGACCTGCGGGTTGATCACCAATCCCCCAGTGGAGATGGCGAAGGCTGCCCCGTAGCCGTCGTTGAACAGGAAACGCTTGTAGACGTTCGCGAGGTTGGGCAGTTGCGCGGCCGGCAACGCGTCGATCAGCCCCTCCCGCTTGGACAGCTCGACGCCGATGTCGTCCATGAACATCACGCTGTAGCGCGGGTTGTCGCGCGTGGCCCGCAGGGCAGCGATCTGCGTCAGGGTCACCCCCTCGGTGGTGAAGACCTTGCACTGATGATCGGCCTCGAACTGCGGGATGATCTGCTTGCGCACATACTCGCCTTGCTGGGCGGTATAGATCCCGACCTGGATGGAGCGGGTGGCGCCCCGGGCGCCGTTGATGAAGACCAGCGGCAGTGCCGCCGCCGCAACCCCCGTGCGGAGCAGCCCGCGCCGTCCGATTTTGTCCGTTTCGCTGTTACCCGACATTGGCGTCCTCCTGCCTTACATGGCCATGGCGCGGCGGAGGCCGACCAGGCGTTCCATGACGACGACGACGACGAACGCAATCAGGATCATCAGCGTGGACATCGCCGGCACCGCGGGCGTGAAAATGCTGCCGACGAGCCGGAAGATCAGCATCGGCATCGGCACGTTCTGCGCATCCGCGAGCCACATCGAGACCGGGTAGTTGTCGAACGAGACCATGAATGCGAACAGCGCACCGGCCGCGAGACCAGGTGCGATCTGGGGAATGGTGACGCGGCGGAGGACCCGCCACCAGCCGGCCCCCAGCGTCCTTGCCGCCTCCTCCAGCGAGGCATCGGCCAACAGCAGGCTCGCCGACACGGTGCGTACGACGTAGGGCGACGTGACCAGGATATGGGCGATCAGCAGATTGAGCGGGGCGCTGTTCGAATTCCAGTCGGAAAACAACCGCAACAACGCCACGCCGATGACCAGCACCGGGAAGATCAGTGGCGAGAGCAGCAACATGCGAAAGGCCTGCCGACCCGGCAATGCGCAGCGGGTCAATGCGAACGCGGCCGGCAGTCCAAGGGCCAGCGCCCCCGCGGTTGCGGCCGCGGCGAGCGTCGCACTGAAGGCCAGCGAAGCCAGGAAGTCGGGATCCTGCAGCACCCGTCCATACCAGGCCAGCGTGAAGCCGCGCGGCGGGAATGTCGCGAAGGCGCTGCCGGAGACCGACATCGCCACCACGACCGCAAGCGGGGCAATGACGAACAGCATCGTCAGGGCCGCGACGGGGTACAGCACCCAGGCCGAACCGCCCGACAACCGGGCGCTCATGAGGTTGCCGGCATACGACGCCGTCCCTCGAGCAGGCGCATCGACACCAGGTTCACACCGACCACGATCAGGACCAGCACGGTCGCGATCGTCGCGCCGAACGGCCAGTCGTAGACCGCGGTGATCTGCTGGTCGATCAGGTTGCCCAGCATCTGCGCGTTGGTGCCGCCCAGCATGGCGGGCGTGACGAACGAGCCGGCGGTCAGCGAGAACACCAGGGTGAAGCCGACGGCGAGTCCGGGCAGGCTCAGCGGAAACGTGACGCGGTGGAACACGCGCCAGGCGGGCATGCCCAGCGTGCGGGCTGCCTCCTCCAGATGCGGGTCGATCTTGCCCAGAGCAGAGGCGAGCGGCAGCACCATCATCGGCAGGAAGACATGCAGCGAGCCGATGACGACGGCGGTCTCCGAGTAGAGCAACCGCAGCGGGGTCTGGATCAGGCCAAGCGACAGCAGCACCCAGTTCAGGATCCCGGTGGGGCCGTTGCCGAGGATCAGCTGCCAGCCATAGCTGCGGACGACGACGCTGACGATCAAGGGCGCGATCGTGATGAAGGTGACGATGCGGGTGACGGCGGGATGCGAGCGCACCATGACCATTGCCACCGGGTATCCCAGCAATGCGGCAATGGCGGCCGTCAGCAGGCTGATGCGCAGCGTGACGAGCAGGACGTGCGAGTAGAGCGCCGTGCCGAAGAAGTGCACGTAGTGCGCGAGCGTAACCGGTCCCCCGAGCGCGCCATGCGCGTCCTGCGTGAGGAAGCCGCTGGCAACCAGGCGGACGGCGGGGACAAGCAGGAACAGCGCGAGGAAGACCGTCGCGGGGACCGCCAGCATCATGCCTGCGATCCGCGTGGTTTTTGGCCGTCGGACCAGCGGGCCGGCGGACAGGCGCACGGAGCGGTCGTCTGCAAGTGTCGCAGTCATCGATGCGGCATCCTGATACGGCGGACAACTCTGCCCGGCACTCGGCTTGCCATTTTCGTGCCAGCCGGGGATGCACATCGGACAGCGATAATGTGCGGATTTTATGCTCACGGATTAGTCAGATACCCCACGCATGGACGGGTAGTGAGCATTCACGTCTCAATAGATGCAGGAGGTGAACCAAAAACACGCAATTCACGACTAACCAGTACAGCGAAGAGCGCATCGGCGCTTGACGAGGCCCAACCGCGCGGCTTCGATGGTGAAAGAACATCCGGGGGCAGGCCATGACGACGGAAGCTGCGGCGAAGGGCAACAGCGACCCATATCTCGCGCTGGGACTTCGACCTTTCATCAATTGCTGCAGCGTTCGCACGATTCACGGTGGCAGCCTGATGCTGCCGTCGGTTCGAGCGGCGGTCGCCGCCGCATCGCAGCGATTCGTCAACCTCGATGAACTGATGGAAGCGGCAGGCGCCCGTATTGCCGAACTGACCGGCGCGGAATGGGGCATGGTCACCTGCGGCAGTGCCGCGGCCCTCGCGCTCGCAACCGCCGGGTGCGTCGCCGGCAACGATCCGGCCGCGATGCTGCGGCTGCCGTTCACCGACGGCATGGCCAACCGCGTCCTCATCATGCGCGGGCACCGCTTCGCCTACGACCAGGCGATCCGGATGGCCGGCACGCATATGGTGGAATGCGACGACGAAGCCGCCCTCGTCGCCGCACTGGAAGCCGGCAATGTGGCCATGATCTGCGTGCTGGGCAAAACCGAGGACAAAAGTCCGGTGCGGCTGGAACGGATCGTCGAACTGGCAAGGCCACAAAACGTGCCGATCCTGGTCGATGCCGCGTCCGAACTGATCGAGAAGCCCAGCCCCTGGCTGACCCGCGGCGCGGACCTGGTCGTCTACAGCGGCGGCAAGTTCTTGCGCGGACCGCAAACCAGCGGCCTGCTGCTCGGCAAAAAGGCCCTCGTGAAGGCAGCCTGGCACAACGCCTCCCCCCACCATGCGTTCGGCCGACCGATGAAGGTGTCGAAGGAGGACGTGATCGGCCTCGTGGCCGCGCTCGAGTACTGGTTCGGCGAACGCGATTCGGCCGCCGAAGAGCAGCGCTGGAGCGACGACCTTGCAACCATTGCGAAAGCACTGCAGGGGCTGGACGGCATCGAAACCACGGTCGTGGCACCACGATGGACCGTACGGGTGCCCAGCCTGATGATCAGTTGGGACGAGACGCGCTACGGGATCACCAACGAGGGGCTGCGCCAGCGTCTGCTGGACGGCGAGCCGAGGATCATGCTGGATGACATGGCCAGCGTCACCACCAATAGCCTGCGCATCGAACCGTTCAACCTGCAGCCCGGCGAGGCCAGGATGGTCGGCCTGGCCATAAGCCGCGCTTTCCAGTCGGCGGCACGCTTGGCGCAGCCCCACGCGGTGGCCCCGGCACTGGATGTCTCCGGCGAGTGGGAACTCGATGTCCGGTTCCTGAAGGGAGGCCGGCGGCATCGCGTGACGCTCGAACAACAAGGCACGGATGTCACCGGCCGGCAGGAATCGAACGGCTTCTCAGGCGGCGTGCAGGGTCAGGTGTCAGCCTCTGTCGTGCGGCTCATTTTCGATGGCGAACACGAGGGCAGCACGATCTTCTACACGTTGGAGGGCGAAGCCGCACCGTCCCGCATGACCGGGACTGTCCTGTTCGGGGCCGCGAACGGCACCAACCGTGGCGTATTGAACCTGCGGCAGCACGGTTCGGGCACCTGGGAAGCCCGCCGCCCAGGCTGAGCGGAGGCTACCCCCTCCCCTCCCCGATCGGCGGGAGCTGCTCGGTCATGCCGGCCAGCACTTCTGCCACGTGGCGAACCGATACCCGGCTGCCTTGGCGCTGCAACCGGCCGGCGATGTTCAGCAGGCAGCCGAGGTCGCCGGCGAGCACCGTCGTCG
Organism: Acetobacteraceae bacterium; assembly: GCA_031291795.1. Classification (GTDB taxonomy): domain Bacteria; phylum Pseudomonadota; class Alphaproteobacteria; order Acetobacterales; family Acetobacteraceae; genus Rhodopila. Next base: position 2,255 of record JARLIJ010000370.1, on the reverse strand, counting down.
CACCCGATCCCGCGATGTCTGCGGTCTTGGCGGACACCATCTGCACCGATATTTCGGGGTACTTCACGCAGAACGTGCCGCCGAAACCGCAACACACTTCCGGTTCGGCCATCTCGACGACGTCGGCGCCGGCCGCCGCCAGCAGTGCCCTGGGCTGGGCCTTCACGTGGAGCTCGCGCAAGCCGGAGCAGCCATCATGATAGGTAACGCGCTCGCCGGCGCAGCGGCCCGGCGGACGCTCCATGTGCATGACGTCGACCAGGAAGCTCGTCAGCTCGTAGGTTCGCGCGGCCAGCACATCGGCCCGTGCCCGCAGGGCGGGATCGTCTTCGAACAAAGACGGCAGATGATGCTTCAGCATCCCGCCGCACGAGCCCGACGGCACGACCACATAATCGTACCCCGAGAATGAATCGAGGATGCCCACAGCGATATCCCGCGCCGTCGCCCGGTCGCCCGCATTATAGGCGGGCTGGCCGCAACAGGTCTGCGCCCTGGGCACATTGACCGCACACCCGACTGCCTCGAGCAGGCGGATCGCCGCCAGTCCGACGGTCGGTCGATGCAGGTCCACAAGGCAGGTGACGAATAGCGCAACGCGGGGTCTGACGGGGCTCATGCCCGCACTCTAGCGGCTCCCGCCGTCCGCGGAAGGCCTAGGCGCTGCGCGCCGCCATCAACCGCCAGGTCGGATCGCTGCCCCCAAGGTTGCGCTCGAAGGTCCAGATATCGGTGATCTCCGTCACCGCATCGGTGCCGGTCAGAGGTTTGCCCGCCTGATCCTGCGTCAGGCTGATCTGGTCGGAGACGAACCGCACCGTCACGGACGCCGTGGAGCCGCGAAGTTCCGCCGCCTCTATCGAGGACGACTCGATCCCGCGGATCTCGCTCACCTGGACGTGGCCAGCCTGCTCGCGCGCGGTAATCGCCCCCTCGAACGCCGTATAGGTGTCAGGTGCCAGCAAGCTGCCCAACGTGGCGCGATCGCCGGCCGCGAAGGCTGTAACAATCATACGAAACGCCTTCTCGGCGCCATCCAGGAAGCCGGCGGCGTCGAAATTCCGGTCGATTCCGTGCATTTTCGCCAGCGTCTGGCCAAGGGCGCTCGCCGGTTCGGGCAGCGGACGCTTTGCCGGAGGCGGAACCGGTTCGGCACGGGCATCGATCACCGGACCGACAGCCGGTGCAGGGGTCGGCGGCTGATAGGGCTGCGGCGGGCGCTCGAATCCCGTCCGCCGGCCGAGGATGCTCCGCAGCCGCAGGACAAGGAATGCCGCGATCATACCGAAAAGTATGAGATCGATCGGAAAGCCGCTACTCGCACCCATCGTGAACCTCCGTAAGCACTACAGATAGGCATCACCTGCCCAGGGCACAAACGAAACCGGCACGAGGCGCCGCTTGCCGCCATTCCGGCCGGCCTGTAAGGCAATCCGATGCTTCTCCTCCGCCATGGCCAAAGCGAATTCAACCTGCATATGGCCGCCACACGACGCGATCCGGGGATCATCGACCCCCGCCTCACCGAGTACGGCCATGCGCAGGCACGCGAGGCTGCCCGTCACCTCGTTGGCAGCAGCATCCGCCGCATCGTTACCTCGCCCTACACGCGGGCGCTACAGACGGTCGCGCCGATCGCCCGCGCCCTGGACGTGCCGGTGGCCATTCACCCCATCGTCAGGGAGCGCTACGCCTTTGCCTGCGACGTGGGAACCCCGCGCAGCGAACTGGCGCGCGCCTGGCCGGAGCATGATTTCTCCCGGCTCGACGATATCTGGTGGCCCGCCATGGAGGAACCGGAGGATTCGATCGTCGCCCGGGCAGCCCTGTTCCGCGCCGAACTGGCCGAACTACCGGACTGGTCCGAGACGCTGGTCGTCAGCCATTGGGGCTTCATCCTGTGCATGACCGGCCAGAGTGTCGCAAACTGCCAGTGGATGCGCTGCGACCCTACCGCCGGGGCGCCCGATCAACTCGTCTGGCGAGCCTAGCCGGAACGCGGCCGTGCGCAGGGCAGTCGCTTGCAGCAGAAAGGGTCAGGGCTCTGCCCTGAAACCCGCCAAGTGGCTCTGCCCCTTGGATCCCCGCCAGGGACACAGTCCCTGGACCCATTTCATTGGTGTTCATCGGGGGGTGGGGGGGTTTGTGGGGCCCCCCCCCGGCCCCGGTACCCCCCCCCCCCCCCGGCCCCCCCCCGCCTTGGGGCGCGGGGCGGGGGCGGGGGGGGGGGGCCCCCGGGGCGCGCGCCGGGGGGG
>JARLIJ010000006.1 GCA_031291795.1 Acetobacteraceae bacterium | reverse complement strand
CGGCGAACACGCAGCGGGGATGGAAGCGGCAGCCTTGCGGCAGGTCGAAGGGCGGCGGTACGGTGCCCTCGATCGCCAGCAAGCGGTCGCGCTGTTCCTCGATCTTGGGAATGCTGCCGAGCAAGCCGAGCGTGTAGGGATGCTGGGGATCGTCGAACAGGGCGGTGCCGGAGGCACGTTCCACCACCCGGCCGGCGTACATCACCGCGACCTCATCGGCCATTTCGGCAACCACGCCCAGATCGTGGGTGATCAGGATGATCGCCATGCCGCTCTGCTGCTGCAGCTCGCGCAGCAGGTCCAGCATCTGTGCCTGCACCGTCACGTCCAGCGCGGTGGTCGGTTCGTCGGCGATCACCAGGTCCGGGTCGCAGGCCAGCGCCATCGCGATCATCACGCGCTGGCGCATGCCGCCGGACATCTGGTGCGGGTATTCGTCGAACCGCCGGGCGGCGGCGGGAATGCGCACGCGGTCGAGCGCCGCGATCGCGCGGGTCCGCAGCGTGGCGGCCGAGACGGAATGGTCATGCACCTTGATCGATTCGGTGATCTGCTGGCCGATGGTGAACACCGGGTTCAGGCTGGTCATCGGCTCCTGGAAGATCATGCCGATGCGGTTGCCGCGCAGCGCGCGCATGTCGTGCATCGGCAGGTCGAGCAGGTTGCGGCCGTCGAACATGATGCGTCCGGCGGCGATCCGGCCCGGCGGCGGCACCAGGCGCATGATGGACAGCGACAGGACCGACTTGCCGCAGCCCGACTCGCCGACGATGCCCAGCGTGCGCCCGCGCGCCACCGAGAGGTCGATGCCGTCCACCGCCGTCACCTCGCCGTTGTCGGTGCGGAAGACGGTGCGCAGGCCCTCGATCGAAAGCAGGTCGCTCATGCTGTGCGGAACGTCGGCGGGGAGATCTGCTCCGCCGTCCGATGGTCCCAGTCCAGTTCAGGGACCTTGGCGCGCACGCGGGCCTGCGCCTCATGCAGCGCCGCGGCGGCGGCAGGGTAGTCGATGGTGAGCACCCTGCCCTGCTCCACGACTTTCTGGCCGTCGACGAACACGGAACGGATGGCGCGGTCGCCGGCGGCATAGAGCAGGCTGCGGACGGGGTCGTAGGCTGGGCGCATCATCGGGTGGGTGACATCCACCAGCACGAGGTCGGCGCGGCAACCCGCCGCCAGCCGTCCGATATCGTCGCGTCCGAGCGCTCGGGCGCCACCGATGGTGGCAGCCTCGAACAGGTCGGTACTGTTCATGGTGCGCGGGTCTCCAGCCTGGGTGCGCGCGAGGTAGGACACCAGCCGCAGTTCGTCCAGCATGTTGTGCGGATATGTGTCGGTGCCGACTCCGAGGTTGACACCGGCGCGCTTGTAGCGACCGAAGTCCTTCAACGTGATTCCGCGGCGGGCGAACACGGTCGGGCAATGCGCCACCGTCGTACCGGTTTCCGCCAGCCGGGCCAGGTCGGTCTTGGTGTGCCACGGCGTGCTGGGATGGTCGTCCAGGAAGATGCCGTGGCCGATGATCGAGCGCTCCGACAGCAACCCGAGGTGGTCGAGCCAGCCGATCGGGGTGGTGCCGTGGCGACGGGTGATCTCGTGGAACTCCGGCACCGACTGCGCGGCATGGATCTGCCAGGCGAGGCCGCGGGCCTTCGCTTCGGCGAAACTGTCGCGCAGCAGGCCCTCGGTGCAGGTGTCGATCTGGGCGGGGACGACCATGCCGAACAGCCGGCCGGAGGGGTGCTGTTCGGCGCGCTCGATCAGAGCGAGCGCCTCGGTCATGGCCTTCTCGCCGGCCGCCTCGTCCCAGGCATATTCCACCAGGTGGCCGTTCTTCGTGTACCAGCGGGCGGAGCGGAACATCGGCGCGACGCAGACCCGCATGCCGGCCTCGGCCAGCAGGTCGAGCCAGCCGGGATGCGCCATCGACAGGTCGGCCAGCGTGGTGACGCCCGACAGCAGCAGTTCGGACAGCGCGACGCGCACGCAATGCGGCACGGCGTCCGCGTCGGCGCGGAAGATCGGGAGGTATTCGTAGAGCGAGGAATTGTAGAAGCCGGGCGACCCGATCTCATCGATCAGGCCCTTGTTCATGGGCTCGCTGGACGGGTGGGAATGGATGTTGACCAGGCCGGGCATGACCATCAGGCCGGCGCCATCGATTTCCGTGTCGGCCGGACCGGCATAGCTGCGGCCGACGAACGTCAGGGTGCCGCCCTCGAAGGCGACGTCCGCGTCGGGCAGGTAGACGTGGGATTTTGTCGCAGCATCCCAGGCGACGACGGTGGCGGCGCTGCGGATCAGGGTGATGGTCATCGGCCGATCGAGGCCCAGCTATCGCTCCCCCTCCCCTTGAGGGCTTGGGCCGCAGAGCGGACCAAGGCTGGGGGGAGGGGTCCAACAGCACGGACCACCGCCCCCTCCCCCCACCCCCCTCCCTCAAGGGGAGGGGGAGAAGGGCGGGACAGCACCTCCGTCAGCTCCGGTAGTCCGGCTTGCCGTCCTCGACCAGCCGCAGCGCGGCGTCCCACACCATGGCGTAATGCTCGTCGTTCTCGCCCTTGCGGAACTGCTCGGACGTGTGCACCCGCACCGCTTCCGGCGGCAGCACGATCTCCTGGCCGCCCGACAGCGCCGCGACCTGGGCAGCGCAGGCGCGCTCCAGCATGTAGATGTTGAGGAACGCCTCGGGGATCGACGACCCGCCCACCAGCAGCCCGTGGTTGCGCAGGATCATCGCCTTGTGCTCGCCGAGGTCGGCCACCAACCGCTCCCGCTCGTCCAGATCGAGCGCGATCCCTTCGTAGCCGTGATACGCCAGCCGGCCGTAGAATTTCAGCGCATGCTGGGAGATCGGCAGCAGCCCGTCCTTCTGCGCCGAGACCGCCATGCCGGCCTGGGTGTGGGTGTGCACCACGCACATCAGGTCCGGACGCGCCATGTGGACCGCGGAATGGATGGTGAAGCCCGCGGCGTTCACCCGGCGGCTGGCCTTGTCGCCCTCCTCCACCACATTGCCGTCGAGGTCGATCTTCACCAGGTCCGACGCCCGCATCTCGTGGAAGTTCACGCCGTACTTGTTGATCAGGAAATGATGCTCCGGCCCCGGCAGGCGCGCGCTGAGATGGGTGTAGATGAAGTCGGTCCAGCGATGATGCGCCACAAGCCGGTACAGCGCGGCGAGGTCGCAGCGGATGCGCCACTCCTCGTCCGAAACGTTCAGCAGGGAGGCCGGCATGGTGGCGATGTTCATGGGCGGGATCCTGGTGCGATGCAGCGAAAACCTGTCATCCGGCGCGCCAGGCCGTCAAGCGCCGATGCGGCGTGCTTTACGGAAGAAATGACGCAAAGTGCTGCCGATCACGTCGAGGAAGGCCGTTTCGGCCCCGCGCGGCTGGCCGGACAGCCACCACGCGGCCAGCAGCACGGCACCATAGGTCGCGGCCCCCGTAGCCACGCCCTGTGCGATAACGCCGCACGCCGCCCAGGCGGTCGGGGGCGCGGCGGCCCAGCCGATGCCCTGCGCGACCAGCACAAGCGCCATCGCCACGGTCGCCAGCACACAGCGCCAAATGCCGCGCAGCAGGTCGATCGGGCGAAGGCGGAACTGGCGGAAGGTCACGACCAGGAACAGGATTTCCTCCACTGCGATACAGCCGGTCGCGGCGGCGGCGGCCCCCATCAGACCGAACGGCCCGACCAGCGCCAGCAGCAGCGCCACCCGCACGGCGAGCCCGGCCAGCAGGATGCGGAACTGCACCTTCAGCATGCCGTGCGCGTTCAGCAGCACGCCGCTGATATAGGCGACGACCTTGGCCATGCAGACCAGGGCGAACACCTGCACCAGCGGGGCCGCCGCCATCCAGCGCGTGCCGAATGCCAGGTGGATCACCGGGGCGGCGAGCATCGACAGCCCGACGCCCAGCGGCAGGGTCAGCAGGAATGTCGCCGAGATCGCCTTGAAATACCCGGAGGCCAGATCGGCCCCGGTGCGCCTCGCGACGGAGAACCCGGCGAACAGCGCCGCGGCCAGCGGCTCCACCAGTTCGGTCGAGGTGAGCGAGCCAATCTCCCACCCCACCGAATAGACACCGACCGTCGCCGCCCCGGAGACCCGGCCGATGACCACCGCATCGATCCGGTCTCGCACCATCATCGTGACGGAGCACAGCCAGGTCCAGAACGAGAAGCCGAAGATCCGCCGCCACGCCTGCAGGCTGAGCCGGGGGCGGTACGGATGCAGCCAATAGCTCATCGCCACGCGCAGCACGCGGTTGGTCAGGATGCCGACGACGAGGGCCCAGTAGTTCGCGAACACCAGGGCGAAGGTGATGGAGGCAGCGATGCTTGCGATGCGCGGGACCACCGAGAGCTGGAAATCCTTCTGGAATGCCAGGTCGCGGCGGAAATCCACCGTTCCGATGTTCTCCATCGCCAGCATGAACGTGGTGAAGGCCAGCACCAGGATGATCGTGGCCAGACGCGGCTCATGGAAGAAGGCCGCGACCGGATAGGCCTCGGCGGCAATGGCAACGGCCATCAGCAGGCCGCGCAGCAGGTTGAGGGTGAAGCCGGTGTCGTAGAGCGGGCGGTCAAGGACCGGCTCGCGGATCAGCGCCGCATCGACCCCGATGGTGGCGATCCAGTCGATCGCCTGCGCGAAGGTCGTCGCCAGCGCGACCAGGCCGAAATCCGCAGGAGCCAGCACGCGGACCAGCACGATGGTGCTGATGATGCCAAGGATGCGCGTCGACATGCGCCAGACAATGATCCAGCCGGCCCCGGTAGCCGTGCGGACGGACAACGAGGGGGCTGGGCGACCGGGATCAAGGTCGGGACGAGGGGGACGCGGCATCCGCCGCTCATACAGGCGTCGCGACCGCCATCACAGGCCGGATTGAATCACCGGCTGGATTGCATCACGGGACCGATCGCGCCCGGGTCAGTGGCCCGCGGGGTCGTGCATCGCGGGGCGCACCGTCTTCCGGTGTGCCCCGCTTCGCCAGCCTGGTCCGTGTACTTCAGTGAATCTCGCCCGACCGCTTCAGCGCCTCACGCAGCTTGGCCGGCGTGAAACCGTCCGAATGGCACACGTCCAGGATCACCTTCTCCCGGCGCGACACCAGGTCGATCGCCGCCGGCAGCTTGCGCACCGCATCCGCCGGCACCACGACGGCCCCGTGGAAGTCGGCATGGATCACATCGTCATGCGACACCTGCATGCTGAAGATGTTCACCGGCTGCCCGAATGTCACCATGTGGACATGCGCGTGGGACGGCCCGATCCGGCCGCCGATCATCTGGAAGCCCGGCGCCCACATGTCGATGTCGCGGAACGAGCCGTTGGTGACACAGCCGATCGCGCCCAGCGCCTTGTGGATGGTGGACTGCACCTCGCCCCAGTAGGCGCCGTAGCCGGGCTGGTCGTCGATGTCCTGCAGCACCGCGATGGTCGGAAAATCGACCCGCGCGACATAGTCGTACCAGTCCGCCCGGTCGGTGACCTTGCTGCGGGCCGCTTCCTTGGCGCGGACCATGCCCACGCGCGCCAGCCCCACGATCGGCTTGGCCTTCGGATCGATACACACCATCGGCTCCACCGTGAAGCCGATCGCGCGCCGCTCGGGCGCGATGACCTCCAGGCCATTGCAGATGGTCGGCGTGTCCCACTGGGTCAGCACATCCAGGTCAGCCTGGTTGAACGGCCGGTCAGCCATAATTGCGTCTCCTCTGGTTAGCGATACCGCGCCACTCTCGCGCGTCGGGGCGGTTTCGGGCAAGCTGCGTCCCATGAACAGCAGCATCGCGTCATGAGCAGCACCATCGCCTTCGGGGGCAAGGCCATCTACGGCGCGCCCCTCGGCATCCTGATGCTGGAGGCACGCTTCCCCCGCATCCAAGGCGACATGGGCAACGCGACCACCTGGCCGTTCCCCGTGCTCTACCGCGTCGTGAAGGGGGCGAGTCCCGAACGGGTGGTGCTGAACCAGGCGGCCGGGCTGCTGGACGATTTCCTCGCAGCCGCAGCCGATCTGGTCGACCAGGGCGCCGAGGCGATCACCACCAACTGCGGCTTCCTGGCGCTGTTCCAGCGGGAGCTGGCCGCGCATGTCCGCGTGCCGGTGGCGACCAGCTCGCTGCTGCAGGTGCCCTGGGTGCAGGCGACTCTACCGCCCGGCAAGCGCGTCGGCGTCATCACTGTCTCTGCCGGGTCGCTGACCCCGCGCCACTTCGAGGCCGCCGGTGTGCCGCCCGACACGCCGTTCGTCGGCACCGAGGATGGCCGGGAGTTCTTCCGCGTGCTGATCCGGGGCGAGAAGCAGGACATGGACGTGGCGCTGGCGGCGCGGGATGTCCTGGATGCCGGGCGAACTTTGATGGCGCGGCACCCTGATGTCGGTGCGATCGTGCTGGAGTGCACCAACATGCCGCCTTATGCCCATGCGCTGCGTGAGACGCTCGGGGTGCCCGTGTTCGACATTTATTCGCTGATAACGTGGTGGCACGCGGGGCTGCGGCCGCGGGATTTCGGCGTAGCCCGCCTGACCGGCGGCCTGCCTGTTTCCGCTGCTTGAACCTGATCCTGTCGCGTTGCCTTCCACCGCATTGGGAGCGCCGGACTGTTCTCTTTACACCGCGCAATGCCGGGCCTTCCGGTGCACCCGTGATCAGAACGTGGTGCTGATTCGTCCCGACGATCAATCAGTTGATTGCTGCAGTCTGGCATTGATATTCGCATCCATCATCGGATAACCTCATGTTCCAGGCACGTGACATCCTGGATACGAATAAAAGGGATAAAATGTCTCTTGATCGCGCCCACTACGAAGAAAAGTCCCTGGATTACTTTTCGGGCAGCCGACCAGAAATTGAGGCTGTTCTTCCCGAGCAGTGCAGCAAGGTACTCGAAATTGGGTGTGGCGCGGGCCAGGTCATGGCTCGGATCAAGCAAACACGGAAGATCGTCCGGAGCGTCGGTATCGACCTGATGCCGGCAGCAATCGAGCAGGCAAAGCTCATATTTGACGAAGCCACTGCGGCCAATGTCGAAACGTCCGATTTGCCCAATGAACAATTCGATCTGATCATCGCACTGGACGTCCTGGAACACCTCTCTGACCCATGGCGCATGATCCAGCGCCTGCATGCCTTGCTTGTGCCGGGCGGCACAATCGTCGTGTCACTGCCGCATGTCGGACATTGGACCGTGTCGTGGCCGCTGCTGACGAAAGGCCAGTGGGACTACACCTCCGAGGGTCTTCTGGACCGAACCCATCTGCGGTTTTTCAGCAGACGCGGCGCCGAAGACCTCATGACATCGTCAGGTCTGGTCATCGAGAAGCTTCAGCCTGACCGTGTATACCCTGCATGGATGCGACGGTTCTCACCCAGCTTCCGCTGGTACGCCGGACGGATCTTCGAAATGATTTTTCCATCCCACTTGCTTGTCTATCGGTTCTTGATAAGGGCCGGCCATATCGCACCCCGCCAGGCTTAACGTAACGCCCGCTTTTCCATCAGGCGCCCAACGAACCGGGAGAATTGCAGCAGTCGCTTCCGATTGCCCAGGGCATTCAGCAGCCACCACGGCGACAGGAACAAGTCCGTGCATGTCGTGCTGATCCATCGTGGACGCAGGACCGACTGGTACTTTTCCACCACCAGATTGAGCTGCCGAAGGAATTCCGAGCCCATCGTGCCCAGGCCCTGGTGGTTCAGATGGAAGTCCACGACATAAGCGTTCCAGCCCAACATCTCGGCAAAAATACACAGCTCGGTGCCGTAGAAATGGAAACCGGAACGATCCCGCGGCAGCGATAGATTGGCATTCCGCCGCGCCATGATGAAGTTCTCGTCCAGGCTATCGCAGCGGACCGGAAACGGCCCGTTCAGCGACGCATTATCCCGGCCGCGATCCGAAATTCGCACAGCGAGCTTGCCGATCCGAACGCCGCCAGCGTTGCCGCACAAGCCCCAATATGGATCGACAGTATCCAACTCGGCAATCACGGCATCCAGCCGTTCCCGGTCGTCCTCCAGCAGCACAATGTCCTGGTGGCACAGGATGAGATAGGCACCGTGCGCAATCCCGAAGAACAGGTTGTAGGCGGCATAGGCGTCCAACCGATTGCCGGCGGTATTGTCGACATACAGGAACTCGCAATCGGACAAATTGAATCCTCGCGTCCGGAAGCTCCCGACCATGCGCTCATATTCGGCCGGCTTCGTCACGATGGAGCAGATCGAATAGCGGATCGCGCCGTTGCCGGGCCGGTCCAGGGCCGACACAGCGCCCTCAGGAAATATTGCGTCCCGCACCGATATATCCCATCTGCCAATACAATCCTCGGTCGGAACCACCGCGCCGCCGACCTGGACCCGCCATCCGCACCGTTATTTCATCTTCCGAAAAAAAGTCTATTGCCGAGGAAGCCTTCCAGGTGCGTTAAAGCCTGCAACCGGTCTCATTCAAAGGCACCACATGCCCCTGACCCGCAAACGCGTCCTCGTCACAGGCGGTGCCGGCTTCCTCGGCTCCCATCTGTGCGAACGCCTGCTGCACGACGGCGACGACGTGCTGTGCGTCGACAATTACTTCACTGGCCGCAAGGACAACATCGCCCACCTGCTCGACAATCCCCATTTCGAGGCGATGCGCCACGACGTGACTTTCCCGCTCTATGTGGAGGTCGATGAGATCTACAACCTCGCCTGCCCCGCCTCCCCGGTGCACTACCAGTACGATCCGGTGCAGACCACCAAGACCAGCGTCATCGGCGCCATCAACATGCTGGGCCTCGCCAAGCGCGTCGGCGCGCGGATCCTGCAGGCCTCCACCAGTGAGGTCTATGGCGACCCCGAGGTCCACCCGCAGACCGAGGACTACCGCGGCAACGTCAACCCGCTCGGCCCCCGCGCCTGCTACGATGAGGGGAAGCGCTGCGCCGAGACGCTGTTCTTCGACTACCTCCGCCAGCACAAGGTCGCCATCAAGGTCGCGCGCATCTTCAACACCTACGGCCCGCGCATGCACCCGAACGACGGGCGGGTGGTGTCGAACTTCATCATGCAGGCCCTGCGTGGCGAGGACATCACGCTCTACGGCGACGGCATGCAGACCCGCGCGTTCTGCTTCGTGGAGGACCTGATCGACGGGCTGGTCCGGCTGATGGCCTCGCCCGCGGACTTCACCGGCCCGATCAACATCGGCAACCCGCATGAAATCCCGGTGCGGGAACTGGCCGAACGGGTGATCCGGCTGACCGGCTCGACCGGCGGGCTGGTGCACCGGCCATTGCCGCAGGACGATCCGATGCAGCGCTGCCCGGACATCACGCTCGCCCGCAACGTGCTGGGCTGGGCGCCGCATGTCGGGCTGGACGACGGGCTGGGCCGGACGATCGCCTATTTCCGCCAGCTGCTGTCGGAGTCCGCCGAACGCGAGGCGCAGGCCGGCCAGAAGCTGGAGGCCTGAGGGCGTAAGTTCGACCTATTCTCCCCCTCCCCTTGAGGGAGGGGGTAGGGGGGAAGGGTCCAAGGTCCGAACCGTTGGCCCCCTACCCCCCTCCCTCAAGGGGAGCGGGAGAACATCGAACTACGCCGCCTGCGGCACGACCTCGCCCACCGGCACCTTGTCGAGATGGCAGGCGGACATGTGCGCGGCACTGCCGATCGGCCGCAGCAGCGGCTCCTCCGTCCGGCAGCGGTCGAATACGAACGGGCACCGCGTATGGAACCGGCACCCGCGCGGCGGATTGATCGGGCTCGGCACGTCCCCTTTCAGGATGATGCGCTGCCGCTTGGCCGTCGGGTCCGGCACCGGCACCGCCGACAGGAGCGCCTTGGTGTACGGATGGTGCGACGCCGAGAACAGCGTCCGCCGGTCGGCCAGCTCCACGATCTTGCCGAGGTACATCACCGCCACACGGTGCGTCAGGTGCTCCACCGTCGCCAGGTCGTGGCTGATGAACAGCAGCGCCAGCCCCAGCTCATCCTGCAGATCGGCCAGCAGGTTGATGATCTGCGCCTTCACCGACACGTCCAGCGCCGACACCGCCTCATCGCAGATGATCAGGTCGGCCCCCGGTGCCAGCGCCCGCGCAATCCCGATACGCTGGCGCTGACCGCCGGAGAACTCGTGCGGGAACCGCCCGATCGCATCGCGCGGCAGGCGGACCTTGTCCATCAGCGCCTCGACCTGGCGCGTGACCTCGGCGCTGCCATGCGCCATGCCGAAATTCATCAGCGGTTCGGCCAGGATATCACGCACGCGCATGCGCGGGTTGAGGCTGCTGAACGGGTCCTGGAACACCACCTGCATCCGCTTGCGCATCGGGCGCAATCGAGCGGCCGACATGTTGTCGATACGCTCGCCGTCCAGGTAGACCTCGCCCTCGGTCACGTCATACAGACGCAGGATTGCCTTGCCGACGGTGGACTTGCCGCAGCCGGACTCGCCCACGATCGACAGCGTCTCGCCGCGGCGCACGTCGAACGTCACGCCATCGACCGCGTACACCTTGGCGGTGACCTGGCCCATCATCCCGCCACGGATCGGGAAGTGCTTCTTGAGCCCGTTGACTTCGAGCAAAGGACGTTCGGGGATCATGCGGCCATCCGGCGTTCGGCGTAGTGGCAGGCGACGCTGTGCCCCGGCGCCTTGATTTCGATGGCCGGGGCGACCGCGCGGCAGACATCG
>JARLIJ010000369.1 GCA_031291795.1 Acetobacteraceae bacterium | reverse complement strand
GGCGACGGCCGGGCTGGCGGCCAGCATCATGACGTAGCCGAAGCCGATCAGCATGCCGATGGCGCCGAGCGTCCAGCGGTCGACGGTCCACCACCAGCGGCCGAGGAGGGAGTTGTCGGCGCGGGACAACGCGGGCATCAGGCGGCTCCCCCGGCGGCGAGGCCGCGTGCGAGTTCGCCGAACCGGTCGCCGCGCTGGTCGTAGCCGGTGAACTGGTCCCAGCTCGCACAGGCGGGCGACAGCAGCACCACCGGCACCTGCGCCGCGCGGGCGGCGGCGAAGGCGGCCGGAACCGCGGCCTCCAGCGTCTCGACCATGTCGAACGGGACGTGGTGGGCGGTGAGGGTCTCGGCGAGGACCGGGGCATCCCGCCCGATCAGCAAGGCGCGGGTGATGCGGGGGAACAGCGGGGCGAGCGGCACGATGCCGCCTGCCTTGGCCATCCCGCCGGCGATCCAGATCAGCCGGTCGTAGCAGACCAGGGCGCGCTCCGTGGCGTCCGCGTTGGTCGCCTTGGAGTCATTGATGAAGCGCACGCCGTCGATGGTCGCCACCAGTTGCTGGCGATGCGGCAGCCCCGGATACGACGCCAGCCCGCGTGCAACATCCGCACGGGAGACGCCCAGGAAGAGCGCCATGGCCGATGCGGCCGCCGCGTTCTGCGCGTTGTGCGCCCCCGGCAGGGCACGCGCGTCCGCCATGCGGAAGATCGGGCCGGCCTGGTCGCACAGCACGCCGTCGACGCAATGCACATCCGCCTCGGCCGCCGTTCCCGACACAGTCTTCATCTGCGCCGGCAGACCGGCCGCCATCTCGCACGACAACGCATCGTCGACGCCAACCACCGCCAGGTCGGCAGCGGTCTGGCGGTCGAACACCGCACGTTTCGCCCGCACGTAGCCCGCCATGTCCCCATGGCGATCGATATGGTCGGCGCTGAGGTTGAGCATCGCGGCCGCATCGAACCGCAAGGACGCGAGTCGCTCCAACATGTAGGAGGACATCTCCAGGACGTACACTCCATCATGTGGTAACAGGGGAAGCGCCAAGGCAGCGGGGCCAAGGTTGCCACCAGCCGCGACCGGCACGCCCGCGCCCTCCAGGACATGTGCCAACAGCGCCGTGGTGGTCGATTTGCCGTTGGTGCCGGTGATGCCGACGAACCGCGCCCGCGAGCCCGCCAGCCGCACCGCCTGGAACAGCAGCTCGGCGTCCGACAGGACCGGCACTCCAGCGGCCAGCGCCCGCGCGGCGATCGGATGCGGCCTCGGCAGGGTGTGGGGGATCCCCGGCGACAGGACCAGGGCGTCGAAGTCGAACGCGCCGTCGCGCAGGTCGCGCAGCGTCAGGTCGCCGGCGGCGGCGCGGGCCGCGGCGGAATCGTCCCAGGCGGTGACCTGGGCGCCCATCGCGGCCAGCGTGCGTGCCGCGGGCGAGCCGTTCTTGCCCAGGCCCACCACCGCGAACCGCTTGCCGGAAAACAGGTTTGCAGGAAAATCGCTCATCGGATCTTCAGGGTCGCCAGACCGACCAGGGCCAGGATCATCGAGATGATCCAGAACCGGATCACGATCGTCGGCTCCGCCCAGCCTTTCTTCTCGAAATGATGGTGCAGCGGCGCCATCAGGAACACGCGGTGCCCGGTGCGCTTGTACCAGAACACCTGGATGATGACGGAGACGGTCTCCACCACGAACAGGCCGCCGACGATCATCAGGACGATCTCATGCTTGGTCGCGATCGCCACCGCGCCCAGCGCGCCGCCTAGCGAGAGCGCGCCGATATCGCCCATGAAGACCTTCGCGGGCGGCGCGTTGAACCACAGGAATCCCATTCCCGCGCCGATCAGCGCGGCACAGAACACCGCCAGCTCGCCGGCACCGACCACGGCATTGAGCTGCAGATAGTCGGCGAAGATGCGGTTGCCGACGAGGTAGGCGATCAGGGTGAACACGCCGGCAGTGATCATGGTCGGCACGATCGCCAGGCCGTCGAGCCCGTCCGTCAGGTTCACCGCGTTCGAGGCGCCCATCATCACCAGCATGCCGAACACCGGGAAGAACCAGCCGAGCTGGATCGCGACCTCCTTGAACACCGGGATGGTCACGGCCGTGCCGAGCGGCCCACGCGCCAGCATGGTGATCCAGACCGCCGCGATCAGGCCGATGACGGCCTGCACGATCAGCTTCACCCGGCCGGGCACGCCCCGCGTGTTGTGCTTGGAAAGCTTCAGGAAATCGTCGGCGAAGCCCAGCGCGCCGTAGCCCAGGGTGACGAACAGCGTGGCCCAGACATAGCCGTTGCGCAGGTCGACCCAGAGCAGCGTGGAGATCGTCAGCGCGAACAGGATCAGCAGGCCGCCCATGGTGGGCGTGCCCTTCTTCTCGATCAGGTGGCGCGCGGGGCCGTCCTCGCGGATCGGCTGGCCCTGGCGCTGCACGCTGCGCAGCCACCGGATCACCGGCGGGCCAAGGATGAAGCTCACCACCAACGCGGTCAGACAGGCGGCGCCGGCACGGAACGTGATGTAGCGGACCAGGTTGAACAGGATGAACTGGTCGGCCAGCGGGCGAAGGACATTGTACAGCATCAGGCGGGTCCGCCCTTGGGTTGGTCGGGCGGTTCGGCAGTCGCGAGCGCTTCGAGCGCCAGCACCACGGTTTTCATGCGGGTGCCGAGACTGCCTTTCACCAGGATGGCATCGCCGGGCAGGACCGCCGCGGCGACGATGGCGGCGAGCGCCGTGGAATCCGCCGCGTGCGCGGCGCGTTTGGCGGCCGGCATGGCGTCGAACAGCTGGCGCATCAGCGGGCCGCAGGCGAACAGCAGGTCGGCCGATCGCACCACCTCGGGCGCCAGGGCGGCGTGTTCGGTGGGACCGGCCTCACCGAGTTCGAGCATGTCGCCCAGCACCGCGATCCGCCGGCGGGCCGGCTGCAGGCGCAGGACCTCCAGCGCGGCCCGCATCGAGGCGCCGTTGCCGTTGTAGCTCTCATCGAGCAGCAGGGCGTTGCCGGCCGCCAGCGCCAGGGGACGGCGCAGGCCGCGGCCGGTTACGGGGACAAAGCCTGCCAGCGCGCGGGCGGCGGCGATCGGGTCAAGCCCGAGCGCAACGGTGACGGCCAGGGAGGCGAGCGCATTCATCGCCATGTGCCGGCCCGGCGCCTGCAGCCGGAAGCGCACCTCCTTGCCGCCGATATCGGCGAGGATCGAGGAGCCATCGGCGTCGGATTCGACATCGATCAGCCGCGCATCGGCAGCCTGGCCAGCCCCGAAGGTGGTGACCGGGATGGCGTCCGCGGCCCCGCGCAGGCGTGGGAACAGGGGCGAGTCGATCGGCAGCACGACACGGCCGCCCGGCTCCAGGCCGCGCATGATGGCGGCCTTCTCGTCGGCGATCGCCTCAATGCTGCCGAGATGGCCGACATGGGCGTTCTCGATCGCGGTGATCACCGCGACATGCGGGCG
This sequence comes from Acetobacteraceae bacterium, assembly GCA_031291795.1. Lineage (GTDB taxonomy): Bacteria > Pseudomonadota > Alphaproteobacteria > Acetobacterales > Acetobacteraceae > Rhodopila. The sequence goes on along the minus strand of JARLIJ010000369.1, from coordinate 7,110 downwards.
GGCGAGCCGCGCCAGCGGGGCGATCTCGCCGGGGTGGTTCATGCCGATCTCGACGATGCAGAACACCGCGTCATGCGGCGTGCGCGCCAGGGTCAGCGGCAGGCCCCAATGGTTGTTGTAGGAGGCGACCGCGGCATGGGTCGGGCCGTTGGCCGCCAGGATCGCGCGCAGCATCTCCTTGGTCGTGGTCTTGCCGACGCTGCCGGTCACCGCCACGACGCGCGCGCCGGTCCGGCTGCGCGCAAAGCCGCCGAGGCGCGCGAGGGCCGCCAGGGTATCGTCGACCTGCAGCAGGCGATCGGCACCGGGCACCGCGAAATGCACCATCGCCCCGGCAGCGCCCTTGGCGAGCGCCTCGGCGACGAAGGCGTGGCCGTCACGCCCCTCCCCTTGCAGCGCGACGAACAGGTCGCCGGGTTGCAGCGTGCGGGTGTCGATCGACACGCCGGTGGCGTCGAACGGTTTGAGGAGGGTGCCGCCGGTGGCCTCGGTCAGCTCCTGTGCGGTCCAGAGTGGGGTGCTCATCCCGCGCCCCCGACCAGGCGGCGCACGACGCTCACGTCGTCGAACGGGATCACGGTGTCGCCGACTTTCTGCCCCTGCTCGTGGCCTTTGCCGGCAACCACCAGCACGTCGCCAGCGCCCAGGCCGTTCAGTCCGGCCTCGATCGCATGGGTGCGGTCGCCGATCTCGCGTGCGGCGGGGCAGGCAGCCAGCACGGCGGCGCGGATGGTTGCCGGGTCCTCGCTGCGGGGATTGTCGTCGGTCACGATCGCGACGTCGGCGTATTGTGCCGCGGCGGCGCCCATCAACGGGCGCTTGCCGCGGTCGCGGTCGCCGCCGGCGCCGAACACCACATGCAGCCGGCCCGTGGTGTGCGGGCGCAAGGCGGTCAGCAGACGCACCAGGGCGTCGGGGGTGTGCGCATAATCGACATAGACGGCCGCGCCGTTCGGCAGCCGGGCCGCCAGTTCCAGCCGGCCGCGCACGCCGGTCAGCGCCGGCAGCCCCGCGAGCGGGTCGCGCTCGCCCAAGACGTCCGCCAGGGCGGCGGCGAGCAGCGCGTTGTCGGCCTGGAAGCGACCCGGCAGGTGCAACGCGACGGTACGGCAGACGCCGCCGACTTCGACCAGCAGGTCCTGTCCATCCGGCCGGGGGGTCGCCCGCAACAGGCGCCAATACTCGCCCGCCTCGCCGACGGTGTACAGGCGCAGGCCACGACGCACGGCGATGGCGCGCAGGGCCGACAGGGTATCGGTATCCATATCGGCACAGGCCACGACCGGCGCACCGGGCGGCAGCAGGTCCGAGAACAGACGCAGCTTGGCGGCGCGATAGGCCTCCACCGTCCCGTGGTAGTCCAGGTGGTCGCGCGTGAGGTTGGTAAAGGCGCCTGCGGCCAGCCGCACCCCATCCAGACGGAACTGGTCGAGCCCGTGCGAGGATGCCTCCATCGCCACCCGCCGCACGCCGGTGCGTGCGAGGCCGGACAGGATTTCCGCCAGGCTGACCGGATCGGGGGTGGTCAGTCCGGGGCCCGGATCGAAGCCGGGCGCGATGACGCCGAGGGTGCCGAGGGCGGCAGCCTTCTGGCCGCACCCGGTCCAGATCTGGCGCAGGAACTCGACGGTACTGGTCTTGCCGTTGGTGCCGGTGACCGCCACCACCTTGTCCGGCTGCCGCCCGGCGAGCGCCGCGGCGATCTGCGCCAGGCGGCGGCGCGGTTCGGCATCGAGCAGCAAGGGCCGCGGCGGCACGCCCGGCGGCCATTCCGTGCCGTCCGGCGCCAGTACCGCCACGGCGCCGCGCGCCACCGCATCGGCGATGAATTTCCGTCCGTCGGCCCGCACGCCCGGCAGCGCGGCGAACAGGTCGCCCGGCACCACCTGCCGGCTGTCGGCCGTGATGCCTGCGATATCAAGGGCCGCGGCCTCTTGCCAGGCTGCGGCGGAGGCCGGCGCTTGGGTGTTGGGGACGGTGCGCATGATGTCAGCGAGCCGCAACGGAAGCGACCGAGGCCGTCGCCACGACCGGAGTGGCCGGCGCGATACTGGTCTCGCGGCGGGTCTCACGCGGGCGCGGCGTAGCGGGCGGCAGGACGGTGGCCGGCACGGTCAGCACCGGCCTGGGACCGGCGGGGCGAACGGACTCGACCGCGGTCATCGGTCCGCGCGCCGGCGCACCCGGCGGCCGCCCCGGCTCCAGCGGGATCGCCAGCGAGGCGTTGATCGTCGGCGCGTCCTGGGTATCGGGCATCAGGCCGAGCATGGGGCCGATCCGCGCGATGACGCGGCCGGCGGCGGGCGCGGCGACCCAGCCAGCGGTCGAGTAGCCATAGGTGCTTTTGTTGCCGTGCGGCTCGTCGAGCATCATGTAGACGGCGTAGCGCGGCGCATTCATCGGAAAGACACTCATGAACGCCGCGACGTTGGCGTGCTTGCGGTAGCCGTGGATGCTGGCCTTCTCGGCCGTGCCGGTCTTGCCGCCGGGGTAGTAGCCAGCCACCTCGGCCGACTTGCCGAAGCCGTCGGTCACCACCAGCCGCATCAGCTTGCGCATCGTGTCGGACGTCGATTGCTGCATCACCCGCACCCCCTCCGGATGATCGCCCGGCGGCAGCGCCAGGATGGTCGGGCGCAGCAGGACGCCGCCATTGGCGACCGCCGCCGTCCCGCGCACCACGTGCAGCGGTGTGACCGAGATACCATGCCCGAAGCCCACGGTCATGGTGACGATCTCTTTCCAGGCTGAAGGCGCCTGTATGATCGGCAGGCCGGCCTCCGGCAGCTCGACGCCGGTCTTGCCGAACATGCCCATGGATTTGAGCCAGGCCTGCTGGCGATCCGACCCCATGAACTGCGCGATATGCGCCGCGCCGAGATTGGATGAATACGCCAGCACTTCCGGCAGATAGAGCCAGCGGTGCTTTCCCTCAAAATCCGTGATGGTGAACCTGCCGATCGAGATCGGGTGGGAGGCATCGAACTCGTCCCAGATGTGCACCAGGCCGCTGTCCAGTGCCATCGATGCGGTCTGCAGCTTGAATGTGCTGCCCGGCTCGTAGCGCTCCTTGATGGCGCGATTGCGTTTGTCGTCCTCGCTGGCGCTGCGGAAATCGTTGGCATCGTAGTCGGGAAGGCTGACCACGGCCAGCAACTCGCCGGTGTTTACGTCCATGACGATGCCGGCGGCACCGATCGCGTCGAAGGTCTGCATTGCACTCAGCAGTTCCTCGCGCACCACGGCTTCCACCCGGACGTCGAGCGACAGGCGCAGCGGGGTCTGGTCCTCACGCAGGCGCTTGTCGAAATACTTCTCCACCCCGGCGACGCCGTTCTCGTCCACGTCGACGCCGCCAAGCACATGCGCCGCGGTCCGGCCCATCGGGTAGCGTCGCTGTTCGGTCGGTCGGAAATCGATGCCGGGGATGCCGAGGTTGTTGATCGCCAGCTCTTCGCGCGGCGTGATCTGCCGCTCGAGATAGACAAAATACTTGCCGCTCTCGCCCAGTCGCTGCGCCGCGCGCGCCTCATCCATGCGCGGCAGGACCTGCTTCAGCTTGTGGGCGGCGTCGGCGGGATCGATGATCTGGCGCGGATCGGCGAACAGCGAGACCGTCGGCATCGACACGGCGAGGGTCTGGCCGTTGCGGTCCATGATCATGGCGCGCTCGCCGATCAGGCCGGTCTCCGCCGGCCTGGCCGGCGTCACCAGGGCCTCCAGCGAGCGCTCGGGGCGATGCGGGGCCAGCGGCCGCAGAATCGTGGCATCCGCCAGCCGTCCGACGACCGCCAGGAACAGCACCATGAAGCCGAACGCCGCGACCACCAGGCGGCCGCGGGTCTTCTCCATTGCCGCACGACGGCGCAGGTCCGGCTCAGTGACCCGCACCGTCTCCAGCATCGGCACGGCATCGCCACGCGCTGCACCGCGGCGCTGCGCCGGACGGCCAAACCCGCTGCCGTTCAGCGGCGGCGAGTCAGGCGAGGGTGCGTCGTCGTTGAGGTCGGTCATGGCACTTGCTCAGCCACCCCCGTTCGAAAACTGGCTGGACCAGGAATTCACCGGCGTCGGCCGCGGCATCGGGACCGGCAGCGGCGCAGAGGCGCCGCCCGCCCCGTGCGCCATGCCGAGCAACGAACCGCCGCCCTGCATGGGGGTCGGGGCGGGCACGGCTGGCAGGGTCTGCGGGGCCGCGACACGAATCGCACGCTGGGGTGCAGCCGGCCGGGCCTCGGCCACACGCGCCTGCTCGGGGGGACGGGACTCGGCGGGACGCAGCTCCGCCTGGCGTATTTCGGTTGGACGCATGTCGACCGGCCGCGGTTCCGGTGCCGCCACGCGGGGCGCCTGCGGTTGGACCAGCGCCGCCGGGACGACCGGCCGCGGCGGAACGACCGCGGGCCTGCGCTCAGCCGCTGCCCGCTGATCGGTCGAGCGCTGATCGGTCGCGCGCTGATCGGCCGGACGCTGATCGGCTGACCGGGGCGACGCTGCCGTGGCACCCTGGCCGGGCATGGAGGCCGACGCAACCGCCACGGACGCCGGCGGCGGCATCGGGGGCAACGGAAGGGTATCGGCGACCTCCGACGCGACATCGCCAGCGGCCGGATCGACGGCAGGCGCCGCCTCGGCCACCGGCACGGGCGAGGGTTCCGGCACGATCGCCCGCGGTGCCGGCAAGCGGCTGTCGAGGTCGGCCAGGCTGGTGAACTGGGGCGGCGCCACCGGCTTGAGATTCGGCAGATATTGTTCGGCCAGTTGGCGCAGCCGCTCCGGCTCGTTCAGCAGCGTCCATTCGGTCCGCAGCGCGCGGGTCTGGTCGCGGATCTGGTCGGTGTCGTGCACCGTCTTCTCGATCGTGCGGTCGAGCACCTGCGCGTCATGCTTGGACTGATACAGATAAAGCCCCGATCCCAGGGCCATGACGAAGCAGATGCAGGTAACGGGATGGATCATGACGTGGTCCTCTGCGCGCCCATCGGGGCGGCATGGAGGCGCTCCAGTGCCCGCAACCGGGCACTGCGGGCACGCGGATTGACGGCGATCTCCGCCGCCGAGGGACGCAGCGCCTTCGTGGTCACCAGGCGGAAGCCGGCGGCGGGTCGCGCCGCCAGCCCGCGGGGATCGTGACGCGACAGGCCCGGTGCACGGCCCGCCGCCTCGCCCATGAAGCGCTTGACGATACGGTCTTCCAGGGAATGGAAGGAGACAACGACCAGCCGCCCGCCCGGCGCGAGCAGTTGCACGGCCTGCTCGAGCGCACGCTCGATCTCGCCCAGTTCGTCGTTCACCTGGATCCGCAGCGCCTGGAAGCTGCGGGTCGCCGGGTGGTTGCCCGACCGGTCGGGCGGCAGCACGCTGCGGATGATGCTGGCGAGGCGGCCGGTGGTCTCGACCGGCGCCTCGGCGCGGGCGGCAACGATGGCGTGGGCGATCCGGCGGGAGGCCCGTTCCTCGCCGAACTCGTACAGCAGGTCGGCCAGGGCCTTCTCGGGGAGGGAATTCACCAGGTCGGCGGCTGTCGTCCCATGATTTCCCATGCGCATGTCGAGCGGCCCGTCCGAACGGAACGAGAACCCACGTGCCGGGTCGTCGATCTGGAAGGACGAGACGCCAAGATCCAGCACCACGCCATCCAGCGCGGTGACGCCGGCCTCGGCCAGCAGGGCCAGCATGTTGCCGAATTCGCCCTGCAGCAGGTGCAACCGGCCGGGAAAGCGTGCGGCGAGGCTGGCACCGCGGGCGATGGCGGCGGGATCGCGGTCGATCGCCCACAGCACGCAGGGGGCGGCGTCCAGGATGGCGGCCGCGTAGCCGCCGCCGCCGAACGTGCCGTCGAGGTAGACGCCATCGGCGTGCGGGGCGAGCGCCGTCACGATTTCCTGCAGCATCACTGGGATATGACCGCTCATGCCGCGGCTCCCGGCAGGGTGTAGTTCCGCTCACGGGCCCGCTCGCGCGCCTCCGCCCGCCGTCGTTCGGCCGCCGCCGGCTCCCAGATCTGGAAGGTCTTGCCCATGCCCATGAACACCACGGCGTCGGTCACGCCGGCATGTTCGGCCAGGCTATCGGGCAGCACGATCCGGCCCTCCTTGTCGGTCTCCACCGGAAACGCATCGGCATAGACGGCAGCTGCAAGATCCTCGTGCTCCTGGCTGAACTGGCTGAGCCGGTCGAGCGGTTCGGCCAGCGCCTGGAACGCCTTCTCCGGCCACGCCTCGATGCAGGGGTACTGGTGCGACGGACGCAGCACCAGGGGAACGCCCACTGCGGTTCCGGTCGTGCCGGTCTGCGCCTTCAAGACGGTGCGAAACGGCGCGGGTACGGATACGCGGCCCTTGGCGTCCAGCCTGTTCTGGTGGGTGCCGAGGAAATGGGCCATGCGACCCGACCGCCTTTCTCGCTGGATGCCTCGCTGGTGGGCGGCAGGTCGGTGAGACGGCGTGCGACGAAACGCGGCTGCTCTGCCCATCCAGCCCGATCCGATCGAGCCCAGGACGAGGGGCATCGCCCCCCGAATTGGGATGACGTGGGATAGCATGGGCAAATATGGGCGTCAAAGCGTTTCAACTCGCCTGGGGCTGGGTGAGCCGTAAATTTTGCGGCGCCATCAACACGTTAACGAGGCGGTCCCGGAGTCAGGCCAGCGCTATTCTTGCCGACGGGCAAATTCATGATTTGTTCTTGTGGATAGCTTGGCTGGTTATACTTTCCCCGAAATGGATCAGGCTGCCAGACGGCCTGTAAGCCGGGTTCTGTCCGCACCGTTCAGGTGCGGGACGGCCATTCCTCTGGGACGCGCCTCGCAGCGCGCCTCACGCGACCAACCCGGACGGCGGGACGGGAATGTCCCTGCGCCCTGTCCCGAAGGACAGGCGCGGCCGTCCCTATTCGGTCTTGCTCCCGGTGGGGTTTACCCTGCCGCCCCTGTTGCCAGGAGCGCGGTGCGCTCTTGCCGCACCGTTTCGCCCTTTCCCGCGGGGTCCGTCCCGGAGGACGGCCTTGCACGGGCGGTTTGTTTTCTGTGGCACTGTCCCTGGGGTCGCCCCCGCCGGCCGTTAGCCGGCACCGTATTCCCGTGGAGCCCGGACTTTCCTCCATCCCCGG
>JARLIJ010000368.1 GCA_031291795.1 Acetobacteraceae bacterium | reverse complement strand
TCCGCCGCAAACCGACTGAACCGTGGCTCCGCCACAAGGAGTTAGCATCATGCCCCGCTTGCCCAGGATCGCCGTCATCGGCACCGGCGGAACCATCTCGGGCGTCGGGCGGGACCGGCTGGATTTCTACGAATACGGCACGTCCGGCCGCTTCATGCATGTCGAGGAGCTGCTCGCCGGCGTTCCCGAACTGGCGCGCGTCGCCGACATCGTGCCCGTCCGGTACAAGAACGTCGGCAGCGGCTCGATCGGACCCTCCGACTGGCTTGCGCTGCTAGACATCATCCATCGCACGGTCGCGAACGATCCCTCCGTCGCCGGCATCGTCGTCACGCATGGCACCGCGACGCTGGAGGAGACCGCCTATTTCCTCAACCTCGCCGTCAAGATCCCCACGCCCGTCGTCGTCGTGGGCGCCATGCGTCCCGCCTCTTCGCTCGGGGCCGATGGCGGGCTGAACCTGCTGAACGCGGTGCGTGTCGCGGCATCGCCGCAGGCCCGCGGCATGGGCGTCATGGTCGTGCTGAACGATGAGATCAACGCCGCGCGCGACGTCACCAAGACATCCAACTATCGTGTGCAGACCTTCATTTCCCGCGATTTCGGCATCCTGGGCTACGCCGATGCGGATGCCGTGACGTTCTACCGCAAGCCGCTGCGCCGCACCGCGCCCGACACCGAGTTCGACGTCGCGGGCCTGACCGCGCTGCCGCGCGTGGACATCATCCCGGCCTATGCCGGCGCCGATTCCGTGCTGGTGGATGCCGTGGTGGCGGCCGGTGCAAAAGGCATCGTCTCGGCGGGCTTCCCGTCCGGATCGCCGTCCCCCGCGCAGAAGGACGCGTTGAGCGAAGCGGCGGCCAGCGGGATCGTGGTGGTGCAATCCTCCCGCTCCGGCAGCGGGCGGGTGATCGACGACAAGGTCGCCCTGCGCGACGCCGGCTTCATCGCGGCCGACAGCCTGACGCCGCAGAAGGCCCGCATCCTGCTGATGCTGGCCCTGACGGTGACCTCGAAGACCGACGCGATCCGGCGAATCTTCGAGACGTACTGACCTGCAAGGAGCGCGACATGAACATGGCAGCGGACGGCATGGCGGTGACGGTGCGCCAGATCGGGCCCACCTTCGGGGCCGAGGTGAGCGGCATGCCGATCCATGGCGATGTCACCCCCGAAGCGCTGATGCAGTTCGTCTCGTTCCTCCACCGGTATCGTGTCCTCGTCCTGCCAGGCCTGGCGCTGCAGCCGGCGGACCTCGTTGCATTCAGCCGGCGCTTCGGACCGCTGGAAATCCACAGCCGGTTCGAGAACACGCTGCCGGACCATCGCGAAGTGTTCTGTGTCGGCAACGTCGAGCGTGACGGCATGAAGGCCTCGTTCTCCCGCGGGGTGGAGCAATGGCATGCCGACAGCTCCTATCGCGAGGTCCCCAGCGATGCGTCGCTGTTCTATGGGGAGGTCGTGCCGCCTGAAGGCGGCGACACGCTGTTTTGCGATGCCACCGCGGCGTACCGCGCCCTGGATGCCGCGACACGACAGCGGATCGACGGGCTGCACGCCATCCATTCGTTGGAAACGTTACGGCTCTGGGGGCTGCGTCACAACCCGGACCGATCGGGGGCTGTCGACCGCCAGGCGACCGAATTTCCGCCGGTCCGCCAGCCGCTGGTGCGTGTCCATCCGGCCACCGGCGCGAAGTCGCTGTATGTCTGCCCGGCGGTGATCAGCCATATCGAAGGCATGGCACCGGACGAAAGTGCCGCCCTGCTCGACATGCTGATCGCCCACGCGACGCATCCGCGGTTCGTCTACCGCCATTGCTGGCAGCAGGGCGACCTTGTGATGTGGGACAATCGCGCAGTGCTGCACACCGCCAGCCTGTTCGACCACGCACGCTACCAGCGGCTGATGTATCGCACCACCGTCGCGGGCAACGCGCCGGCGCTGGCAGACTGATCAGCCGCCGTTCAGCCGAACCGCCAGTTCGGGACTGATGCCCGGCAGGGCAGCGCCGGCTTCCAGGCGCCGGGGTGGCGTGCGTGGCGGCAGGCCGATGCGGACGAGTGCCTCCGCCTGACGCACCGCGCAGCCGATGCCGTCCAGCAGCGGCACCGCAACGCGCGGCTGCAGGCGATGGCCGACACCCGCCATGGCAGCGCCGCAGACCACCACGGCCTCGGCGCCGGCTGCGATCAGGCGGCCCACCGCGTCGCAGATGGCATCGTCCTGGGCGCCTTCACGCAGGAATTGCGCGGTGTCGGCAGGCTGGATGATGTCCATTGCAACCATGCGCGATGCGAGGCCGGTGCGGGCGACAACATCGAGCATCAGGCTGCGCGCCCCGCCGCCGAAACTGATCACACCGTAGCGCCGGCCAAGCAGACAGGCGGTGTGCAGGGCGGCCTCGGTCATGCCGACGATGGGGATCGGCATGATCTGGCGGGCGGAGGACAAGGCGGTGTCGTAGGAGATCGCCAGGATCGCCGCGTCGTGGCCGGGATACGATGCCGCCAGCAGGTCGAGCACGGCGTGCGCCGCGATGTCGTTCTCCGCCTCGGTCGAGACGATACTGACGCCGAAGCGCGCGGTGGCACCGGTGATGTCCGTGCCGGGCGCGGCGCAGCGGATCGCCTCCGCCACCACGATGTCGGTGACGGCCTGCGTGGTGTTGCCGTTGGCCAGAAGCAGTTTCATGGGTGCGCGAATCCCGGTTCGGCAGAGCAAAAGTCGGGGCGCTGCCCCGAACCCCGCCAAGGGCGACGGCCCTTGGAACCGATCCATTGGTGTTGATACCGGGGGCGGGGGGGGGTCGGGCCCGGGGCCCCGCCCGGGTGGGGCCCCTCCCCCCCGGTAAAAAAAACCACTTGGGGGCCGGGGGCCGGCCCCCGGGGGGG
>JARLIJ010000367.1 GCA_031291795.1 Acetobacteraceae bacterium | reverse complement strand
CTGCGCCCCGTCATGTGGTCGCCGGTCGAGAAGACCGCCCTGGCCGAGGCCGAGATCGAGTACTACGACCACACCTCCACCACGATCTGGGTCCGCTTTCCGGTTGTGACGGCGTCGGTGCCGGCGCTGCGGGGTGCCTCGGTGGTGATCTGGACCACCACGCCCTGGACCATGCCGGGCAACCGCGCGGTCGCGGCCGGCCCGGAGTTCGACTACGCCCTGGTGCATGTCGACGCCGTGGCGGAAGGCTCGCTGGCCCGCGTCGGCGAGAAGCTGCTGATCGCGCTGCCGCTGCTGCCGCAAGTCGTCCAGGACACCGGCATCGCCACGCACCACGTCGAACACGTCTTCAAGGGCGAGGCGCTCGCCGGCACCATCCTCGCCCATCCGCTGCGCGGCCGCGGCTATGAGCAGGACACGCCGCTGCTGCTGGCCGATTTCGTCACCACCGACGCCGGCACCGGCTTCGTCCACATCGCGCCCGGCCACGGCGAGGACGATTTTCATCTGGGCCGCGCCAATGGGCTGGAAGTCCCCGAGACCGTCGGCGATGACGGCACGTTCAACGCCTGGGTGCCGCTGTTCGCCGGCGCGCATGTCTACAAGGCGGCCGATCCGGTCTGCGCCGCGCTGACCGAGGCCGGGGCGTTGCTCGCCCGCGGCACCATCCGGCACTCCTACCCGCATTCCTGGCGGTCCAAGAAGCCGCTGATCTTCCGCGCCACGCCGCAATGGTTCATCCGTATGGATGGGCCGGAACACATCCGCCAGAAGGCGCTGGCCGCGATCGACGCGACGGTGTTCGTGCCGGACCAAGGGCGCAACCGCATCGGCTCGATGGTGGCGGCGCGGCCGGACTGGTGCATCAGCCGCCAGCGCGCCTGGGGCGTGCCGATCACCATCTTCGTCGAGAAGCGCACCGGCCAGCCGCTGCGCGACCCGGCCGTCGTCGCCCGCATCGTGGCGGCGTTCGAAACCGAGGGCGCCGACGCCTGGTACTCGTCCCCGGCGTCCCGCTTCCTCGGCCCGGACCGCAATCCGGACGACTACGAGCAGGTGATGGACATCGTGGACGTGTGGTTCGAGTCCGGCTCGACCCATGCCTTCGTGCTGGAGAAGCGCGGCCTGCCCTGGCCGGCCGACCTGTACCTGGAAGGGTCGGACCAGCATCGCGGCTGGTTCCACTCGTCCCTGCTGGAGGCGGTCGGCACCCGCGGCGTCGCCCCGTTCAAGGCGATCCTGACGCATGGCTTCGTCATGGACGAGCAGGGCCGCAAAATGTCGAAGTCGCTCGGCAACGTCACCGCCCCGGATGAGGTCGCCAACAAATACGGTGCCGACATCCTGCGGTTGTGGGTGATGTCCTCCGACACCACCGAAGACCTGCGCATCGGACCGGAAATCCTGAAGCAGCAGGCCGAACTGTATCGCCGCCTGCGCAACACGCTGCGCTGGCTGCTGGGCAGCCTGGATGGCTTCACCGAGGACGAGCGCGTGCCGGTCGCCGAGATGCCGGAGCTGGAGCGCTGGGTGCTGCACCGGCTGACCGAACTGGATGCGAAGATCCGCTCGGCGGTGGAGAGCTACGACTGGACCGGGGTCTATCCGGAGCTGCACAATTTCTGCGCGGTCGACCTCAGCGCGTTCTACTTCGACGTGCGCAAGGACGCGATCTACTGCGACCGGCCGGACAGCCTGCGCCGGCGCGCCGCGCGAACAGTGCTGGACCATCTGCATCGCTGCCTGACCACCTGGCTCGCCCCGGTGCTGTGCTTCACGGCCGAGGAAGCCTGGGGTGCTCGCTTCGGCGACGACAGCAGCGTGCACCTGGAGCTGTTCCCCGACCTGCCGCATGACTGGCGCGACGATGCGCTGGCGGCAAAGTGGGAGACGATCCGCGCGATCCGCCGCCGCATCACCGTGCCGATCGAGGAAGCCCGCGCCGCCAAGACCATCGGCGCCTCGCTGCAGGCCGCCGTGACGCTGAAGCTGGCGCCGGATGAGGCGGAATTGCTGAACGCCGCGGAATGGGCCGAGGTCGCGATCGTCTCGGCGGTCCACCCGGTGGCCGGCGGCAGCGACGATCCGGCGGCGATCGCGCCGGCCCCCGGCGAGAAATGCGCCCGCTGCTGGCGGGTGCTGCCCGAGGTCGGGTCGGTGGCGGTGCATCCGACCCTGTGCCTGCGCTGCGCCGACGCGGTCGACTCCGGCCTGGTCTGCCGCGCCGTCGCATGACCCAGAACCGTCTGACCGCGCTGGGCGTGCTGGCTGCGCTGCTGGTGCTGCTGGCCGACCAGGCCAGCAAGTGGTGGATCCTCAACGGCCTCGACCTGCCCGCGCTGGGGCAGGTGGTGGTGCTGCCGGTGCTGAACCTGACGATGGTGTGGAACCGCGGCGTGACGTTCGGGCTGCTGAACGGCTTCGGGACGTGGGGCAGCGTGATCCTAGCCGTGGTGGCGCTGGCCGTCGTGGCGGCGCTGGCGGTGTGGCTGCGGCGGGCGGAGTCGCGGCTGGTGGCGCTGGCGATCGGGGCGATTGCAGGGGGCGCGATCGGCAATGTGATCGACCGGGTGCGCTACGGGGCGGTGGTCGATTTCATCCACGCCCATGTGGAGACGCGCTGGGGCGACATGTCGTGGTACGTGTTCAACGTGGCCGACGCGGCGATCGTCTGCGGCGTCGCGGCGCTGGTGATCGAAAGCCAGTGGCCGCGGCGCGCCCACCGGACGGCGTAGGTCGGCGATGCCGCTCTGCTCCCCCTCCCTCAAGGGGAGGGGGAGAGTCTCCTACCGCCCCAGACTGGTCCGCAGCCGCTTGCCCAGGCCCTCGGCCGTCAGCAGGAACGCCACCGCCAGCACGACCGACACCAGCGACAGCCGTGCCGCCGTGGTCTCCCCGCCGGGGCTTTGCAGCGCGGCGTAGATCGCCAGCGGCAGCGTCTGGGTCTGGCCGGGAATGCTCGCCGCGAAGGTGATCACCGCGCCGAACTCCCCCAGCGAGGCGGCGAACCCGATGAACGCGCCCACCAGCACGCCCGGCGCGGCCAGCGGCAGGGTGACGGTCAGGAAGCGGTCCCACGGCCCGGCGCCGAGGGTCCGCGCCGCCTGCTCCAGGCCGGGATCGACGGCGTCCAGCGACAGGCGGATGGTGCGCAGCATCAGCGGCAGGATCATCACCGTGCAGGCCAGCACGGCGCCCGCCTTGGTGAACACCAGCCGCACGCCGAACCAGCCATACAGTGCGGCGCCGATCGGCCCGTGCAGCCCGAACAGCAGCAGCAGCAGCCAGCCCACCACCACCGGCGGCAGCACCAGCGGCAGGTGGGCGACGGCATCGACCAGCGCGCGGCCGGGGAAGCGGAAGCGCGCCAGCAGGAACGCCAGTGCCAGCGCCACCGGCAGGCCGAAGGCCGTGGCGCGGCCCGATACGTCGAGCGTCAGCCAGACCGCCTGCCACTCGTCGGCGGTCAGCACGCGGGCTTTACTCGGCCGGGCCGAAGCCGCGCTTGTTGAACACGGCCCGTGCCTCGGGGCCGGCGAGGAACGCCAGCAGCGCCCGCGCTTCCGGCGTGTCGCCGCTTTTCACTACGGCGAACGGATAGGTGATCGGGTCGTGGGTGTTCGGCGGGAACACGCCGGCGACCGTGACCCCGGTGGAGACGGCGGCATCGGTGGCGTAGACCACGCCGGCGGGGGCCTCCCCGCGCTCCACCAGCAGCATGCCGGCCCGCACGTCTGCGGTGCGCGCCAGATGCGGTTGCAGCTTGTCCCACAGGCCGAGCCTGGTGAACGCCTGCTGGGCGTAAAGGCCGACCGGCACATGGGCCGGATCGCCCATCGCCAGGCGCCCATCGGGCCCGAGCAGCGCGTCGAGGTCGAGCTGCGGGCCGATCGCGATCTGGCGCGGATGGGCGGCCGGCACGATCAGCACCAGCTGGTTGGCCAGCAGGTCGCGGCGGGTGTCGGGCGCAAGCAGGTTGGCCTTGGCGAGGTAGTCCATCCAGGTCTCATCGGCCGAGGCGAACACGTTGGCGGGCGCACCCTGTTCGATCTGGCGGGCAAGGGTGGAGCTGGCGCCGAACGACATGCGCAGCGGCGGGTGGCCCTGCTTCTCCCACACGCCGGAGACGTCCTTCATGGCGTCGGTCAGGCTTGCGGCGGCGAACACGGTCAGGCCCTGGGCGTGGGCGACCGCAGGCATGAGAAGGGCCGCCAGCACCAGAAGGCGCAGCGGTTGGGCAAGCAATGAGAGCAGGCGGCGCATGGGGATCTCCGTCAGGTCCGGGCGACGCTATCGCCAATCAGACATAACGGCCAGGGGGTAATGCGGCTGGTGCGGTCAGACGGTCGCAGGTGGCCGGCGCAAAACCGCTTCTCCCCCTCCCTCAAGGGGAGGGGGAGATACTGGGTATTCCGACGTGCGCTCAGAACGTGTCGTCCGAGGAGTCACCGCCACCGGTGTCCCAGCTGCCAGGATCGCCGCCGGGGTCCGATCCAGCGGGATCCGTCCAGGAACTGTCCGGTGCGGCCGGCTGGTCCCAGGTCCCCTGGTCGACATAGTCCTGATTGGCGGCCGGTGCGGCGCCGCCATTGTCCCACGTGCCCTGGTCGACATTCCCCTGGTCGGGCGCTGCCGTCGGCGTGGTCCAGGGGCTCGCCACCGCGGCGCCTCCGCCAAAGCCGCCGCCGAACCCACCGCCCATGCCGTGGTTGCCGGAGAACAGGCTCATCAGCGCATTCCCTGCCACCATGCCGCCGGCGACGCCGGCTGCCGTGGTCAGCGCGGAACCGAGGAAGCCGGAGCCGCGCTGCTGGAACATGCCGGGCTGGTAGTTCGGCGGATATTGCGGTGGCGGCGGCGCGGATTGCGGATAGTTCGGCTGCTGGTAGCCCGGCTGTGCGCCGCCCTGGTTCCAGGGACCCGGGCCACCTTGCGGCGGCGCCTGGGTGCGGCCGCCGCCGAACAGCCCGCCGAACAGGCCCCCACCGGGACGTCCGCCGGCCTGCTGGGCCGCCTGCGCCTGTTCGGCTGCCTGCTGCGCCGCCTGCTGGGCCTGCTGCACGTCCCATTCCAGGCGCTTGATGCGGTTCTGCGCCTCGGTCAGCGCATGCTCCTGCACGAAGGCAAGCTGCGTGATCCGGTAGCGCGCTTCCGGGAAGCGCTGGAGCAGGTCGGCGATCAGGGCATCGGCCTCCCGGTCCACCGGCGGCAAGGGCGGCTGCGCGGCGGTGGCCGGCACGGAGCCGCCGAACGCACCCTGGGTGGCCGGCACCTGCTGCGCACCGGAGACCCGGGCGATGAACTGGGAAATGATGTCGCGTTCTTCATTGGTCATGGGAGGCCGCCTTTGGGTCCGTTCGCTCGACCGGTGACGCCGCAGGATGTGGCACTGTCGCCGGCTGCGTTCAATGGCGGAATGGCCCGATCCGGCCAATGGCGGAATGGCCCGATCCGGCGGTCCTCGATGACCGGGCAGCGGTCCATGACGACCTGCAGGCCGGCGGCGCGGGCGCGGGCGGCGGCATCCTGGTCGATCACGCCCAGCTGCATCCAGACGATGCGGGCGCCCAGCCGGATCGCCGCATCAACGATCGGGCCGACCGCGCGGCTGTTGCGGAACAGGTCGACCATCTCCAGCGGGCCGGCCTCCGCGAGGCTGGCGACGACAATGCGGCCGTGGATCGCCTGGCCAGCCAGGCCGGGATTGACCGGGGTTACGTCGAAGCCGCGGTCGAGCAGGAAGCGCATCACCTCATGCGAGGGGCGCCATGGCTTGGCGGAGGCGCCCACCAGGGCAATCCGCCGGGTTTCGCCGAGGATGGTTCGGATGTCCGAGTCGCTCAGCCCGTCGATTGTCATGGCGGCATCCTGCCGGGGTGTCATGGCGGCATCCTGCCGGGGTTGGATGCGGCGCTGCAAGGCGACCCGGGCGCGGACCGTTCTACGGGCCGATCCACAGCAGCAGCGCCGACAACGAGAGCCATCCGGCGCCGCCCAGCACGAGGCCGATCGCCACGCCGCGGCAGATGCGCCGGGTGCGGGCTTCGAGCCAGGGCAGGCGGTTCAGGCCGGCGATCATGGCCGGACCGCCCGGACATTCGCCGGTGGCGGCATCGTGGCGTTCCTCCCATTCCAGGGATAATAGTGTGCACATCACGTGACTGACAACGAAATGGTCGGTGCCGATCCGCGCTTGTTCCGGATACGACTTAAATAGCACGATCGGAACGTCACGCGCGCAAGATTGGTTGATAATGCGTGATGTGCCCAGCGATAGCCACAATCCGCACCATATTCGCAAGCAGTCGTGCACCGAGCGGCGAAACTGCATCGATGAGTGAGCGGGATATGCCGGAACGAAGCATTGGCGATGATGTACGAATCGAAGTCACAACATTTGATTTGCGCTCCGTACACGCGAAAGTGGCTTTTATTGAGCAATGGCGTGAGGTTATCGTTTCGGCAGACTTCGATGCCGCGTGAGGTGTGCGTTTCAGTTACGTTAAAATACCGGCCCAGTACGAGCATTTGCTCGATGCGATACGTCACGCAGGATTGCGTCGCATAACCGGACTTTTACTATCATTCCGACGAGCTGAATAATCTAATATCCAGGACAGGTAAGTCCAGGTCCGGACTAAGTGGGTCCGGTCCTTGCTGTGTATTGACTCCGAGCGGGTAGGAACTTTAATGATGCCTGGAGTTGTAGAGCAAGATTTATCCTCGCGCCTGGCGTATGGTGGCCTTGTTCGGCCCGCCGATGCAAGGCGGCCGGGCAGCCTGCCAAGCGCGCGTCCTTCTGTGATCGTGCCCGCGGCTTTGTCATGCATCCTCGATGCCGCTGCGGCGTTTGGAGCGGGCATGGCCTCCTTCTATCTCGCTTCCCCGACGCCGGGCATGCCGGTCGCTCTGCTGGTGGGGGCGGTCGCGCTGCTCGCCGCGGCCGGCATGTGGGAGCGCGGGCTGTATGGCATGAGCGTTCTGTTCTCCCGCCGGTTGCATGTGACACGACTCACGGCCGCGTGGTTGCAGGCGGTCGGCCTTGGCGTGCTGCTGACCTTGTGCGTGCTGACCCTGTTCCGCCACAGCGGTGGCCTGCCGAATGCGACCGCTCTGGCGGAGATCTTCGACGGTGTCTGGCTGCCGGTGTTCGTGGTCGGCGGTCTGGTTGCGCTGGTCGGCGTGCGGCTCGCGCGGCGGCGTGTGCTGGCGCGCTGGACAGCGCCGCGCCGGGCCGTTGCGGTCGGTGCCACGGCGCTGTGCCAGCAGGTGCTGGAGCGGCTGGACCGGGATGGCCATGGCGGGCTCGATGTGGTCGGCATCGTCGAGCATGACGGGATGCTGCGGACCGATTCGCTGGCCTCGCTGCGGGCGTTCTACGGGCGCACCGTGGTGGGCGGCATGCCGCCGCTGGTGGACCTGGTGCGGCGCGACGCGAGCGATGCGGTGATCGTGGCCCTGCCGTGGTCGTCGGAGGCGGCGATTCGCGACATCGTGCAGGCGCTGGCTGCTTCGCCGGTCGATATCTATGTCGCGCCGTCGCTGGACGGCGTCACCTTCAGCGGCCGCCCGGCGGGCACCATCGGCGGCGTGCCGATGCTGCAGGCCGGCTACCGCCCGTTGCAGGGCTGGTGCGCCGCGCTCAAGCGGACCGAGGATTTGTTGGCGGCGGGCGGCATGCTGCTCCTGGCGGCGCCGGCGCTGCTGGCGATCGCGGCGGCGATCAAGCTGACTTCCAAGGGCCCGGTGTTCTTCCGCCAGCGTCGGGTCGGGTTCAACAACCAGATCTTCGAGGTCTTCAAATTCCGCACGATGTACACGCATCTCGCCGATGCGGACGCCCAGCAGCAGACCTCCAAGGGCGACCCGCGCGTAACCCGCGTCGGAGCCATCCTGCGCAAGACCAGCCTGGACGAGCTGCCACAGCTGCTGAACGTGCTGCGGGGCGACATGTCGCTGGTCGGACCGCGGCCGCATGCCCTGCAGACGCGCGCCTGCGGCCAGCGGCTGGAGGAAGTGGCCCCGGCCTACCCGGCGCGGCATCGGGTGAAGCCGGGGATTACCGGCTGGGCGCAGGTGAATGGTTGCCGTGGAGAACTGGACACGATCGACAAAGTGATCGATCGGGTCAATTACGATCTTTACTACATCGACAATTGGTCCCTTGGGTTCGACCTGCGCATCCTCTGCCAGACGGCCCGCCTGATGATCCGAGACCGAAATGCGTACTAAGCCCCCCAGCGCGAACGCATCCGATGTGCCCGAACACCGAGGCGGAGCAGTAGACGTGAACAAGTTATCCACACCTGAACTGACAGTCCTGCAGCGGCCCGCGCAAATGCCGGAGGTGACGGAACGGCGCGAGATTGCCCCGGTACGGGTCGATGTCGGTGCCATCGCACGCCATGAGCAGGCGTTCGTGCAGCTCTACTATGCCATCGAGGCGCGCCGTACCAGCACCGTGTCACTGGTCGTGCAGTTCATCGCGCCCGGCAGCGGGGCCGGCGCCAGCACCGTGGCGTCGGGCTATGCGCGGGTCGCGGCGGACGACCAGCCGCAATCGGTGCTGTATATCGACTGCACCGGGCGGCGGCAGGAGAAGCCGCTTCCCGGCGATCCGCCCAGCCTGCTGGAAGCCTTGCGCCGCGGCCGGCCGTTGAGCGAGGCGATGGCGCCGGCCGGCAATGCCGCGAACCTGCTCTGGGCGCGGCTCGCACCGGGCCAGCGGCCGTTGCTGAACATCGGCGGCGAGCGCCTGCAGACGCTGCTCGATATGCTGCGCGGCCAGTACGCGGTGATCGTGCTGGACTGCGATTCGACCATCAATCCGGAATCGGCGGCACTCGCGCGATACTGCGACGGTTCGGTGCTGGTGGTTGCTGCCGGGCGCACGCGCCAGACCGAGATCGACAGCGCCAAGACGCTGATCGAGCGGATGGGCGGCCAGCCGGTCGGCGTCGTGCTCAACCGCGAAAAGTCCGTCCTGCCCGGCTGGTTCGGGCGTCGTCGCTGAGATGGACATGATCACGCCGGACACTGCGGCTCCGCTGGCGGTGCGCCAGCCCACGCGGCTGATCGCCGGGCTGGTGCCCTCCACCGTCCTGCGTCTCGCCGCTGCCGGCGATACCGTCCGCCTCGCGCCGCATCATGCGCCGCCGTGCCCGGAGCCGCTGCTGCGGTTGGAAACCGGTGACGGCGTGCCGCTGAACGGCCGCGACGTGATCGCCACCCACTGGCACCGTCCGCCGTACGCGATGCTGATGCGGCTGTCGTTCTATGCGCCGGGGTCGTTCGTGCCGCAGATCCTGGACGAAGCGGTGATCAGCACCCGCGGCAGCCGCGACGCCTTCCAGGTCCGGGTGGAAAGCACGGCCCTGCGCCTGGTGGAGGACGCGCTGGAAAGCCGCTCCCGCGGGCCGGGCGGCGCCAACGTGCCGCCGCCGCAATCCGCCGGGGCCGGCGGGTGGCTGGACTACCTGGTGGCCACCTGGCAGCGCCGGCTGCTTACCGAATGGTGGAGCGTCGGTCATGCGCGGACGTCGTTGCCGGCGATCGTGCGCGACGGCAAGCTGGGCGAGGTGCACTGGCTGCGGCCCGGCACCGGCAAGGCCTACCATGCCGATCCGTTCCCGCTGCCCGGCACCGGCCAGGTGCTGTGCGAGGAAATGCCGATGCAGGGCGGCGTCGGGACCATCGTGGCGCTGGCGCCGGGAAATGACGGCGGCTTCGAGCGGACGCGGGTGGTGCTCGACACCGGCCGGCACCATTCCTACCCGTGCACCTACCAGGATGCGACCGGCACCTACGTGCTGCCCGAGTCGATCGAGCGCGGCACCACGACGCTGTATCGGATCGGGCCGGACCATGCGCTGCAGTCGGTCTGTGCCATCGCGCCCGATCGTGCGCTGGCCGATCCCACGCTGTTCCGCCACGGCGAGCGGTTGTGGATTGCCTGCACCGACCTCGATATCGGCAGCCACGACAATCTGTGCCTGCTGTACGCCGATCGGCTGGAAGGCCCATGGCAGCCGCATCGCTGCACGCCGGTGAAGATCGACATTGCCGGCGCGCGCCCGGCCGGCCCGCTGTTCAAGGTCGGCGACGCGCTGTTCCGTCCCGGCCAGGATTGCAGCCGCACCTATGGCGGCGGCATCGCGATCCATCGGGTCGACGTGCTGACTGAGGATGCCTATCGCGAGACCAAGGTCAGCGCCCTGGACCCGGACCCCGATGGCCCGTTTCCGCACGGCCTGCACACGCTGGCGGTCGACGGCGATCGGGTGTGGGTCGACGGCAAACGTTTCGTGCTCGACATGCCGGGGGCGTTCCGCAAGCTCCGCCGGCGGATCGGGCTGGGTGGCGGGACCGCCGCATGACCGCGCTCAGCAGCCTGGCACGTGTCGATACTGCCGAAGCCTTCCCGGTTTCCCGGCCGGGCGGCCGGCCGGCCACGATCGCGATCTACATGCACGACCTGTCGGGCGGCGGCGTGGAGCGCCAGAGCCTGGCACTGGCCACCGAACTGCAGATGCTGGGATTCGATATCACAATGGTGCTGCACCAGATGCGCGGCGAACTGCGCGAGCAGCTGTCGCCGCATCTGCGCACGGTGGATCTCGCCAGCAGCAGGACGATCCGCGACATCCCCCGCCTGGCAGGTTTCCTGTCGCGCGAGAAGCCCGACGTGCTGCTGGCCAATGTCGATCACAACAACGTTGCAGCCCTGCTCGCCAAGGCGATGGCGGCGAGCCGCACGAAGGTGGTGATCTGCCAGCACAACCCGATCTCCGCGGACTTCTACCAGGGGCTGAGCTGGACCTATCGCGGCATCCCGGCGGCGTATCGCGCGGCTTCTCCGCTGATCGCGCGGGCGGTCGGCGTGTCGCGCGGCATCACGCGGGAACTGGAAGCCATCGCGCATCTGCCGGCCGCGAAGCTCGTCACCATCAACAACCCGGTGATCGGCCCCGACTTCGCCTTCCGTTCGGGTGAACCGGTGAGCCATCCGTGGCTGGAGGAGCGCGCCGCCCCGGTGTTCGTCTGCGCCGGACGGCTGGTGCCGCAGAAGGACCACCAGAACCTGCTGCACGCGCTGGCGCTGCACCGTCAGCACGCACAGAGCCGGTTGCTGCTGCTGGGGACTGGACCGTTACGCGAGTCGCTGGAGGCGCTGGCGGCCGAGCTGGGCATTGCCGACGCCGTGATGTTCCTCGGCTTCCAGGACAATCCGCTGCCGTGGTTCCGTCGCGCCGACGCTTTTGTGCTGAGCTCGCGGTCGGAAGGGTTCGGCAACGTCCTGGTCGAGTCGCTGTGGTGCGGCACGCCGGTTATCGCCACCGATTGCCCGCATGGTCCGTCGGAGATCCTCGATGGCGGGCGGTTCGGCGTGCTGGTGCCGCCGAACAATCCGGCAGCGCTCGCGGCGGCGATGGACGAAACCGCAAGCATGCGCAAGCGCTTTCCGCCCACGCTGCTGAAGGCTCGCGCGGCCGAATTCACCAACAGTGCCTGCGCCGCCCGCTATGCGGCGGTGTTCCGCTCGATCGTTCCGCGATTGCAGGAGAATGCGGCATGATCGCAAAAGCGCGACCGTTCGGATTGACGCTCAGCTCTGCCACGGCCGCGGAGATCGCCGAGATGGCGCTGACCTCGCGGCGCGACCCGCCGGACGGCGTGGCGCTGGTGGTGACGCCGAACATCGAGCACATCGCACGCCTGCGCTCGTCGCCGGCGCTGGCGCGGGCCTATCGGAACGCTACCGTCACGGTCTGCGACGGCTGGCCGGTGCGCCGCTATGCCAGGCTGTGCGGCCTGCAAGTGGAGCGGGTCACCGGCTGCGACATCGCGGCCGGGCTGATGGGTGCCGAGGCCTACCCGCGCTGGCAGCGGATCTTCCTTGTGCTGGACTCGCGGGAAACCGAGGCCGCGGTGCGCAACTGGGCGGTGTGCCACGACATG
>JARLIJ010000366.1 GCA_031291795.1 Acetobacteraceae bacterium | reverse complement strand
CCGGCGACGCGGTGCAGCACGTGCCGATCCAGTCCGCTTCCATCGAGGGCGCCGATCTGCGCCTGTCGATCACGCCCCCAGGGCCTGCCTCGGGTGGCCCGCAGCTCCTGGTGGCGGTCGTCAGCGCAAGCCGCCTCGACATTGGCGCCCGGCCGCGCAGCGAGCGGGCCAGCGCCTATCTTCCGGTGCTGCGCCAGGCCCTGCTGGCAGGCGGCGGCGTGCTGCGCGGGGATATGGCCGGGTTCGACGTCCACCCGGCGCCAGTACCCGTGGCCGCCCCGACACCGCCCCGTCCGACCGTCACGGCCGCGCCGCGCCCGCCCGTCCGGCCGCCGCGTTGTGCCTCCATCCTGGCGCGCGCCCAACTCGGCGAGGATCTGTCCGACGGGGACCGGGCCTTCCTGCGCAGCGACTGCCGCTGAAGCCTGGCGTCGTGGCTCAGTCGGCGAAGACGGCCACCGGCGCCCCTGTGGCCGGCTCCGGCATCCGGACTGGGCCGCCCAATTCGGAATGTGCCGCCAGCACCTCGGGCGAATTGCTGTCACGCAGCGAGGTCACATGGCGCGCACCCCGCGGCGTCCCTACCTGGAGACCGGCCTCGACTTATTCAGCGCAGATCGCTGCATGGCGGAGCGCAATTTTCCGGTCAAGAAGAAGGCCAGGCCCGGCACGCCGATGAAAAGTTGACTGCGCCGATGGCAGTCTGATGGATCATCGCTTGCAGGCGTAAATCGAAGAAGAGATTGCACTGCGGCGTGGTTGCGGGAGGCAGCGTCCTCCGATACTCGCGATTAGATGGTCCATAAAGCGGCACAGTTTCAATGGTATGACTGACTACCGACCATTTTCGACGAAAAACAATCGACCTAAGTACGCTGTGCTGCTCAATTCTATCCTATGGTACTCTCCCTCACTCCCACTCGATCGTTCCAGGCGGCTTGCTCGTAATATCGTAAGTCACCCGGTTGATCCCGCGCACCTCGTTGACGATGCGGTTTGCCACGCGCGTCAGGAACGCCATGTCGAACGGATATACGTCTGCGGTCATTCCATCCGTGCTGGTCACCGCGCGCAGCGCACAGGCCATGTCGTAGGTCCGGCCGTCGCCCATCACGCCCACCGTGCGCACCGGCAGCAGCACGGCGAACGCCTGCCAGATCGCGTCGTACAGCCCGGCCAGGCGGATCTCCTCCAGGTAGATGGCGTCTGCTTTCCGCAGCAGGTCGGCCTTCTCCCGCGTGATCGCCCCAGGGATACGGATCGCGAGGCCGGGGCCGGGGAAGGGGTGACGGCCGACGATGATCTCCGGGATGCCGAGCTCGCGGCCCAGCACGCGGACCTCGTCCTTGAACAGCTCGCGCAGCGGCTCCACCAGCTGCATGCGCATCCGGTCGGGCAGCCCGCCCACATTGTGGTGCGACTTGATGGTGACCGACGGGCCGCCGGCGAAGCTGACGCTCTCGATCACGTCCGGATACAGCGTGCCCTGCGCCAGGAAGTCCGCGCCGCCGACCTTCGCGGCCTCTTCCTCGAACACTTCGATGAACAGCCGCCCGATCGTCTTGCGCTTGGTCTCCGGGTCGGTGACCCCGTCCAGGGCGCCGAGGAACAGGTCGGACGCGTCACGATGCACCAGCTTGATGTTGAAGCGGTCGCGGAAGGTCGCTACCACGTCGTCCGCCTCGCCGGCGCGCAGCAATCCGTGGTCGACGAAGATGCAGGTCAGCTGCTCGCCGATCGCCTCATGGATCAGCACCGCGGCGACCGAGGAATCGACCCCGCCCGACAGCCCGCAAATCACCCGCCCGCTGCCGACCTGCGCGCGGATGCGGGCAATCTCGGTCTGCCGGAAGCCGGCCATGGTCCAGGTGCCGGACAGGCCCGCAACCTTATGGGTGAAGTTGCGCAGCAGCTGCGCGCCGTGCGGGGTGTGCGCGACCTCCGGGTGGAACATCAGCCCGTAGAACCGGCGTTCGTCATCGGCGAACACCGCGAACGGCGCGCCCTCGGAGGCGCCGACCGGACGGAACCCCGGCGGCAGGCGCGTGACGCGGTCGCCGTGGCTCATCCAGACCTGCTCGCGCGCGCCGCGGTGCCAGACGCCGTCGAGCAACTCGCAATCGCCGGTGACGTCGACGAAGGCGCGGCCGAACTCGCGATGGTCGGAGCCCTGCGTCTCGCCGCCCAGCTGCGCACACATCACCATCTGGCCGTAGCAGATGCCCAGGACGGGCACGCCCTGCTCGAACACCAGCTGGGGCGCACGGGGCGAGGCGCCCTCATGCACGCTGGCCGGTCCGCCCGACAGGATGAACGCCCGCGCCCCGAACGCCCGGATCCGCTCCGGATCGGCATTGAACGGCCAAATCTCACAATAGACGCCGGATTCGCGCAGGCGGCGGGCAATGAGCTGGGTGAACTGGCTGCCAAAATCCAGGATCAACACCCGCTCGGCGGCCAGGGTCGGATCGGCGGCGGGATCGGGAACAGGCGCGGCGGAATCGGACATCTGGGCTCCGAGACGAACATGATCCGGGATATCAACCGGATCAGGCCCCCGAGACTTGCCCCGGAGGCAGGTTCGGCGCCTTGGACCACTTCGCCGCCCGGAACGCAAGCATTCTGGACGTGATGGGGGTCCTGACCGGCAGAAGGCCGGGGCGCTGCCCCAGACCCCGCCAGGTGGCTTTGCCCCCTGGACCCCCACCAAGGGCGACGGCCCTTGGAACCGATCCATTGGTGTTCTTCGGGGGAGAGGGGCCAACCCGGACCATCCGAGGTCCCGGTTG
>JARLIJ010000365.1 GCA_031291795.1 Acetobacteraceae bacterium | reverse complement strand
TCGCCGATTTCAAGGCAGCCGTGGATGGCTTCTTCGACAATCTCGGCCGCTATCGCGCCGAAATCGAGACGCTGATCACAGACAGGTTCCATTTCATCGGCGCACAGAACCCCCAGGCTCCCTGAGGCACTGGGTATATAATACCAACCGCCGTAGAGAATGACACTTCTCCCTCTCCCCTTGAGGGAGAGGGCTGGGGTGAGGGGTCGTACCACCACCGGCGGTGCGGCTCGCCCCCTCACCCCGCCCCTCTCCCTCAAGGGGAGAGGGAGGCGTTACTGTCGCCGCAACCTATGAGTCGGTCTCAGCGGCGGTTGGTATAAGACCGATCGGCAGACGTATCGACCACCCGACGCCGTCAGGTCTTCGCCGTTCGGGCCGAACTTGCCTTCCCCTTCGCCTGCATCACGACCTTCGATCGAACCGCCGGCCCGCTCTTGCCAGATGTCTTGACGACCTTCGGTTTCCCGGTTGCCCCCGGCCGGGGCGCAGCAACGCTCGCCCGCCTGACCGCCGGCACCTTGCCCGCCTTCGGCTTGACGACAGGCGGGGCCGCCGCGACCACTTTCCGAGCACGCGCCGGCTTGCGTGCTGCCGCCGGCGGGCGATCGGCGGCGGCGCCCTCGCCCACGTCCATATCCAGCCCGAACAGCGCCGACAGATCCGCCGCGTCCAGCACCTTGCCCGTCGCCGCCTCTGATTTTGCCAATGGCGACACCGAGCCGATCTGCGCCACCAGATCCTTCTCATTGACCCCGCGCAGGCGGAACAACAGCTCCGGCTGCGCATCGAGTCGTGCGCCCACGCCGTAAAACACCGCCGCGACATGCTTGCACATCGAGGCATAGTCGCCGCAGTTGCAGGAGAAACGAATCTCAGATGGTTGCGGGAACAGCCCGTCGCCCTGCCGGCAGATGCGCTCCATCACGCCCTTGGCGAAGCGCCCCTGCAACAGCTCCACCAGCGAGTCGATCCCGCCCGTGCAGTCCTTGCAGATCGCCTTCCACTGCTTTGCCGGCACCGCGGCGATCGTGGCCCTCACCCGGTATAACTCCGACCCGTTGACCATCGCCGTCAGCGTGTTCGGCGCGATCTGCAAATCCACCACAGACCCGTTGCGCACGTAGCTGCGGCCACGCTCCAGGCGGTTGTCGTAGTCGCGGTAGCTCTCCAGGTTGTCGCACCACGCCTTGCCCCAGAACGTGGACGCGATCACGCGCCCCTCCAGCGTCACCGGCGCGATCGCCTGGCCCTTCTTGCGCAGCGTCGCCACCAACGCCTCGGCCTGGCGCTTCCGTTCGGACACCGGAACGTAAGCCGGCCACTGATCCTCATAGCGCGAGCTGTAACGCGACATGCCTCTCAGTCCCTCATCGCCGCGTTCAGGTCCAACGCGACCAGTTGCAGCAGCGCGGCGTCGTTCAGTTCGGTCAGGTTGACCTCGCCACCGGCCGCCAGCAGCGTATCAGACATCCCCCGCTTCGATTCGATCAAGCGGTCGATCTTTTCCTCCACCGTGCCGCGACAGATGAACTTGTGCACCAGCACGTTCCTCTTCTGGCCGATCCGGAAGGCGCGGTCGGTGGCCTGGTTCTCCACCGCCGGGTTCCACCAGCGGTCGAAATGCACGACATGCGAGGCCGCCGTCAGCGTCAGACCCGCACCGCCCGCCTTCAGCGACAGCACGAAGAACGGCACCGTCTCGTCGTCCTGGAAGCGCTGCACCAGCGCGCGGCGGTTGCGTACCGCGGTCTCGCCGTGCAGGACCAGTCCCGGTCGGCCGAACACGCCACCCAGGAAGTTCGCCAGCGGCGCTGTCATCTCACGAAACTGTGTGAACACCAGCATCTTTTCCTGCCGCGCCGCCACCACCTCGGCGATCTCGCGCAGCCGCGCGAACTTGCCGCTGTCGGCCTCCGCCCAGAGGGCATCGTTCAGCCACTGCGACGGATGGTTGCAGATCTGCTTGAACCGCATCAGCATCGCCAGCACGAGACCCTTGCGCTGGATCCCGTCGGCCTCCTCCAGCGCGGTTTCCAGGTCGCGCACCGCCTGCTCGTACAGCGCCGCCTGCCGCCGGCTGAGGCCGCAATGCGCCTTCACCTCGGTCTTGTCGGGCAGATCGGCAATGATCGTGCGGTCGGTCTTCATGCGGCGCAGGATGTACGGCCGCACCAGGGTCCGCAGTGGGCCGTACGGATTGTCGATCCGATCGGCCAGCCCCTTCACGTAGCGGGAGAACTGCTTCGCCGATCCCAGCAGGCCGGGATTGATGAAATCGAAGATCGACCACAGATCGCCGAGGTGGTTTTCCACCGGCGTACCGGTCAGCGCGATGCGCGCCTGCGCCTGCAGCGACTTGGCCGCCCGCGTCTGCTTGGCTCCGGGGTTCTTGATCGCCTGCGCCTCGTCCAGGATGGCAAACCGCCAGGCGATTTGCGTCAGCGCCGGAATGCGCAGCAGCGAGCCGTAGCTGGTGATCGCCAGGTCCACGTCCGCGACCTGCGCTGCCCCAAACGCCTTCACCTGAGCCGCGGTCATCGCGGACGGATGCACGATCAGCGTGCGCAGGTCGGGCGCAAATCGCTCGATCTCCGCCGACCAGTTCGCCAGCAGCGAAGCCGGCGCCACCAGCACGCTCGGACGCGCCGCGCGCCGGCGTTCGAGCAACAGCAGAGACAGCACCTGGATCGTCTTGCCCAGACCCATGTCGTCCGCCAGGCAGGCGCCGAGGCCCAGCCCCGAGAGCAGATGGAGCCATGCCACGCCGGCCTGCTGGTACGGCCGCAACGTGCCGCGCAAGGCCGGACCGGGATCGACCCCACCTCCGTCCGGCGTGCGCAAGGCCTGCAGCGTCTCGGCGAGCCACGGACCCGCCTTCACCTGCGCCCAGTCGGGATTGGCCGCGTCGGCGGCGTCGGCATCGACCGCAGCACCGGCCAGCATCCGCATCGCTTCGGCAAAGCTCAGGCCGTTCTGCGCCGCAAGCTGCTCCGCCGCACGGAACTGCTGCATGCTGCGTTGCAGCCGCGCCTGGTCGACCTCCACCCACTGGCCGCGCAGCAGGACCAGCTGGTCGGTTCCTGACAGCAACGATTCGATTTCCTGGTCCGACAATGGCTCACCGTCCAGCGTGACAGCCATGCGGAAATCCAGCAGCCCTTCCAGGCCCACCGCGGACGGCTTGCGGGAGCCGACCGTGCCGGTGACTTTCGGACGCGGGGGAGGACTGGCTCGCCATGACGCCGGCATGCGCACGACGACGCCGGCGGCTTCCAGATCGGCAGCACTGCCCAGCAGGCGGGACGCTTCCTTGGGGGTCCAGCGCAGC
>JARLIJ010000364.1 GCA_031291795.1 Acetobacteraceae bacterium | reverse complement strand
CATGGAGTACCGCGGTCGGAAACGTGGTCGGAAAAACGACAGCCTGCGCGACGCCAGAACTGGTATTCGTTCCGTAACCCCACTGCGTGATGATCTTCCCAGTCGGCGAGGAAGAATTGGGTTCGATTTTGTATCCGCTCGCACCCAGAGAGGCGGTGAACTGGCCGAACGCGACGGCCCCGGTTGCGCTCGCCGCGTTGGCGACGTTGAACGCCTGCGTGGCCGATCCAGCGAGAAGTGCCTTTGTCGCCTCGGCGGCTTCTGCGCGCGCGGTCTCGACGGCGAGGACGGCTTGCGCCCAGCCCGAGGTAACCAGGGCAGCCGAGGCGTCCGTGAGTGAGCCTGTGGACTGCAGAACGTTGCCGAGTTTCGAGAGCAGCTTGTTGCTGGTGGTCTGCGAAATCGTCGTGATTGAGGTATCGCCATAGGCGATCGTAACGACGGCGATTGGTGTCCACCCGGTCGTGAGCGTGGGAGTCGTCTGCGTGCCGGTGGTGGCAGCGGTCCCGACAACGTAGGAAAGCGCTACGATTTGCTTACGCAGCGTTGGTTGCGACACGCCGTTGTTGTTCGATCCGCCGAATGGAGTGCTGGGGTTATTGGCATTGTAGTAGAGCAGGAGCGCAGAATTGCTGTCCACCTCCGCAAATTCAGCCTGGATCAGTATGTTAACCGACTGGCCCGAAGTGGTCGGCGCAGTGAATGGCCCGAGCGAGGACGAGGCGGTATTGATTCCCTGCTTGACGATCGAAGTCGAATCGGTGCCAAGGCTGCCGTAGGCGGTGGCATCAGTCGTTGCAGTTACGACGATGCTGCCGGGTCCGATCGTCACATTGAGCCCGGTTCCAGCCGTCACCGCGAGACCATCGTAGTATGTGGAAGTCCCGAATGCCGCGCGCAGCACGCCGTGGAAACCGAGCATGGCAGCCTTCGCCACGGTCAGAAAGTCTGAGTCGGCGGGGACCTGCCCCGGATAGCAAATCGGCCTGTCCAAAATCGTATCTCCCGCCCTCAGGCGTTGTTGACCCAGACGACGGAACCCGCCGCCTGCATCGTCTTGATTGTGGAAAACACCTCGGCCGATGTCGCCGAGCCGGGGGTAACGCGGATGAAAACCTGTTCAGGATCGCGCGTGCCCCAGTAGCCCACGCCCGCCGTTGCCTGCGAGGTCGAGTAGCCCGTCCCACCGCCGGCATATCCGATGCCGACATTCGAGCCGCCGAGGACGCCGGTATCAGCCGGGCGCTCGCTTTCGATGATGACGGGAGCGGTGCCGGTGAGCGACGTAAGTTGCGCGATCATTCCGGCCCGGATGCCGCCCTGACGCAGGATGCCGGCGAGGATGGCCGATCGAAATGCGGTGTCCGTCATCCCTCCGCGCGTCAGGGTCGAGCCGAAGAAATCGACGGCCACCATATCGAGCGTGACGCCGGTAGCCGTCGAAATCCGGGCCTGGGCAATCACCCACTGCAAAAGTGCGTAGAGGGAGGCCCAGATATTCGCGATACCAGAGAGCACCCCGACCAGGACCGGAGAACTGTCCGGGAACCACGTGCCAGGCAACACAGAAAGCATGCGGTTGACGAAATCGGCCTGACTGCCCGTCTCAGGTTCCTCGATCGGCGAGGCCCCGACAACAAACGCGCCAGTGGCGGAGGAGAGCGTGACCATTTCAGAACCCCACGCACTGGAAGACGGTCTGGTCGCCGCTCGCCGCCGTGCCGGTAATCGTCGCCGTGGTGGCGGTGTAGGCGGTCTGGTTGAGCACGTCGGCGGGGATGGTCATGTCCTGGACCTTGCAGGCCCAGCCATTGGTCGCAGCGGCGGCAAAGGTCATGATCACCGTTCCCGCGGAACAGGCCGCTGAGAACTTGAAACTTCCAGCCGTGTTGCCGCCGACCTGGGTGCCGGTCGAGCAGGTTCCGGACAGCGTCGGCACCGATCCGGTGGCGATCATGCGGGGAATACCGGCCGCGGCACTGAAGGCCACGGCCCCGCTCACCGCCAGAGTGCCGGAAATGGTCGCGTTCCCTGAGGTATAGAGAGAGGCCGCACTGATGCCCGCCGGGGTGTAGACCGCGCCGCTGCCTTTCGGCACGAGATTGATCCCGATATTGCTATCCGATCCCTCGGCCATGATCTGGGGCGACGCACCGGTGACAACAGGCTGGACCTCGAGCCCGTTGACCGCGCCGATCTGCGACTGGATTTCGAATCCGATGGTTGAGGCGCCGGGATTGAGAAACAGCACTCCCCCGTCCTGGAACTGCATCGACATCGCGTTGGCCGCCGTGGCGACCGTGCTTCCGATATTCGGCCCGACCACATCGGAAGCATCATGCCACTGGAGAAGGGCTCCTTTGGGCATGCGCATCGCGTAGCTGAAGCCGCTGTAGTTCGTCAGCGCATTGGCACCGAAGAGGATGCCGGTCTGAAAGCGCGCGCCGTTGTCCTTGATCCCGACTGCGAAGGAGGCATCCGAGGCATTGCTGTGCCCGCCGCCGGCGGCAAGCCAGAGGGAAGCGGTGGTTCCGGAAGCGGTCCCGCTTGTACCATCCGAAAGCGGCGCGGCCGGGGTGGAGAGCGCCGGCGCCAGGCCTGAGAGGTTCGAGGCGTCGATCTCGCGTCCAAACGAAAGTCCGTAGGCCCCCGCTATGGTTTGCGCCTCATCGTATCCGCCATAGACCGTGACGTGGCGTGCACTCGTGGCATAGGGATCATCGTTGACGGCGATCGAGGCGGTGCCGATGGTGGTTTGAAGCGAGCCGTAGGACGAACTGAGATCCGAAGCCCGCGAGGCGGCGGTCAGTGCGATCTTGCCGCTCTGAGACAGGGCGGCACTCTGCGCCGCCGGCACCGGCCAGGTCAGTCCCGCCGCGCTCTCCGCGGAAAGCCAATCGCCGCCAACCAGCAAATTGCCCGAGGCGGTCAGCGTGCCGGTGATGATCGGGCTCGCGGCGTCGGCCTTGGAGGCCCACTGGGAGTTCCACTGCGTCGCAGTCGGCACGTTACCCGCCGCCCAGCCGGGAGAGGACTGGGCGTATGAGGGAGAGGCAAAGACGGAGGAGGCCAGCATGAGGCCGGCCAGCAGGGGAAAAAGAATCTTCATGCCTGCGACACCGTGACGTTGGAGGTTGTCGTGCGGATGACTTCGAGGGAGGTCGCCGCGAGATCGGCCGTGCCGCCGTTAAGCGTGATGGCGGAGACGTTCTCCACCCCGGCGCTGGCACCGAAGGCCGAGGCGGCGATGCGGTAGTAGGGCAAGGAAGTTCCAAGCCCGAGCGCATTGACCATCGCGACGATAGCGGCCTGGACTGCGGAAATGACCGTGCTGGCGGTGTAGCCGCTGGCGACGGTCACCGAGAGCGTGATGGTCGCCGTAACCTCGGTCGGGCCATAGACCGCGAACCGCGAGCCGAGAGCACGATAGCTTTCGATCGCATTACTCACGCTCGTAATCAGCGAGGATGGAGGATCACCGGAGCCGTCGTCGACCACCACAAAGAAGAAGCCGTCGTTGGTCGAGCCGTCTGGGTTCTCGTTCTCGGTGATGGTGTAGACGAGGCCCTGTTGCACGTCGGCGATGGCCGAGGAGATCGCCGCTTCAGTCCCGCGCGAGAGGCCGGAAATCCAGGCCTGAAAGCGGATCCGAAAAGCCGCGTCAGTCTCAGCGGCCTCGCCGTTGGTGAAGGCGGCGCCATTGGTCACCGTATCCATCGCGATCGCGGACGAGATGGATGTGATGGTCCCGATCTGAACGTTTCCGGCCGTGCCGACGGTCGAGCATTGGACAGGGACGGTTGCCGAGGCGGTGCCGGAGGGCACGAGATATCCGCTCTGCCCGGAATTCCAGAGGGCGTTGGTGTCATCCTCCGTCACGGTAAAAGTGACGGTGCCATCAGAGGTTTTCAGGCCCGTCCCTACCGGGATCAGCACTGCCGCGGTATCGACGTAGCGCGAGAAGGTCACGCTGCCCGTGGCGGCCGTGCCAGCCTCGCGCGTCAGTCCAAAATCGGCCATCCAGCTATCGAGGTCAGAGCCGGTCGATGTCGCGGCCCTGGTCATCGCCATGACCTGCAGAATGAGCCATTGCATCCAGAGGCCGACTGAGGCCGAGGACTCAAGGATCGCGCGGAGAACCGATCCCACGGTGAGGTCGAGCAGCGTTGAGCAGGCGGACTGCACCGCCGCCGCGCTATTCGAGACCATCGTGTTGAACGAGAGGAGATTGAGCGCCATCAGGACAGCCCCACCGGAACGGTGAATGATTGCGTCGTGCCCGTCTCGGCATCGACGTATTGAATGGTCGCGGTGCAGATCCCGTTTGCGCTCTGGACCACCGAGACAGCCGGCGCGGGAGATGACGCGACTTCGGCTTCCTGAAGCATCTGGGCGCGGATTACCGCGGCGATGCGGTCAGGATTGGCTGGGCGCCCGATCGCCTGCGGCAAGCCCGCGCCGTAGGAAAGCTGCCAGATATAGGCGCCGGCATTGGTCAGCAGCCGGCGGAGGACGCGCTCCTGCGTGAGCTGCGTTGTTTCGGACAAGGCAAGATCGCCCGTCGGCCCGACCGTGAGATCGGAGCCGAACGTATGCTGGATGTCTGGCATCAGCTCACCGGATCGTTTGTGGTGCCCGTGGTGACGGTGGACGAGCCGGCTTGCACGCCGGTCACCGGGTGCTCGTGGGTGTTGTAGGCGCTCCGGAGCGTCGCCACGCTGCCGTGCGTCTGGTTCTGGTCGGTGATGTCCTGAACTGCTCGCACGTTCTGCTGGCCCAGAATGTCCTTCGACACCGTGAGGTTTCCCTCGATGAAGGTGTCGCCAGCAATGAAGATCGTGCCGTTCTCATTGATGCGAAGGACTGCTCCGTTTGGCCCGGAAAGAATCGTCTCCCCCGGCTGAGCGGGAGCTGCGCTGCCGCCAATGGCGTTGGCAACCGAAGGCATCGGCGAGGCGTCGTTGTGCGCGAACCCGACCACCACTCCGTGCTCAGCCTCGTCGTTGTCGGCGACGATTGCAGCCTGCCAGCCTGCCTGCGGCACCGTTACGAGCGTCAGGCCGCCGCCCGCCCCGGTCTGCGTGATCGGCAGCCAGCCAGACAGCACACCTTCGGGTTGGATCATGACGCGCACCCGCATATTCACCGGGTCCACGCTCTGCACAATGCCCCAGCGAAACCCGCCGCGCGTGCCGTCGAGCGCCGCCGCATGGCGCTTGATCGCTGCAATCAGCCTGTCGCTCATGTCGCCCCCGTTGCCGCGTCATCCGAGGATGGCGAATGATTTTTGGCCGTGATGTCCATCCTGAAACCGTCGCTGAACGAGGCGGTCTTGGTCAGGGAATCGATGTAGTAGAGCTGGTCGAAGTCTGTGCCCGTCCCCATCAGGCGGACCATGTTGCGCGGGGTTATGATCGGTTGGCCCGGCGCGTTGAACGAAATCTGCCGCTCGTGCTTGACCAAGTCGTTGAGTGTGCTGTTAGCGAGCTTCTGCGCCTGGTCCTGGGTGAGGTTGGCCCGGATAATCGTGCGCCGCGTCGGCCGAACCTTCGCCGTGGCGTGCGTGCCGCCGATCGAGGTGTCAGTTGAGGTCGAGCCGAACGAAGCCGACGCCTTGACCGTCTTCCCGCTCTTGCTGTTGTAGCTCTGCACGACGACCGTGACCGGTTTTGCCAGCGTCCATCGCCGCGTCATCTGGAGATCCATCACACCGGAAGATGGGATCGGAATCTGTGGCGTCGCCGGGACCCAAAGCGCTGTGTAGGGCGTCGGGTCGTTCGTCACTTGCGGCTGAAAACAAAGCTTCCAGCCATCGAAATACAGGTCGTATCCCTCCATCTGCGCGAGCCGAACGAGTAGATCCCACTGTGTCGTCTCGGCCGCATTTTGCGCCCGTGTTTGGCGAGTGTGGTCCGGCCCCCAGAACCGGCCGATCGGCGTTGTGGTGGCCGCTGCATTGGCGATCATCCCCGTGTGCTCGGCGGCGATCGCGGCGACCACCTCACTGGCGGTCTGGTTCTGATAGGTGTTGGCGGTCCTCTGGTCGATCAGCAGAGCGGCGAGATCGCGCCCCTCGACCTGCGCCGTGGTCAGCCCAGCCGAAATGGTCGTAGTGTCAATGAGCCCGATCCCGAGCGACCGCCACTGAATCGAACCATCCGCCCCCATCAGTCCAACTTGCAGGTCGAACGTCCGGCCCGTGTCTCCGGAGTCCCACCACGAAAGGCCGTATTTGCTGTCTGCGTTGATCGCGAATGTCGCGTTCCAACTCGCGGCTGTGTAGTGGCTGGATGCCGTCCACGAGATCGAGTAGCAGCCCGGCACGGCCTTGCCGTCGCATAAGACCATCAGCCTGATCCCGCGCACCTCGGGCGTCGGCAAAAGCGGATTGAGCGAGGTCATCAGATCACCGTGTTCGAGCCGGAGGGAATTCCGTCAGACGTGGCCGCAATCGCGTCCGGGATTTTGAGCGTCTGGATTCCGGAGAGCATCGGGTCAGAGAGGCTGTTGGCCTGGGCAATGCGATACCACTGCGTGGCGTCCCCGAGTTGCTTCGCGGCGAGCGCATAGAGGGTGCCCCCGGATGCCGTGAGGATCACGCCGAGGCCGCCCCCCGTCGCAATGGCCGGCGGGCTCGGGGTATCGAACGTCGCCGTCGCCGTAGTCGCGCCGTCCGTGGTCGTGAGGTTGTCCACGATGCGCCCCATGTAGCCCTGCACCACCATCGCCGCCGCCTGGGCTGCCGATTGGTCGAGCGCCGTGGTCAGATTGGTCGTGGCTGTCGAGGCATCGGCCGCGCCCAGCAGGATCGCCGAGGGATCTCCGGTCGTCACCTCCGCTGCAATCGTCGTGATCGCCGTTTCGGCTGCCGTCTGCACGGTCGTGCAATCAGTCTGCACCGTCACCACGGCGGTCTGGATTGTATCGCTGTTGTCGTCGCCGGCAGCGACCGAGGTAATCGGCTGGATCGTGGTTTGCGAGGCGGTCAGGTCGGTTACGATGGCGGTCCCGAGTTCGACCGCATCAACCACCACCTCCGCCACCGCGAGAGCCTGGCTGATGCCGTCCTCGATTTCGGCCAGGATCGATTTCGACTGGGTGGCCGGATTCGTGCTTTCGTCGCGCACCACCTCGCAGGTAATCGAGTAGCGCCCCATAAAGGCGACATCCTCGCACCGGAACTCGCGGATAACGACAGTGTAGACGTGCGTGCCCCATGTCAACTTGACCGGTAGCCCGGCCACACGCATCTGATCGATGGTATAGGCACGCTCCGCCCGGTCGTAGCTATCGAGGATGCCGCTCCACGTGAGCGGCATGTCGTCCCGCCCCATGGCGTCGATGACGCGCGCGCCGCCGGGGAATTTGTGGACGACAATCTGCTGCTGGCCGCCCCACGGCATGGAGGCTGGGACTTCCATGCCCGTGAATACGACAGACCCGAGCACAACGGGGCCGCTATCTCCAGACAGGATCGAACCAACCGCCTCCGCGCTGCCGATAGCCCCGAGGATCGTGCCGCTCATGAAGAGCCCCTACGAAAAAGGTCCGCCCGAAGGCAGCCCCGAAGTTCAAGCCGATGTTCGTTGGTCAGGCTGGACGACGCCACCGTTGCCTCTCGGCACCGGTCGGGCATACCCTCCCATCCGGAACAAACCTGGAGGGGTCCGATGAAATTCGCCCTATGCCTGATAGCGCTTCTCTTCCCTTCGGCGTCCTGGGCCGATGACTTCCTTGGGGAAGCCAGTTCTTCCATGGCGGCAATCGGCGTCACCGCCGATTATCAGACGATCAAAGGAAAGGGAGATACCGTCGTAATCACAATAGATTACGAAAAATACCTCCAATCAATACCTATGCTACAGTCGATGGGCGCGATCAACCCTGATATCACTCAGACAACGATAAACAAGACCCCATATCACATGGTGTTATTTGCTACAGTATTTTTTGGAAGCGCCATCGTGCCAGAAGCATATCGGACACACCCGTCAGCGGACAGAATACACTTTTCGGAAGTTCTAAACTCACTGGATGACTACGGTAATAACGAAAGCCACGAACTTGAAAGCTTTGATTTCAGCCGCCAAATCTTCCAAAAAGTGAACTGGAGCCATTTCCGTGGTGACACTCTTCCGAAAATAGCCCCCAATTTCCGTCCAACTCGGTTCTTTGCCGACAAGATCGAATCTGAGGATTGAAGGGGGAGAAGGGAGCCGGTGCGTCTCTTACCATCCGGCCCCCGTGTCTGCCGCGTTCGGCGTAATCCTCAGAATAGACGAATTCGGTCCAGACTGTGGCCGGTCAAGCTGCCGGGTGACGTGGGCGGTTACCCCATCGGCGATAGTGCGCCCATTGTCCACAACGACGTGGAGGGGCGCCCCGTCTTGGCCTAGGTTGTTCATCTGGTAGGATCGCCCAACCGCCCCGCCCGACCACGAATAGGCACGATTGTCGAGCCACGCGGCGCCGGGGAGGTGGTTATCGACCCACTTCCCTATCGTGTCCTCAGAGTCGAGGGAATGGACGGCATATCCGGCCAGAAGGGGGAAGGCGACCTTACTGAGGCCGGCCCCGATCGCTGCCGAGCGGCCAGCTCCAGCCCCCACGCCCAATGCTCCCCCAGCCACGCCGCCTAGCCCCAGCTTCTTTGCAACCGCGATCATTGGTGCGGCGACCCACAAGGCCACGCTGATTGCAGCGATGGCGCTTGCGAGGACGCCTAGACCCCCAGCAACCTCCAGGATCATTTTCGCCAGGCCGGGATTTTTCTTCGCCCAATCGCCGATGGCATTCATCGACGCAGTGAAGGACTTCAGCAGCTCAACGGCCTCCGGCATCATGGTCTGGCCGAGCGTAGCCATCATGTTGTGGTAGGCTGCCTGGAAAGCCTGTTCCTGCAATACGGGGTCGTTGTTGACCGCCAGACCATAGAGGTCACGACCCTGTGCCTGCTGGAAACCGACCCGCTCGCGCTCAACTACCGGCAGGAGGCGGATGATATCTGCCAGGAACTTGCCGCCAGGAATGCGCGACGCCAACTGCATGGCGGTCGCCATTTCGTTCTCTTGGGTGACCTGGGTGTGATGGGCCCGCAGATATCGGTCGATACCTGGCAGAAGATCCTTCTCGATGAAGTTGACGGGGTTGTGCATCGCGTCATCACGACCGCGCAGCACGTCGGGCGGAAAGTTGAACTGTCCGATCCCGACTTTGTAGCGCTTGATGTCGTCGAGATGGCCGCCTGTCTTCGGGTCGCGTAGCAGCCCCATGTCGTCCAGCATATGCCCCGCCGCCTCGGACATCTTCCCGGCGGCGAACTGCATAGCGAATCCCTGGATAGCCGTCCCTGCTCCGGACGATTTCAGGGTTAGAAGCGGAAGCACCATGTCTGCGAAATAGGCTTGGTCGGAAAGCATCGACATCCCGATGCCGCCTGACCGGGCCATCTGCAACAACGATGCCGGGCTCAAACGACCCTGCGTCGAAGCCGTCGCAGCCCCGACGTTCTGCAGGAAGCCGAACAGGCGTTGCGGATCGACCTGGTGGGTTTTCGGATCGACAATCGCGCCGCGCAACTCGCCGGCCTGAAGGGAGTCGTAGATCTCCTTTTCCTGGTCTCCGAGCCCGAACCGGCTCAAGATCACGCCGAGTTGGGACATGGCGCCGACGCCCCTGATGGCGCCGGGCGCATCCCGCGTGACAGTGTAGAGGTCGAGCCCGCGTTCCATCGCTCCGGAGATCGTCAACCCGGGGGTCTTCATCGCCTCAGTGCGGGCCGCTGCTTCGAGGGCCTCGGCCTGGGCCGGGGTAAACCCCTGCATGAGGGCGCGAGTGCGGAGGGCGCCAAGCTGCGCCCCGGCGGAGAACATAGAACTCTCCGCGCCCCAGACCCCTCCCCCGACCATTCCAAAGCCGATGGCTGCTCGCCCGTAGTCCGGGGACGAACCGCGTGCAGCAGGAGGCGGAGAGCCGGGCCAGTAGAGATCGATGGGCGGCCGGCCGCCCCCGCCTCCGGACGCAAGCGCGCCGACCGCGCCGCCCTCGGCAAACCGCACCCCTCCACGGCTCCCATACGGGACAAGCCCCGTCTCAGTCGTCCGCGGCCCGCCGTAACCGATCTGAGGGACACCCTCACTGTAGGGGAGCGCCCCACCGCGTCCGGCTCCGCCCCCCATGGACCGACTGGCCCGGGCGACCTGCTCCATTGCGCTAGCCAGCGTGCCGGCGTTCCGAGCAGCGACGCGCAGGCCGGAAACGAACTCGTTGAGGCCAGATTGCATCTCGCGCTGCGCCGTCAGGACGCGCTCGAACTGCTTCAGCATCGCCCCGAATTGGGCATCAAACTGCGCTTGGTTCAGGACGAGGGAGACGCCAACGCGGTATGCTTCGAACACGTGAGGCCCCTACTCTTTCAGATCCGGGTGAACGCCCACCCGATTGCTCCGGGGGAGGCCGGCAATCGTGTTGACGACCGGACCCACCATTGCCTCAACGATCAGCGCCTCTTTGCGGTAGGCCGAACCACCGAGCACTGGCCGGGGTGGCTGCTTGGCTGTGCCGCCCTCGAACCATTCGAGGTTCTGGTCATTCGATCCGGCAACGGCTTGATGCTCGCCGCCGCCCCCGCGAGCAGTTGCGACCCCGATGCTGTCGCGCATGGCGCCATCGCGGAGGCCGGGCTCGTTCTCAGAGAAACCCAGCTTGACGCGCTCGTCTTTGGTGTAATCGGCCAATTCGGCCCAGCCTACGAACGGGCCAACCTGCTCTTGGTACCGCCCCAACTCTGCCTTGGCCTCTTTCGCGACAATCTCTGCGCCGTCCTTGACGCCCAGGGCGCCCGCCTCCGACAACAGGGCAGCGACGCCCGTCATGTGCCGGAGGAAGGAAGCGATATCTTGGAACTCTCTCACTGTTCACGCTCCCACTCTCGGCGCCGCCAGTCGAATTTTCCGCCGTCCAGCTCGCCCAACACAACCACGTGGGCGAGGCGCCGCGCCGGGCTCATGGACATCGCCCTGTCGTAAGGCACCCCATGGGAGACGAGACTTAAGGCGTCCCGGAATCCTGGGGTGCTGGCGAGTTTTTTGCGTCGGCCGCGACCTTCTCGGCAGTTTCGTCGCCCATCGCCGCACTGAGCGCCTGAATCGTATCCCAGCCGAGCCGGTCGGCCAGCGCCTTCAGCTCGGACTTCGAGCGCGGGAACGGCTCGGGCACGCCGTTGATCGAGCGCACAGACGCAACGGTCGAGCCCATGCCGAGGGAGCCCATCGCGGTCTTGTTGGGCTCGGCAACCGCGTCCATCAGATCCATGAAATCGCCGGGAGCGAGACGCTTCCATCCGATCTTGCGGCCGTCGGGCGCGTCGAAAAACTTGATGTCGTCGTTCATACCTGCTGAGTCCTCCAGGAGGCCGTCCAGCCGAGCGTCATTTTGATCACGTTATCGGCTTGGCGATTGCCGGCGTTCGAGAGATAGAAGTTGACGTTCTCATAGAGCCAGGTGGTGCGCGATCCATCCACTTCGTTGATGTATTCATACATCTGCCCGAAGGGGATGCTGACGTTGTTGCGGTAGGCGGTCTCGATCGCGGCGATGAACTCGTCAACGGTCTGGTCACGCCGGTCGCATTCGATGGTGCCGGCCCAGCCGCCGGGCAGGTGCTTGGTCAGAACCACGCCGTCGAGGCGATCCACCGTCGCCTCTTTCGTCTTCTGCGAGGGATTGAATCCGGTGACGTTGCCGATATCGAGCACGCCGCCCGCCAGCGCATGCACCACGACGACCCGGGTTGACCGGCCAATCGTGAAATCCTGAGTTGCCATTTGTCAGTGCTCCCCTTACGCCGCGCTCGTGCTGCTCGTGACGGTCACCGTGGTGCCGCCCTCGAGATTCACGATGAATTTCTCGTTTATGCCCATGTAGCGGACCTTGCAGTCGGCCTGGACGTAGCCGAGCGAAGTGCGCGACTGCGGGTTGTTGGAGGTGTCGCACGCCACCGAGAACGGCACGCCGTAGTTGTCGCTCAGCATCCCGGCGTTGAGCATGGCCTGGAAGAAGGCCAGGAGCGTGGCGCGGATATTGTCGAACAGGTCGGTGTTGACCACCTTGCCGATGTAGATCCCCATCCCGGCGTTCAGCGTCGCGGCGATGTAGTTGGTCATGCGGGTGTAGTTGTCGCCGTTGACCGCGCTGTTGCTCGACGAGTTGTGCCCGCAGCGCACGGTCCAGATATCGAGGCCTCCCGCGCCGGGATTGGCGATCACGTCGATGCCGGCCTGGAAGAGGGTCTGGAGATCGGCCTGCGAGTAGGTTGTGTTGGTCGGACTCGCGGAGGTGCCGGATTTCTGGCTGCCCACCACGCTGTAGAGCGCCTTGTTGAGGCTCGACTGCTCGGGCGAAAGATTGCCGATGCGCCCGGCGACGAAGCCCTGCGGCGAGACCAGCCGCGTTACCGCATTGGTCGGGTCGTACCAGTAGATCCAATCGCCGAACATCAGCTTGGCGGCGTAGCTGTCGATGCCGGCGGTGGCTTTGACGGTCACGGCATTGCTGATGGTGTCGCCGCTCGGCCCGGTCAGGATCATGTAGATCCCCTCGGAGAGGCCGAACGATTCCTGGGTAAGCCACTGCGTGCTGTCAGAGGCGTCGCAGAGATCGCCGACCGAGCAGCCCTGACCGCGCAGGGCATACATCCCCTTGCGCGGCACGGTATCGACGCCGACGAGGACGGACGAGGTGATCGTGGCCACGCCGTCGGTGCCCCCCGAGAGGGTGACGGAGGTTCCGGTTGTGGGGATCGTGGTGCCGGCGCCCGCCGCCGCGGTGACGATCTGCGAGGCGCCGCGCAGCACGCCGTTGCCGCTGTTGATCGCAGCCGCCGCCGCGACAGCCAGCGCGTTGCCGGTGCCGGTCAGGTTGTCGAACACCTCGACGCTCTGCGAGCCGCCGGAGATAATCGAGACCACCAGACGATAGGAACCCGCGGCGCTGCCCGTGGACCACGTGACGGTGATGTTGTTGCCGAGCGTGCCGGTGTAGAGGCTCGTAAACGTCAGCCAGGTCGTTCCCAGCGTGCCGGTGGCGGCGGTGTCGGTTCCATCGGTCACGCGCACGCAGCGGAAGTTGCTGGCGCCCTGCTGCACTGCGGTCGCGACGTGGGTGCCCATGTCGTAAGTGCGGTTCATTATCGGGCCGAACGTGCTGGCATAGTCGGCCATGCTCGACACGATCGATGGCTTGCCGACCGGCCCCCACGACGCGGTGCCGACCATTCCGACGACGTTGGTGGCGACCCCGTTGAGATAGGTCACCGACGGCGGCACGATCTGGATGTATAAATCCGGGACGACTAGAGCAGTGCTGTTGATACTGCCACTCTGGACGATCACTGGTGAGCCTCCTCAACCTGCGCCACGGGCGCAGTGACCTTGACGACGTGGGCCTCCTGCTCGCTCGCCAGGATTGCCGCGATCAGGGTGGCGTCG
Source organism: Acetobacteraceae bacterium (assembly GCA_031291795.1). Lineage (GTDB taxonomy): Bacteria > Pseudomonadota > Alphaproteobacteria > Acetobacterales > Acetobacteraceae > Rhodopila. The sequence continues at coordinate 11,293 of JARLIJ010000364.1, read as the reverse complement.
GAGATGACGGCCCCCTTCTGGTGCTCGCCGAAAGGCGTCACCACTACGAGTTCGATTGCCATGATTGCCTTTCAGGAGGCGGGGATAATGCCGCCGTTGCTTGTGTCGATCCCGGACGGGAGCGTCATCGACTGCCCCGCCCAGACGCCAGAGACCGGGGGGCCGCGCAGCACATTGCCGACGGTCGGGACGGTCATCAGCAGACCGCCGTTGGACCAGATGCACCAGGATGGCACGACGGGCACGGTTGGGAGATCGGTCGTGTTGGCCCCGACCATCGCCAGCGCGCCGCCGTCGTCCCAGAGTGTGCCATTCGCGAGGCCGACGGGACTGGTCGGCAGGCCGGCGAGCTCGGCCGAGGTCAGCGCCACCGGCGCCGATCGGCTGATGCTTCCGACCGGGAACATCAGGACCGGCTGCGCCTCGCTCAGAAGCGTCGCATATTCGAGCGTATAGCAGAGATCACGCCGCCAGACCCGATCCTTGCTCGGCAGATCATCGGGATAGGTGGTCCGATAAATCAGCCGTCCGGCCGACCCGTCGGAGAGCGTGATCCACGGCATATCCGCCAAGGCAGTGTCGATTGCTGCGGCGATCAGGTCGCGGGCCTGCGGGGTAGGAGTCCAGCACGAAATGCGGAAGCCCTGCTTCTGCCGGCGCACCTCTTTGGTGGCGGATTGGTCGCAAGCCGAGTTGACCGAGATCGTATCACCCACCACAGTCAGGGCCGCGCCAGAGGACGACGCGGATGGGATTGCGGCCGCGAATGCCGCGGCGACCGTAGCCGGCGTGTCCGTGACCGTGCAGCGATAGGCGTAGGATCCGGCAGAGGCCCCAGTGCGAATCAGGATGCCCACGACCTGCGTCGCCGAGCATGTCCCGGAAAAGGTGATCGTTACCCCCGAAAGCGTGGCAATGAGCGTTGAAGCCGTCACACCGGCCTGTCTCCACGCCAGTTGATACCGTGTGGTGTTCTGCGTCGACCCCCCTTCGGGAAAGACCGACACATGTGCTTTGCCGGCGACGAGATCCCCCTGCAAATCATTCGTTCCGGGCCAGCCGCGATAGAGCTGGATCGTGCTGCACGCGGCCACCGTCCCGTTGACCGGCGCTTGCCACGTCAGGATGCTCGTCCCCTCGGCTCCCGGAAGATACGTGCCCGAGAACAGAATGGCGGCGACGGTGTCAATCAACCCCTTGGCAGCATCACTGAGATCGGCCATCAGATGAGCGCCTGCGATGCGGTGATCTCCGCCCCGAGCGCGGAATAGATCACATTGGAAACGACGTAGCGGCTCGGGGTGGCGAGATCGTCGTAAAGGATGTCTGCGAACTGGATTTGCACGCCAGCGGCGGCCGGCATCATGAGGAGCACCCACGGTGCACGCACGTCGCCCGGCAGCTTGGAAATCGTGCCCTCGCCCTTTGTGCCCGTGAGCACCGCCGCCGGCCATCCAGTCAGAATCGTCTCCTCGGAAGAGGCGGCGTTGCTGCCGTAGTAGTCATATCCTGGCGTTCCGGGCTGCGGGCGTTTGATCGTCAGCGTGCGATCGCAGCGGACGACCATGGGCGGCGCAATATCGTCGAGCGTGGCAACGAAATAGGTCTGGCCGCCAGAGACGAGATAGTCGCCGACCTCAATCGAGGTTGCGTCGGTCAGCGCGTAGAAGAGCCGGTTTTTGAAGTTGGTCGGGTTGACGAAGGAAAACGTCGGCTTGGTGTCGAATGCCGCGAGCTGCGTGGCGATCAGATTTCCGGATACGATTGCGGCCGTGGTGCCGGCCGGCCTGTAGATCGCGCACGATTCGCCCAACTTGAGCGCGGCCTTGCCGTAGCCGGCCCGGATTTTGCTGCGGATCGTGCTGATGTCCATCAGACCACAATCCTCATGCTACCTTCACCGCCGCCGAATTCAGGCCCTGGAGGAACGCCGAGGAACTGGCAAAGGCGCTTGCGCCAGCTGTCAAACAGTCGGTCGCGGTCCCGCTGCTCGTTCTTGTTGTGGATCCAGACCGCCGCCGCATCGGTATCGAGATTGGCCGACGTGCCGGGGATCGCCGCTTCGAGCGTGTTGAGGTTGGTAAGATAGGTGGTGACGACAACCGCGCCCTCGGCGGCACTCATGTGCTGCAGACGATATTCGAGGGCGAGATACGTCCGCATAATCCACGGGAACGGAAACACAACCCCGCCGTCGCCGTAGGCCGGATAGCCGCAGAACCGCCGGATATCCACCAGCTGCGCAGCGGTGAATTGATAGGCGACGAAGCCCGACATGGGAATTACTCCGCCGGTTCGGCGGGGGCGCCACGCTCAAGCAGGAGCGCAATCTCGTGAGGATCACCCACGACATCCCCGGCCCGCCAGAAGCGATGCCGCCCGTATTCGTCCACAAATCCATGCGGGCGAATGAGCCTGATGCGCGACGGCGCCGACGGAGTTCCCCCCGCCGGCACATCCACCCGCACCTCTTTCGTGCGAGCCATCGCGGTTACAGACTCTCGAGGATCGCGGCCCGCTTGAGGGCGGCGTTGGTCGCGGTCGGGATCGTGTTCGGGTTGGTCGTGGTGTCGGTCGGCACAGCGAAGCCGCCGATATAGCTCCACGACTGGGTAATGACCTGCTTCAGCGCGTCCAGCGGCTCACGGGTGATATGGGCGATGCCGTCCACAACCGTGATCATGCCCTCAGCATCGTCAGCACGCTCGGCGTCCAGGTAGGAGGTGCCGGTGAACTCGCCCTCGACCAGCGCACCCTGCCCACAGAGAACGGCACGGTGAACGGTTCCGACGCCGGACAGCACCTGCACGGGGTTCAGGTTGGTCTCAACAATCTCGCACTCCAGCAGTTCGGCTACGAGCCCCTTCTTGTATTCCTTGGAATCCGGCTTGCCGCGGAAGAACATCTGGAAAGCGGGATCCTGGAACAGGCCGGTCAGCTGGATCGGGTCCGAGTAAAGGACATAGTTGCCGCGATCCGCGACGACCGGCACGCCGTTGGCCGACAGGTTGGCCTTGGCGGTCAGGATCATCTGCATGGTCAGCCGGGCATTGTTGATGTCAGTCGCCGAGGCAATCGCGAGGGTGGTCGCGGCCATCACGCCAGTCGAGAGGACGGACGGGCGCATGACGACCGGGGCAACCGCGCTCACAGCGGCGTTGCCGGCCGTGGCATCGGCCACGGTGACGTTGCCGGAGAAAGTCAGGGTGCCGGAGTAGCCGTTCGGCGCAGTGCTGGAGTTGGAGCTGCTGCCGGAGAACGACAGGTTCGAGAGCCACGGGTTGATGGTGGTCGGCGCGGAACCGTCGGCGACGACAGCGGTCAGGGAGTAAGTGTTGCTGCCGACCTGCACGGCGAGGGTATTGGCCGAACTGACGGCGACCGGCTGGCCCTGGCTATTGAGGGTCATGAAGAAGCCGCGCACGTCGTCCACGTGGACGGTGGTCCCGGCCGAGCCGAGGGTGGTGGTCACGCGGGTATTGCCGCCCATATACGCATCGTAGAGCGCGCGCTGCGCCAGCGTATCGACCGAACGCGACGCCTGCTCACCGAGCGCATAGGCATTCTGAAGATACAGATCGTCGATCGCGACCTTGGCGGTGGCCAGATTGAGCTGCATCACGCCCGGATACTGCGCGACGGCGAGGGCATACTGCTCGACGCTGTAATTCTGCGCGGCCAGGCCAGAGGTGAAATCGCTGTTGCTGGCGGGCGCCATTGGGGTGGTGATGGCGGGCAGCAGTCCAACGCGGGTCTTGGTGATCGTCTCACCGATGCCCGCCATGAACGGCTCTTTGTCCGCAATCGCGCGGAACCCGAGCTTGGCGCGCAGGGCCTGCCGGAACTGACGCTCCAGAAAGCCCTGCTGAATGACGGACTGAATCGAGGACGGGAGGTTATTGAGTGCCACGGAAGTGGGCTCCATCTGAGGGAAAAGGACGCCTCACGGCGTTCTGGTTGCCTTGCCTAAGGGCGACTGGGGGCGCGGCGGATTACGCCGCTATGGGGGTAGGATCCCGTGGCACTCCGGCACGCGGGGGATGGTCACTTGCGCCAAGGACGGACCTTTTTCGCCGCGGCGAATTCGTCGTCCGTCATGTCCGATGCGGGCTTGGCGGACGGCGGCTTTGGCGGAGGCGGAACGGCCGTGCTGGAGGTGGTCGGCAGGCCGAACAGGTAGGGCTTGGCTTTCTTCAGCTCGGCCATCAGGACGGCCGCGTTTTTCACGTCGCCGTTGTCGTCCAGTTCCAGCTTGTCGCGCGGGAGCAGAGCGAGGACGTCGGTAACGTCATTGGCGCCGGCATCCCTGGCCGCAACTCGCAGATCGGCAGCAACGGCACGCTGCTGCGCTTTGGTCAGCGCCTCGTTGGCCTTAGCCTCGGCAGCGGCCACCCTTTCGGCGGCGGCTTTCTCGGCGGCGGTCAGCGCGGCGGTGGCTTCAGCCTTCGCGGCCTCGGCCTGCTGCTTCAGGGTGTCGGCATCGCCGCGAAAACGATCCGCGTTGAGCCGGTGCCCCTTGGCTTCGGAATTGAGTTCCTTGATGCGCTCCTGAGCGGAGGAGAGTTGAGCGCGCAGTTCGTCGATGCTCGGCGTCACGCCGGGCGTGTTGTCGTCTGCCATCACGGTTCCTGGTTTTTGGTCCGCATCACGCGGTGGTGCTCGGCATCCGGCCGGCGCGGTTAGCCCGGAAGCGTCTCGCTATCCTTGGTCTGCACGGAGGGTTGCGTGGTTGCCCGCGCATCCGCCGCAGTCTCGTCCGCCTCGATCTTGGCAACCTCGGCGGGGATGTCTTCGATATCGTAGTTGGGGGCCATGACTTTGACGGCCGTTTCCCGGCTGATGTGGCCGGCGTCGCGGTGCGTTTTGAGCGTCGTCGCCTGTTCTTGGCGGTCGCGTTCAGTCGGCGAAAACCAGGCGCCCCAACGAAGCGAAATGGGCTTGTCGGAGAGGTTCTTGATCGTCTCTCCCTCGACAGACAGGGGCATTATCTTTGAGACGCGAACGATCATCCGGAGGAGCGGAAGAAGGCCGTTCTCGCCGTAGCTGGTCCGCAGACGATCGGCGAGCCACAAGAGCGGTTGGTGCAGCATCTCCAGCGCTCGGCCGGATTGGGCTGCGCTGATCTTGTCGGCATTGGACCGGTTACCGTGGATCGTTTCGAGCGCCATTTCCCGAAGGATTCGCACATACTCGATGACCGCGGCGGAAGCCGTGCCGCCGATCTCCAGCAGTTTTGCGTCCCCTTTTTCGGAGACGACGAGGGCGTTTCCGGCCCCCTTGATAATGGGGTCATCCGGCGCTGCCGGTTCACGGACCATCAGCAGGGGATCGGAGGAATATTTCAGACCGCGCCCGGCCTGAGAAAGCTGGTAGTCGATCTCGATCTGCGTATCGATGGCCGGCCTGAAGGTGCAACCCCCATCGGGGCCTTCCCCGCCGGGAAGGTTTTTGATCCAAGCGAGTGGAACGAACCCGAGCCCGTGATGGACGGACCTACCCGCGTCCCCTTCGATCTTGGGATTATCGTCCGCCACCTTCCACGGCAGGAACCACTCCTCATCAGCTTGGCTCCAAATTCGCTGAAACCAAAATTTCGCGGTGAAATCCTTTTCTTCGATCTGGTAGCCGAGCCCCGCCAGCGTATCGCCGCGGACCTTGTATTTCTCGATCACCTTGGCGAGTGTATCCGGCGCCTTGACGTCATAAACCGGCGTCAGGAATCTCGTGTTGAGCACGCTGAAGAACAGCCGCCCCTCCAGCACCCGCATCAGCACTGCGATCGAACCTATGGAGCCTTCGATTGCGGCGGATTCCATCACGGCCGGGAGGTGCGTGGCCTTGATGATGGATTGCAGCGCCTCGCGCGTCGGGAGATCGGCGCAATCGACTCCGGGGAACCGCCCCTCTCCGAACAGGAGGGAGACGCTATCCTCGACCACGAGGCGGCAGAGATTGTAGCGGACGGACGGGCGACGCTTTCGGATGGGGATATACTCGTCGTTGTCCCTCTTCTCGTCGTAGAACTCATAGTCGAGGCCGTCGTAAATCGTGCCGTCCAGCACCCGCCCGAGAACATCGAGACTCCACGCGCGCTCTGGCAAATCGGGGTCGCGCGAGACTTTCTCGGACAGGAGTTTGAACATCAGGACCGATTGCGTTTGGCGTGGTTGATGGCGGTTTCGGCGTGGTTCTGGCCGTCGGCCTTGAGGTGCATCCCCTCAAGCCGCAGGCCGAGGCGAGCGCGGGCACCAGCGGCACCGGACGCCTCTTTGTGCTGCTCCATGTATTCGTGTGTCGTCTCGCCCGCACGGGCCGCAGCGCGCTGTTCCACGCCCCTGTGCGCGGGGTTGATGGCCCCGCTGATCCATTTCTTTGCCACAAGGCTACTCCACCGAGCCGTGAATGAAGCCAACCGTCGAGAGCGTCAGCGTCGCGCAGGCCGTTGAACTGATCGCGGCGCTAATCCCGATTGAAAACACCTCAGGCAGCGCGTAGAGGATCGTCCCGCTTCCGCCGGCCGCAATCGGCAGGCAGTCCTGAAGACTACCCGCCGCAGTGCCCGCCGTAGTCGAGCCATTGCTCGGAACGGTCGCAGAGTTGAACACCATCAGCCAACAGGCCGAGGTGCAGACTGCCTGCACGTTGTAGAGGTTGCCCCCGGATGCTTTGAGCACGACTCCCGACACGGCGGAGCCACTGACAACCGGCACGATCCCGGCACCCGCCCACGCCGTCGGAACCGCCTGTGTGGGGTAGGGCTGCGCTAGGGCGGGCGGCGAGAGGATTGCCAGCAGCCCCAGCGCGACAAGAAGCCCGCGCATCAGAAGTCCGCGCTGGCGAGGATGTAACCGGAGCCGCCGCCGCCCTGCAGCAGGGTGCCCTGGCCGGCGGTGCTGGTGCTGGACCCGTTGACGCTGATCGCGTTGGGGGTGTGCGTGGTCCCGGCGGTGATCGTGCAGGCAGTCGCGACGCTGGCCTGGTTGGTTTTGAACGTCCCCGCCGCCACAGTGACAGTCGGCGCCTTCCAGAACTGCACGGGGGCCGCGAGATAAAAAACCTGCGTGCTCGTGGTCGGGTTGAAACCAGCGCCGACGATCACGCTGGCGGCCGGCTCAGGGATGGCCCACGCATACCGCTGGCAAATCTCGGTCTCAACCTGGATGTCGCGCCGTTCCCATGTTCCGGGTGACGTGCCAAGCTCAAGCTGGGCGATCAGGAATTGCAGATAGTCGTAGGAGCCGGCGGCGGTGCTGGACGGGGTCCACGAGATCAGGACAGCAAGCTGCGTGGCGGCGGCCGGGACGGTGGCAGTCACGAAGGCACGGGAGGCCGTGGTGCTGGGCGTAACGGTCGCGGTGCCAATGGTGGACTGCCCAGCCCACGTAGTGGCGATCAGCTTGGCGGCCGTGGTATTGGCGGCGGTGTCGGTGCCCGAGACGATTGAAATCGTGTAGGTTCCACCCGTGAACCCGGAGCCGGCGAGGCCGAGAACTGAGAAGACGACGCCCTGCCCCTGGAGGCGCACGACATCGCTCGGCTCCAAAATCTGGCCAAGATAGAGCGGAGAGGTGTTGGCGTTGCCGCTCGACCGCTGATGCTGCAGCGCGACGCTGAATCCTGGGACCGTGACGTTGGCGACGGAGCCCATCAGCAGCGAGGACGACGCGCCGCCGACGCCGAACCAGCGATCGGCGAAATAGGTCGGAGTGCTGGTAATCGCGCTCGCGATGATGCCGGCAGACGCGAGGGTCGCGATATTGCGCTGGAACGGGTTGACGGTAAAATCGCCGCCATCAAGCAAGTTGCGGAACAGGATCGGGGGGGCCGTCAGGTCGTTGTAGCTGGTCGCATTGGCAGTCAGCGCGTAGGAGGCCGACAGCGAGAGTGGGTTTGGCCCGATATAGACGGCCGTGCCGGAGGTGGTCACATCGGCGTTGTTGAGCACACCGAGTTGCACGCCCGCCGGGGTGACGCCACCCTTGACCAGCACGCCCGACAAACAGGCGATGGTAAAAATCCCCTGGGGGAACGACACGTTCGCACCGGAGGCGGTGGCCGCACCAGGCAGCGCCGCATAGGCAATTTCGTTGCCACCCGAGGCCGCGTCGAACAGGGCTGCCACGGTGTAGGCGGACCACGTCCCGGTTGCGGTCGGGAACGTCACGCCAGGCGCAAACGACACGACGTTGGCGACGGGATCATAGGAGACAGTGACCGGGACGCGCGCATAGCCGTTGCCGGACAGCTCGGTGATCACGCCGGCCGAGCTGACCGCGGAACCGAGGGCCAGATAGCCGGAGAGGAGGGTGTAGCTCGCCATTTGTTATGGGGCTCCGTGACGGGTGAGAAACTGATTGTCGGCGCTGTCGGCAAAAATCAGCGGGCCGGGGACGCCGATCAACCCCGCCATTCCGCTCGCAAAAATCGCATTCGGCGGTCGGATGCCCGCACAGATTTCCTCAACCTCCACAGCGCTCAGGCCGATAGAGGCGGCAATCGTCGCGTATCCGCCGTAAGCCGCGACATACTGGCGGCACTGATCAATAAGGCCAGTCGCCATCATTCAACTCCGAGATTGGATTGAAACCACGCGAGCAGGCCCGGATTGTCGAGCCAGACGGCCGTCAACCCGTTCGCCGACGCGCTGATGATGCGTTCCTCGGTGTCGCCCTCTTCGAGACGGAAAACTGTCCAGACCGCGTGCAGAATCTCGTGCAGCAAAATCTCTGCCGTCTCTGTCTTCCCGTAGACCGTATCGACGCGGATCACGTGCTCAATGTGGGAGCACTCGCCGCGTCGTTCGGCCGACATCGCAGCGAGATGTTCCCACGCCTCGACGTGGTATGTCCGGTATCCGATTTTGACCGGCTCAGGCAGCAACGAAACTTCCTTGCGCGGCATTCGGTAATTTCTCCAGTTCCGTTAGCTTAGCTCGCCGTGTGATTGATTGAATGCTTCTCAGCGGCCCATCAGGTTGATCTGCACCCGGCGCGCCTCGGTGCGCTTACGGATGATCCCGTCGAGGGCATAGCGAAGCGCGTCGATGCCGTGGTTGTCGGCGTCCAAAATGACCGGCAGGATGTCTTCGGTCTTTGGGTCAACCTTGTAGCTGTAGAGACGAAATTCCCGCGCGACATGCTCGCAACGGGGGTGAACGATGATCCGCTTGAAGCCCCGCAAGTGTTCGATGCCGTCTTCGATCGAGCCCTTCCACTTCTCCGCCCCGGAGATGCGGAAGCCTTGGCGCGCCATGTAGCTGATCGTCTCTGGACGGGCGTTGTCCGCCTTGATCGGCCATTGCCTGGCCGTGGGGATCTGATCGAAGAGCGCCGGCAGATGATCCAGCTCTGTGCCGTGGCCAAAGATCTCCCGATCGACGTAAAGGCATTCATCGCGGACGAAGCAGCGCACCAATGCGGTCGGATCAACGGCAAACCCCCAGTCGGCGCCATGGTAGAAACGCGCATCGGCAGGCGTCTCGAACTGCTCGACGCTGACCTTCCCCTTGAAAATCAGGGCCTCGGAGATGGTGACGTAGGCTCCTTCCCAGATATGGTCGTATTGGTCGGGCCTCCGCGCCAAGTCAGATAGACGCTCATCCTCCAGCACGGAGGGGAACCACGGATTATCCCGCCAATTGGCCCGCACAACCGCCGATCGCTCCGGGCCGATAGCCGCGCCCCCACGAAGCAAGGCGTCAACAGGATCGGTTGGGGCCTCGGGATTCCAGCTGAACCAGAGTTCTGAGTCTGGCTTGCGGATCGTCGGCCGCAGCAATCGCAGCGACCGCTCGGATAGCGCCTGCGCTTCTTCCGCCCAAGCCCCGTCGTAACCCTCCAGCGATTTGATGCTGTCGGCGTTGTAGGTCTGCATCCCCCGGTAGCTGATGATTCCGCCGCCGGGCGTCCGGGTCTCGCTTTCTAGGGCATCGAAGAGATGGCCGACGCCTAGCTTTTGGATTTTGTCCTCGACCAACAGCTTGACCGACTGCTTGATGGAAAGCTGCACCTCGCGGATACACACCCAGCGGAGGCCAGGCCGCATCAGCGCTTTCTCGATTAGGCTCTCGGCGAAAAAGTGCGACTTCCCAGACCCACGGCCGCCCCAAGCCCCCTTGTATCGCCTAGGCTCCAGCAGCGGGAGGAACACCTCCGGGGTCTGAATCTCCAGGTCGCACAATGACACGGCGGATGGTCCTAATTTCGTCCCGGTCCTCGGTCGCGTCCTTGTCCACCAGACCAAACGCCTGCCGTTCCAGCGCGACCATCCGTTGCAGCGCCGATGCCAGCTTGTCGCTCCCGTCGATCGCACCCTGCCGAGAGCCGAGCAGGGCATCGTCGCCGGGCTGAAGTGGTATCCCGCCAGCAACACGCGCCAACCCCTCCACCATGCGCTTGACGATCGCGCGCAGCGCAGAGATGTCGGATCGATGTGAGCGGACGAGCTGAACCACCCGAGCCGCAGCAGTCTCGACCGTCTCGCGCGTGGTTGCCGCGGAAACCTGGCTGGAAACCTCAGCGGCAACCAGCTTAGCTTCAGCCGCTTCCCTTACCCGACCAGAGAGGTTCTGCACCCACCCCTCAGTTTTAGCGCGACGGTTTATCGCTGTGTGGCTGACCCCGTGGATGCGACCGATCTCGCGGGCAGACAGCTGCCCGGCGCGGTATTCCCGCTCCACCGCTTCCCAATCAACTTGCTTTCGCCCAGGCGCGGGCGCGCCATCAGGCGTCGGCATTGTCGTGTCTCCATTGTTCGCAGATTTGCGAATAGCTTCCGGTCCGCCGCTATCACGCCTGCGCCCTGGCACACGGCTCTGAGAGACTGTAGCGCGTGGGCGGACCGGAATAGGCAATTGGTGCGGGGATTCTCACCCCGCGTGGCCGCGCGTGCAGGTCTACGCGGTCTCTTCGGCGTTTCGTGCCGCACGCGACGGATGGATGCGGTCGTCCACACCCCTAGGCCGTCGGCCTCACCGGCAGCGAGGAAGGAGGGGCCTCGCGCCGGGACGAGTATTGCTGCAGGCCGGGCTTGATACCGGCTTGGCGGATTTCTTCGGCCCACAAGGGCCAGTCGGCCCGGTCCCGCCGTGGGAGGCACCCAGCGTGTCCATCCACGCCGCCGCAGCAATTCGCAAAATCTCCGCGCGGCCTACGGGGCGGCACCACGCCGCGCGGATCAGCGCCCCGGCCTACCGCCTCGGCTCGGACGCACGCGCAGCAGGCGGCCGGTCAACCGGGTCTGTGCCGCGCGGATTGAGATTTCCCGGCGCTCAGAACGCCGCCATTCTCCCGTG
>JARLIJ010000363.1 GCA_031291795.1 Acetobacteraceae bacterium | reverse complement strand
GACCTCGCCTGGTCCGGGTCGCCCCCTCTCCCCGGATGAACACCAAGGGACCGGTTCCAAGGGCCGTCGCCCTTGGCGGGGTCCAGGGGCAGCCCCCTGGCCTGCATCCCGAGCCGCCAACCCCTTCGAGCGCCTTGCGACCCGGCTGGTGCTCTGCTAGACGGCGCGGCTCGCGTGTCCAGACTGTGACTGTTCGCGTGTGCGGACTCACGTCGATAGAAAGGGGCTTCGTCCCATGGCTGTTCCGAAGAGAAAAACCTCGCCGTCCCGTGCCGGGATGCGCCGCAGCCATCAGGCGCTGCCCATCCAGGCGCATGCCGAGTGCCCGAACTGCGGCGAGCTGAAGCGTCCGCATCATGTCTGCAGCCATTGCGGCCATTATGATGGTCGTGAGGTGATTGCGGCCGGCAAAGCGCTCAAGGGCGCGGTCCGGGCCTGACGTCGAAAGCGACCTGGGCCCTCCTCCGCTCTTGACCGAGCAATATACGCTGGCGGTGGACGCCATGGGCGGAGACAACGCTCCCGCCATGGTTGTCGATGGCCTGGAGGTTGCCGCCGAACGGCATCCGGGCGCCCGTATCCTGCTGGTCGGCAATGAGGCGATGATCGCGCCATTGCTGGCCCGCCATCGCCGTGCGCGCGCCGTCTGCACCGTGCGCCACGCGCCCGACGTCATCGGCAACGACATGAAGCCGACGGCGGCTTTGCGCCTGCGCCATGCCTCGATGCGGGTGGCGATCGACGCCGTCGCGGCGGGCGAGGCTGCGGGCGTGGTGTCCGCCGGCAACACCGGCGCGCTGCTGGCGCTGGCCAAGATCGTGATCAAGGCGCTGCCGGGCATCGACCGGCCGGCGATGGCGGCCATTGGCCCGTCGGCGCGGGGCGACGTGGTCATGCTGGACCTCGGCGCCAACGTGCATTGCGATGCCCGCAACCTGGTACAGTTCGCCGTCATGGGCGATGTGTTCGCACGCACCGTCCTTGGCCTCACCGCGCCGACCATCGGGCTGCTGAACGTGGGGTCGGAGGAGCTGAAGGGCGACGACACCGTGCGCCTCGCGGCCGAGGTGCTGCGGGCCAGCCACCTCGCCCCGCAGTTCCACGGCTTCGTGGAGGGCCACGATATCGCCGCCGGCACGACCGACGTGGTGGTGACGGACGGCTTCACCGGCAATGTCGCGCTGAAGACCGGCGAGGGCGCGCTGAAGCTGATCGGCGAGCTGCTGCGCCAGGTGTTCAACCGCAACTGGGCGTCGAAGCTGGCCTATGTGCTGGCGCGGCCGGGGCTGGACCGGTTGCGCGAATGGCTCGACCCGCGGCGCTACAACGGCGCGGTGATGGTCGGGCTGAACGGCGTGGTGGTGAAGTCGCATGGCGGCACCGACGCGCAGGGTTTCGCCCATGCCGTCGACGTCGCGATGGACATGGTGGTGCACCGGTTCAACGAGCGGATCCGGGAGGACCTCGCGCGGATCCGGCTGGACAAGCTGGTCGCCCAGGAGAAGAACGGGGACAATTCGCGACTCGCGACGGCCTGATACGCAGCGGCCCGATACCCAGCAAGACCCGATACGCACGACCGCCTGATACGCACGACCGCCTGGCAGCCACGCGCCGGCCCAACAGACCGCCGGACGGACACATCGCCGCAGGCGCAACCGCCCGACAGAGGACGTTCCGGACTCACGATGCCCATCCGCTCCATCCTGGCCGGGACCGGCGCCTATCTCCCCGCGCACATCGTCACCAACGACGAACTGGCGCTGACGGTCGACACGTCCGATTCGTGGATCCGCGAGCGCACCGGCATTGGCCAGCGCCACTTCGCCGCCCCGCACGAGACCGCGGCCTTCATGGGCACCGAGGCGGCGCGCGCCGCGCTGGCCAATGCCGGCGCCGGCCCCGACGACGTCGACGGCATCATCCTGGCCACCAGCACGCCCGACCAGGCCTTCCCCGCGACGGCGCTGCGCGTCCAGGCCGCGCTTGGCGTCACCCGTGGCTTCGGCTTCGACCTCGCCGCGGCGTGCGCCGGCTTCATCTACGCGCTGTCGGTGGCCGACGGCATGATCCGCGCCGGCCAGGCCAAAGGCATCCTGGTGATCGGCAGCGAGGTCTACTCGCGCATCCTCAACTGGCAGGACCGCGGCACCTGCGTGCTGTTCGGCGACGGCGCGGGCGCGGTATTCGTGCGCGCCGGCGAGGGCAGCGGCTGCATCGACCGCGGCATCCTCTCCACCCACATCCACGCCCAGGGCACGCTCGGCGACATCCTTTACGTCGACGGCGCGGTCGGCCAGCCCGACAAGCCGGGCCACCTGGTGATGCACGGGCGGGAGGTGTTCCGCCACGCCGTCACCCGCCTGGCCGAGGCGGTCGAGGAAGCCCTGGCCGCCAACGGCCTGACGCGGCGCGACGTCGACTGGCTGGTGCCGCACCAGGCCAACGCCCGCATCATCGACGCGATGGGCCGCAAGCTGGGCCTGTCGTCGGAGCGTGTGGTGGTGACGGTGGACCGCCACGCCAACACGTCCGCCGCCTCGGTGCCGCTGGCTTTGGCCGAAGCCTGCGCCGATGGCCGCATCCGCCGCGGGGACCTGGTGCTGCTGGAAGCGCTGGGTGGCGGCCTCGCCTGGGGGTCTGCGCTCGTCCGAATGTAATTGGTTCTGCGAGCGGATGCCGACGCCGCACCGCAACCGCCTGATCCTGGTCGATTTTTTACCGTCTTCGCTTGACTGTGGCCGGCGCGCTCCCTAGCGTCGGCCCATGCAAACGATCACCCGTGCCCACCTGGCGGAGACGATCTACACCCAGGTTGGACTGTCCAGGAACGAATCGGCTGACCTGCTGGAGACTGTGCTGGAACGCATGGCCGCCACGTTGGAGGCCGGTGAATCTGTTAAAATCAGCGGCTTCGGCACCTTTTCTGTGAGGCAGAAGGGACGCCGGGTTGGCCGCAACCCGAAAACCGGCGTGGAAGTGCCGATCATGCCCCGGCGTGTTCTGGTGTTCCGCCCCAGCCATGTGCTGAAGGCGCGGGTCAACGGGACCACGCCTGAGGGGGGTGACGACGAATGAGCGACCCGGCCGAGGACGGCGAGGTCGATGTCGCCCACGGTCGCTCCCGCCCCAAGAAAGCGCCGAACGCCTTCCGCACGATCAGTGAGGTGGCGGACGATCTTCACATCCCGCAGCATGTGCTGCGGTTCTGGGAGACCCGGTTCCCCCAGGTGAAGCCGCTGAAGCGTGGCGGCGGGCGGCGGTACTACCGGCCGGACGATATCGCGCTGCTGCGGCGGATCTCCGACCTGCTCTACATCCAGGGCTACACGATCAAGGGCGTACAGCGGCTGCTGCGCGAGGGCGGCGGACGGCTGTCCGACGATATCCCACCGCCAACGCCCGAAGAGCGCGCCGCCGCGGAGGCGGACGCCGCGGACGAGAACGAACTGCTGATCCCGGGGCTGGAACTGGCGCATACCCCGCCGCCGCCGCCCCGCCCGGCGCCTCGGCCGCGCGTCGATCCCGAGGTGGAGCGGTTGCGCGCGCTGCTGGCAGAGACGCTGGAGGAGCTGGAGACGCTGCGGGCGCTGCTACCGCGGTAGGCGGGCGGCGGTATGGTGGCTGATCGCAGCCTCTGCGCGGGCGGCGGTATCGGTACCAGCCGCGTTGCGGGCGTGGCTGGTATTTCAGCTGCCGGGCCGGTCCATTCGTCGCCGGGGGATCTGTCGCGCGGCGCTGTTGCGTTTTCGTTAACCTGGCTCGGGGCAGATTGCGCTCAGCGGCCGGCCGGCCCCATCGCCGTCAGGCGGCACGCCGGCCGACCCGTCCACTGCCAGGGCGAAAAGATGCCGGAGCCGTCTGCCCGCCAGGACGCGACCGCGCATCAGGTCGTGGATGCCGCATTCGTGGTGCACACCGCGTTGGGACCGGGGCTGCTGGAGTCCGTCTATGCGGATTGCCTGGCCTGCGAGTTGGCGATGCGCAACATCCCGGTCCAGCGGCAGGTCGCGGTTCCGGTCCACTACCGGACCCTCTGCCTCGACGGCGGCTTTCGCATCGATATGGTGGTCGAGGGGTGGGTGGTGGTGGAGATCAAGGCGGTTGAACGGCTCCTGCCGGTTCATCGGGCGCAGCTCCTGACATACCTGAAGCTCTCCGGCCACCGCCTTGGGTTGCTCATCAATTTCAACGTCGCGCTCATCAAGCACGGCATCATCCGGATGATCGGCACGCCGTGACGTGACTTTGGCGCCCTGGCGGTCCCGGGTTGCAGCACACGCCCCCACGGCCGGGCGCACGGGCACAGCAGGCTAGCCCCCGCGGTCGCTCTGGGTGGTCCCACGGCCAGGCGGTGCGTCACGACAGGCCTGTGCGGGGCGCAGCCAAGCCAGGACAACGCCAAGACGCCAAGGCGCCAAGAGGTCGAAGCCATCGGACCGACCGTCTGGGACGCATGCCTGCGTCGGGTACGCCATCGCCGGAAGACCGGTACTCTGTGACACGACCTTGGTGTCTTGGTGTCTTGGCGCCTTGGCGTTCCCACTTCGCAGCAGTTCCCGACGGCCAGCTCCAGCGGTCGCACCGGGCGGTCGCACGGCCAGGCGGTGCATCACGACAGGCCTGTGCGGGGCCCAGCCAAGCCAGGACAACGCCAAGACGCCAAGAGGTCGAAGCCATCGGATCGACCGTCTGGGACGCATGCCTGCGTCGGGTACGCCATTGCCGGAAGACCGGCACTCTGTGACACGACCTTGGTGTCTTGGCGCCTTGGCGTCTTGGCGTTCCCACTTCGCAGCAGTTCCCGACGGCCAGCCCAGCGGTCGCACCGGGCGGTCCCACGGCCAGGCGGTGCATCACGACAGGCCTGTGCGGGGCCCAGCCAAGCCAGGACAACGCCAAGACGCCAAGGCGCCAAGAGGTCGAAGCCATCGGATCGACCGTCTGGGACGCATGCCTGCGTCGGGTACGCCATTGCCGGAAGACCGGCACTCTGTGATGGACTGAACCCCATGGGTGAGACACGAAAGGCTAAGGCCCACTCATCTGGACCGGCTGGCCGCTCCGATCCCGCGTGATGCTTTGTTCGGTTGACCAGGGCGTTTTTTCGTCCCGGTTGCAATCTCCGCGGTGCCGCGCGCAGCCGCAGCCACAACGGCGCGCCCCCCGACCTCGGCCTCAATTTGAGAACCTGGCGCTGCGTGGGACGCCAGGGCCCCCTGGATCCCCGGCAACGGTTTCCTGCCTCGATGGTCCTGCAGGGTCCGCGTGCAGGCCGGCTACTGCAAAAACGGATTCCCTGCCCGCTCCGCCCCGATCGTCGAGCCCGGGCCGTGGCCGCACATGAACGAATAATCGTCGCCCAGCGGCAGCAGCTTGGTCTTGATCGCGTCGATCAGCGCGGCGTGGTCGCCGTAGGCGAAATCCGTTCGCCCGATCGAGCCTTGGAACAGCACGTCACCCATCAGCACGAACTTCGCCGCGTGGTTGACGTAGACCAGGTGCCCCGGGGTGTGGCCGGGGCAGTGCAGCGCCTCGAACACGTGGGAACCGAGCGCGATCTTGTCGCCCTCGGTCAGCCAGCGGTCGGGGGTGACATTGCGGGCGGCGAAGCCGAACTGAGCGGCCTGGTCGGCGATACCGTCGAGCAGGAATTGGTCGCGCTGGTCCGGTCCCTCGATCGGGATGGGGCCCAGGCCGGCGGCCACCGACCACTCGCTCAGGGTCGCGGCCAGTTCGGCGGCGCCGCCGGCATGGTCGAGATGGCCGTGAGTCAGCAGGATGCGCTCGACCGTCACGCCGGTCTGCTCGATCGCGGCCATGATCTGCGGCACGTCGCCGCCGGGGTCGACCACCATCGCGCGCATGGTCGCTTCGTCCCACAGGATGGCGCAGTTCTGCTGGAACGGGGTAACGGGGACGATGGCGCCCCGCATCTTCGGTTTGCAGCTCATCAGTGCAGCTTCGGTGACTTCAGGAAGGTGACGCGATCGGCGGAGCGGACGCTGAGGCGCAGCGTGGTCTGCTCGCGCTGGACCCGCAGGCGCACCTCGGCCCCCGCGCTGCCGGAGGCCCACACCCGCCGCCACAACCCGGCGAGGTCGGGCACGTCTTCCTCATTCACCTGCAGGATGCGGTCGCCCTGGCGCACGCCGGCCTGTTCCGCCGGGCCATTGTCCGCCAGCCCGCCGACCACCAGCGCGTCGTCGGTCTCGGTGGCGTACATGCCGAGCCAGGGACGCGCGGGACGGTTGACCCGGCCGTAGCTGAGCAGGTCCTGCAGGATCGGCCCCAGCAGCCCGATCGGCACGACCATGTTCATGTCGAGCCGCTTCCCCTTCCCGTCGCCCTGCTGGAGGATCAGCGAGCCGATCCCCATCAGCTTGCCGTCGGGCCCGATCAGGCCGCAGCCGCCCCAGAAAGGGTGTGCCGGCGCAGTGAACAGCGCATCGTCCAGCACGTATTCCCAGTAGCCGGCGAATTCCTGACGCCCGACGATGCGGGTCTCGACCGCATGGTGGCGCCCGCCGCCGGCCGCGAACACCGCCTGGTCGCCGACCTTGAGGCTGTCCGAATCGCCCAGGTCCAGGGTCGGCAGGTTCAGCTTGCCCAGCGCCTGCACCAGGCCGAAGCCGGTCTCCTGGTCGATCGCCAGTGCATGGCCCGGCACGGCGAGGCCGTCGGCTGAGGTGATCCAGATCGTCTCGGCCTCGGTGATCAGGTAGCCGATGGTGGCGATCAGGCCGGTGTCGCGGATCATCACGCCGCTGCCGGCGCGTTCGGTGCCCAGCGTGCCGGCGGTGAAGGCGTCGGCCGGGACATAGGTCTTCAACCCGACCACGGCCTTCAGCGCGCGCTCGAGGTCGAACGAATAGTCGTCGGGATCGGGGCGAAGATCGGACGGGATCTCCCAGTCCTCCTTCTTCGTGCCTCGCCGTCTTCCCTGGTTGGGCCGTCCCGTGGGGGGGTCATCGCTCATGGGACGACAATATCGGCGCTTTCACTCGCTCCGCCAAGGCGCAAGCCTTGCTGGTTTCGGTGGTTTGACAGAAACTACTGGTCAGTAGGCCGATCAAGGAAGCCTGGGGAGCCCAAGAACATGAAATTCGGCATATTCTACGAGCTGCAATGCCCGCGCCCGTGGGAAGCGGACACCGAACGCATGCTCTACCAGAATGCCCTGACGCAGGTCGAATTGGCCGACCGGCTTGGCTACCATTATGCGTGGGAGGTGGAGCACCACTTCCTCGAGGAATACTCGCATTCCCCGCAACCGGAAGTGTTCCTCGCTGCCGCCAGCCAGCGGACGCAGCAGATCCGGCTGGGGCACGGCATCATCCAGCTGACCACCAACCACCCGGCGCGGGTGGCCGAGAAGGTCGCCTGCCTCGACCTGGTGAGCAACGGGCGCGTCGAGTTCGGCATGGGCGAAGGCGCGTCGATCACGGAACTCGGGCCGTTCGGACGCCAGATGGAGGACAAGCAGGCGGTCTGGGAGGACGCGGTGCGCTGCATCCTGCCGATGTTCCAGGACGGCGGCTGGGAATATGACGGGCCGTATTTCAAGTTCCCGCTGCGCAACGTGCTGCCGAAGCCGGTGCAGAAGCCGCATCCGCCGCTGTGGGTGGCGTGCTCGCAACTGGAGACGATCGAGCTGGCCGGGCGCTGCGGCATGGGCGCGCTGGGGTTCCAGTTCCTGTCGGCCGACATGGCGCATGCCTGGGTCCATGCGTATTATAATTCGTTCACCCGGCGGCAGCAGAAGCTCACGCAGTACCAGGGCAACTGCAACATCGCGATGGTCAGCTACTTCATGTGCGCCGAAACCGACGAGGAAGCGCGGCGACGGGCGGATGGCGTGACGTTCTTCCAGTTCTCGCTGGCGTATTACAGCAGCGCGCGCAACCGGGAGCGGGCGCCGCCGGGGACCGTCAGCCTGTGGGACGAATACAACAAATGGAAGCAGGCGAACCCCGAGGCGGCGCAGAAGGCGCTGATGGGCGGGCTGGTGGGGTCTCCCGAGACGATCCGTCGGAAGCTGCGGCGGTTCGAGACGTCGCATGTGGACCAGATCATCCTGCTGAACCAGGCGGGGAAGAATGCGCACGACCATATCTGCGAGAGCCTGGAGCTGTTCGCGCGCGAGGTGATGCCGGAGTTCACCGGCCGGGAGGCCGAGCACCAGGCGTGGAAGCAGCAGGTGCTGGGGGGCGAGATCGTGCTGGAGGAGCTGGATACCACGCCGTTCAAGGACCGCGCGGGGGTGGGCAAGGGTGTGGCGATCTCCCGCCTCGCGGGGGCCGCCGCGGCCGACGCGGCGGACTGAGACGCGGGTTGGTGGGCGGCGGCGGCGATCCGGTCGGCATCGCCCCGCATTCGGCGCCGCCACGCATTCGGCATCGCCACGCATGGGGGCCCTGAAAACACCGCCTCTGTCCAGGACATAGTGCGGCGGGCTATGTCGCCGGGATGCGAAGCCGTGCCCCGCACGCGGGGCCGTTCGGACAACCGGAGTTGGTATGAGAATCACGCAGGCATTTCAGTTCGAGGCGGCACACTGGCTGCCGCGCGTTCCCGCCACCCATAAATGCGCGCGGATGCACGGGCACAGCTACCGCGTGGAAGTGACCCTGGCCGGCCCGGTGCGCGACGACGGCATGGTGGTTGATTTCTTCGACATCGAGGCGGATTTCGCGGCGATCCTGGACGCGCTCGATCATCGGCTGCTGAACGAGGTCGAGGGGCTGAGTAACCCGACCGCCGAGACTATCGCGCAGTGGATCCACCAGCGCATCCGCGCGCCGGAGGGGGCGGTGGTGTTTGCCGTGAAGGTGTTCGAGACACCGAATTCCTGGGCGGAATACCGTGGGGAGGCGGCTGGGGAGCGCTGATCCCGGAGGCGCCGCGCCGCCGCTCGGGCGGAGGGCTGGCGTGTGCAATCGCACCGAACGGTCTGTGCCGATCGTTCTGGCTTTGGTTCAACACAGAGTTTGCAGACGAGCCACAGAGGTCGCAGAGAACGATTTCGTGTTGCAACTGAATGATCGGCCAGGATCGGGCTTGTCAGGGTTTGGTGTTGCTGACTGCATCGCACGGAAGAGTTGGATGCGCCCCAGCACCTTGCAGCAACGGTGCGTCGCACTTCCTGGTGGAAGCACCGAACCAAA
This sequence comes from Acetobacteraceae bacterium, assembly GCA_031291795.1. Lineage (GTDB taxonomy): Bacteria > Pseudomonadota > Alphaproteobacteria > Acetobacterales > Acetobacteraceae > Rhodopila. Next base: position 4,417 of record JARLIJ010000363.1, on the reverse strand, counting down.
CGGTCAATACATCCGCCGGTTGGTACTATAAACCCCTTTTTCTTTGTGATCTCTGTGGCTCGCCTGCAAACTCTGTGTTGAACCAAAGCCAGGACGAACCGCATAGACCGCCCGTCCAACGCGCACCTGACAGCCTGTGATCCCGGCATCTCCAATACCGCCCCGGTCTCGGTGATGCCCCTGGTCGGACCTGGGCAAGCGACAGCGCCTGGCGACGGGTCAGCCCGGACATGGGGCGGATCTCCCAGAGCTCAGGCAGCACGCTGATAGCGGCGGCAGCGCCAGACACTCAAATCCCGGAAATGCGGGCGCACCGTCGCACTCCATGGCGTGTCGGCCGCGCGGCGCCAGGCGTCGGAGCGCGCCACCGCCGGTTCGGCCAGGTGATACAGCGCAGCATAGCGCCGTTCCGAGGGCGCGGTGGCGCGATAGCGGCGGGCGCACAGCACACCCGGCACCGCCGCAAGCTGCGGCAGATGTTCGGTGTCGTACCAGGCGGTGAAGTCCGCCTCGGCCGCGGGATCGACGTTCATCGACGCCACCAGCAGGCCACCGGCGCCCTCGGGGGCAATGCGGTCGCCGGGCACCAGCTGCTCGCCCTCGAACCGCATCAGCCGGTTGGTCTTGTCGGCGATGCGCCGCGTCCAGACCGAGACATTCTGGCCCGCCACCGCTTGGTAGGCCGGCGTGTTCATCACGGCCGCCGACGTCAGGTCGTAGGTGGCGATCGCCAGCGTCGGGTCCTCGTCGCCGATCCAGCGTTCGGCGTTGAGGAAGCCCGGCACGCGCAGGCGTTCGGGGACGTGTTCCAGGTCGTACCAGTCATGGAACTCGTCGGCGCGCGCGGTGGCGAAGTCGAAGGCGGCGAGCAGCAGGCCTTTGGCCATAGCGTTTCCTCCTCGGTTCTTGCTTGCGGCCGAGGATGCCAGGAGGCGCCTGTCGTGGCCAGTCCGGGCCGGGCGGTGGCGGCTGGACCCTGCTAAATGTTATGTTATAACGTTCTGTATCGTCCGAACACCGCCCGGACAACGCAGGAGACAGAACCGGCATGCCGTCGATCAAACCCGCATGGTTGCGCAGAAGCGCCGTGCTGTTCGCCTTTGCCTGCACGCCGGCCCTGGCAGCCGACCCACCCGCAACCACCCCCTCCCCGACCGACGGCCTGTCGCTCGATATCGACATCGTCGCCAGGCGCCTGGATGAGGCGCGCCAGCAGATCCAGCCCAGCCTGGGCGCCACGACCTACAGCTTTTCGCCGCAGGCGCTGGAGGCCATTCCGCAAGGCGGCGCGGCGCCGCTCAACCAGGTGCTGCTGCAGGCGCCCGGCGTCGCGCAGGACAGCTTCGGGCAGATCCATCTGCGCGGCGAACACGCCAACGTGCAGTTCCGACTGAACGGCGTGGAACTGCCGGAGGGGCTGTCGGTGTTCGGCCAGGCGCTGGAATCGCGCTTCGCCAACAGCTTGTCGCTGATCACCGGCGCCCTGCCGGCGCAGTACGGCTTCCAGACCGCGGGCGTCGTCGACATCCAGACCAAGACCGGCACCACCAATCCGGGGCTTGCACTGTCGCTGTACGGCGGCAGCTGGACCTGGCTGCAGCCCAGCCTCGAGTATGGCGGGCGCAGCGGGCCGGTGGATTACTTCATCACCCTCGACGGGTTGCACAACGACCGCGGGATCGAGAACCCAACCGCCAGCTTCGACGCGATCCACGACACCACCAACCAGTTCCACGGCCTGGCGTATGTCTCGGGCGTGATCGATCCCGACACGCGGGTCAGCCTGATCCTGGGCGGCTTCGACGGCGGCTTCCAGATCCCGAACAACCCCGGCCAGCCGACGCTGGGCTTCAACGTCGCCGGCGTGACCAGCTTCAACAGCGCCGCGCTGAACGAGACGCAGACCGAGACCACGGCGTTCGCCATCCTGTCGCTGCAGAAACACGTCGATACGGCCGACCTGCAGGTCTCGGTGTTCAACCGCACCGCCTCGCTGGCGTTCTCGCCCGATCCGACCGGCGACCTGCTGTTCAACGGCATCGCGCAGCAGGCGAACCGGCAGGATGTCGCGACCGGCGTGCAGGCGGACGGCAGCCTGCGGGTCAACGAGCAGCACACCTTGCGCGCCGGCTTCCTGGCCCAGGTCGAGCAGGCCAGCGCCAACACCGCCTCCAGCGTGCTGCCGGTGGATGCGGACGGGGTGCAGACCTCCGCCACGCCGCTGACGATCTTTGGCAGCCAGAACAATGCAGGCGCGCTCTACGGCTTCTACCTGCAGGACGAATGGCGCCTGTTCCCGAAACTGACGCTGAACTACGGCGCACGGTTCGATGCGGTGGAGGAATTCACCCATGAGAGCCAGATCAGCCCGCGCATCAACCTGGTGTGGAAGCCGCTCGACGGCACCACGCTGCATATCGGCTACGCCCGCTACTTCGTGCCGCCGCCGTATGAGTCGCTGAGTTCGGGCTCCATCGCGGCGTTCGCCGGCACCTCGGCCGCGCCGGCGGTGACACAGAACGACACGGTGCGCGCCGAACGGTCGAACTACTTCGACGCCGGGGTCAGCCAGGTCGTGGTGCCGGGGCTGACCGTCGGGGTCGATGCCTATTATAAACGATCGAAGAACCTGATCGATGAGGGCCAGTTCGGCGCGCCCATCATCCTGACCGCGTTCAACTACGCGGAAGGCCGCCAGGCGGGCGTGGAGCTGACCGGCAGCTACGATCGGGGGCCGCTGTCGCTGTATGCCAACCTGGCGTGGTCGCAGGCGATGGGGCGGGATATCACCTCGGCGCAGTTCAATTTCGCGCCTGACGAACTTGCTTTCATTGCCAACCATTTCATCTTCCTGGACCACAACCAGACCTGGACCGGATCGGCCGGCGGCGCCTACGTGTTCAACCGCGACAGCCGCTATCCGACGCGCGTGTCGGCCGACCTGACGGTGCAGAGCGGGCTGCGGGCGAGCACCGCCACCGTGCCGAACGGCGTGGCACTGCCGACCTATGCGACGGCGAACCTGTCGGTGGTCCAGACCCTGGATGCGGCCACGCAGTTGCGGCTGGATGTGCTGAATGTGACAGATGCGGTCTATGAAATCCGCGACGGCAGCGGCGTCGGCGTGGGCGCGCCCCAATTCGGGCTGCGCCGGACGATCCTGGCCGGGATCACACGGCGGTTCTGATGGGGCTTCCGGTGGGGGGATCGGTACGGATTGGCCAGCTTCGCGGGGCTTCCGCCCGACGCCGCCGCGCGATGCGTCTGACGTTGACGCGGCTGGGTCCGCGCTGAGCCGTCACGTTCGATCAGGAAGAGGGTGAAACGCCAAGGCGCCAAGACGCCAAGGGGCCCGTGCGACAGGCCTGATCTGTCGACGATGCTCGGTGCGCCGTCCGGATTCAGGCCCCTTGGCGTCTTGGCGTCTTGGCGTCTTGGCGTTTCACCTTCGCGCTGGCCAGGCAAACCGGGAAAGTCTCGCGCAGACAAGCCAGGCATCGGTGTCAGCCGGTCGAAGGGCCCGCCAAGGCATCGTTCGCCCGCAAGCCGATCGCCCGGCGCCGGACCGTCCGACGGCCGGACCGATACAGCCCCCCGCGTTGCCACTCTCCGCGAAATCCGGCATGTACTGCGACCAAACGCACCGAGGGACGCCATGCCTTTCCTGACCGAACCGGAGCCCGTGCGCGGCGACAGCCTGGCAGTGCTGCCGGGCATCCGCCGGATCGTTGCCGACAATCCCGGACCGATGACCTATTTCGGGACCAACACGTACCTGCTCGACACCGCGGAGGGCCTGGCCGTGCTCGACCCCGGCCCGGAGGCGCATCCCGAACATGTCGAGGCGATCCTGCGCCACGCCGGCGGCCCGATCGCGCTGATCCTGGTGAGCCACACCCATCACGACCATGTCGGCGCCGTGCCGGACCTGCAGGCCAGGACCGGCGCGCCCACGGTGGGGTTCGTGCGCAGCGGGCTGGACAGCTTCGCGGCCGATATCAAGCTGGCGGACGGCGACACGATCGCCGGAATGACGGCGATCCATACGCCCGGTCATGCCGCAGACCATCTATGCCTGGCGCTGACGCTGGCGGACCGCACGCAGGTGCTGTTCAGCGCCGACCACGTGATGTCGTGGTCGACCAGTATCGTCAGCCCGCCCGGCGGCGACATGGGCGATTACTTCGCCAGCCTGCGGCTGTTGCTTGACCGCACCGACGACGTGTTCCTGCCGGGGCACGGGCCGCCGCTGCGCCAGCCGCGGACGCTGGTACGGGAGATGCTCACCCACCGCCTCGCCCGCGAACGCGCCATCGTAACGAGGCTCGGCGAGGGCGCCGCCGACACCTACACGCTGATGGACACGCTTTACTCGCAGGTCAATCCGCGGCTGCGCAAGGCGGCGGAGCGCAACGTG
>JARLIJ010000362.1 GCA_031291795.1 Acetobacteraceae bacterium | reverse complement strand
GGAGAAGAACGTCTTCGGGTCGCTCTCCTCCACGATCTCACCCGCATCCATGAAGATCACGCGGCTGCCGACCCGCAGCGCGAAGCCCATCTCGTGGGTCACCACGACCATGGTCATGCCCTCCTGTGCCAGCGCGCGCATGACGAGCAGCACTTCCCGGCGCAGCTCCGGGTCGAGCGCGGAGGTCGGCTCATCGAACAGCAGCACGCGGGGGGACATGCAGAGCGCGCGGGCGATGGCGACGCGCTGCTGCTGGCCGCCGGACAGGCGGGTGGGATAGGCATCGCGCCGGTCGGCCAGCCCGACCTTGCCGAGCAGCGCCTCCGCCTGTGCCGTGGCGGCCTTGCGCGACAGGCCGCGCACCCGCATCGGGGCTTCGATCAGGTTGCCCAGCACCGTCTTGTGCGGCCAGAGATTGAAGTGCTGGAACACCATGCCGATCTCGGCCCGCACCTGGCGGGCGGCGCGGCGGACCGTGGCGTCCGGCGTTGGCGTTGCCAGGGTTTGGCCCTGCATCACGACGCGGCCTTCGCTGGGCTGCTCCAGCAACGCCAGGCAGCGCAGCAGGGTCGTCTTGCCGGAGCCGCTGGGCCCGACGATGCAGACCACTTCCTTCTCCTGGACCGCGAGATCGACGTTGTGCAGCACCACATGCTGGCCGTAGCGCTTGCCCACGCCTTCGGCGGCGAGCAGCGGCATCGCGGGTGGGTTCACGACGTCTGAGTCCATGGCGCGCACCCGTTCACGGTCTATCAGGCTGTCAATCATAGCCAATCCATAAGCAAAACCTATGCCATGGTGATCACGGAACTTGCCTGTGTGTGGCGCAGTCATTGCATGAGCACGCTGGCAGATGCACGCTTGTTCAACCGCACACATTGATAGTGGTTATGGATCATCGCCAGGTTGAGATCTTCCGCACCGTCATCGACCAGGGATCGGTTACCGCCGCCGCCCGCCTGCTGGGCGTGTCACAGCCGGCGGTCAGCCTGTCGCTCGCCAAGCTGGAGAAGCGGCTGGGCTTCACGCTGTTCCGCCGCGAGGGGCGTCGCATTGTGCCCACGGAAGAGGCGAGGCTGCTGCATATGGAGGCAAGCCGCCTATTAGATGGCTTCGATCGGCTGGGCGTCGCGATCGGCGAAATCTCCGCCGGCCAGCGTGGCACCCTGACCATCGCCACCAACCCAGGCCCGGCAATCTCGTGGCTGCCGGCCGTCGCCGCCGCCTTCCGCCGCGACCGCCCGCAGGTCCTGCTGCGCCTGCTGACCCGCAGTTCCGCCGAGGTCCGAGCGCTGGCGCGGGTGTCGGCGTTCGACCTCGGGCTGGCCGAGGCGCCGTTCGCCAATGCCGAACCGGTGCTGCGGCGCTACACCCTGGCGCGCGTCGCCGTGCTGCCGTGCGATCACCGGCTGGCCGCACACGACGTCCTGACGCCCGCTTTGCTCGACGGCGAGGACCTGGTGGCGACCGTCCGGTCAAGCTGGAGCTGGAGCAACGTGGCGCGGGCGTTCGACATGGCCGGCAGCGTGTGCCGCGTGGTCGCGGAATGCGAGTTCACCGCCATCGCGCTGAACATGGTGGCCGCCGGGGCGGGCGTATGCCTCGCCGATCCGATCAGCGCTTCCACCGTCGGGCCGGGGCTGGTCCGCCGCCCGTTCCGCCCGCAGCTGCCCTATGAGGTCGGCCTGCTCGGCCCGCCAGACGGCGAGCTGACCATCCTCGCCCGCGCCTTCGCCGATGCGCTGGACGCGCATATCGCCCCTTTCCTCGTGGAGTCCTGAACAGTGCCGCAATCCTTGCCGATGACCGTGCCTGCCGATCCTGCCCTGTGGAGCGATTTCCTGGCGCTGTGCGACCACGGCGGCCGGCTGACCGGCACGTGCGGAGAAGTCGCGGCGCGCGACTGGGCGGCCGGCCGGCTGGCGGCAATCCCGGGCGGCCGGCTCAGCCGGGAGCCCACCCGCTACGATGGCTGGCACTGTTCCGCGTGCCGCCTGCTGATCGGCGACGAGGCGCTGGAGGCCACCGCCCTGCTGTGCTCCGCTGGCACCGAACCGGCCGACCTGACGCTGGAGGTCGTCGATTGCGGCCGCGGCACGCCAGCCGACATCGCCGCCGCCGGGTCGCGCGTGGCCGGCCGCGCCGTGCTGGTGCAGCACGAATACATGTTCGCCGAGGATACGGTGCATCGCCGCGTGAAGCTCGCAGCAGCCGTGGAAGCCGGCGCCGCGGCCTTCCTGATCGCCGCACCGGAGCCGGGGATGGGTGCGATGAGCGGGTCGGGCGGATTGCCGGCGGGAATGCGGCGCATTCCCGCCCTGGGCATCTCGGCAGAGGCAGCGGCGCGCATCCGCGCCATGCCGGGGACACCGGTGCGCCTGCATGTCGTGACGGAGCTCCATCCGGACGCCGAGACCGAAACGCTCGTGCTGGACCTGCCGGGCGGCGGGCCGGACCGCGTCGTGCTGTCGGCCCATATCGACGGGCACGCACCCGCCGAGAGCGCGCTCGACAACGCGACCGGCGTCGCGCTGGCACTGGCCCTGGCGCGGCAGGCCGCCCCGTACCTGGCGCAGCAGCCGCGTGGCCTGACCGTGTGCCTGTTCAGCGCCGAGGAATGGGCGCTGACCGGCTCGAAGACCTGGCTGGCCGGGCTGGGCGCGGCGGCGCGCGAACGGCTGGTGTTCAACCTGAACCTGGACACCGTCACCGGCGGGTCCCGACTGACCGCGCTGACCTCGGGCTTCCCGCGGCTGGGCGGCTTCGTGACCGCGGCGGCCGGCGCCTCGCTAGGCGTGCACCTGCCGCTAATGGCGAACTCGGACCATGCCAATTTCGCGATGGGCGGGATCCCGGCCCTGCGGCTGGTGTCGGGGTTCAACGAGCGCGACAGCAAGATACGGCTGCTGCTGTCCCGGCATGATCGGCGCGACATGGCCGCACCACAGGATTTCGCCGAACCGGCGCGGGTGGCGTGGGCCATCCTGCGCGCGGCGCTGACCGCGCCGGCGGCACAGCTGGCGGCGCTGCGGGCGACCGCCTGAAGGAAGGGAAGGTCCCTGGCGGGGTCCAGGGGCAGCGCCCCTGGCCTTGCCTTCGTCCAGCGATTGCCCTCTTCGCACGGCTTTGCCACGATCGCTGCAACGCACCGGGGAGCAGCGCGGCATGGCATGGCGGATCGGCATCGACATCGGCGGCACATTTACCGACGTGGCGCTGGTGGACGAGGCAACAGGTCGCCTAGGCATCGCGAAAGTCCTGACGACACCAGCAGATTTCGGGCAAGGCGTGATCGACGGCATCACCCGCGGGCTACACGAGAACGCCATCGATGCGCCGGATGTCGCATTGCTGTCGCATGCAACGACCGTGGTCACCAACGCGCTGCTGGAGAAGAAAGGCGCCCGTGCCGGCTTCGTCGCCACGCGTGGCTTTCGCGATATCCTGGAACTGCGGCGGTCTTCCCGTCCGGACCTGTACGACCTGTTCCAGGACGGCCCCGGCGTGCTGGTGCCACGCCGCCATCGCTTCGAAATCACCGAACGGATCGACGCCCAGGGCCAGGTGGTCACGGCCCTGGCCGAGGACGAACTCCCCCCCCTGATCGCGGCGATCAAGGCCGCCGGCCTGCAGACAGTTGCGGTGTCCTTCCTGTTCTCCTTCCTGAACGACGCCCATGAGCGCCGGGTCGGCGAGGCCCTGCGTGCCGCGCTGCCCGATGTCGGCGTTTTCCTCTCCTGCGAGGTGCTGCCGGAGATCCGTGAGTTCGAGCGTGCCTCAACCACCGCGGTCTGCGCCTATGTCGGGCCGCTGCTGGCGGGCTACCTCGACCGGCTGTCGCAAGCCACCGCGGCGCTGGGGCTGCCGGCGCTGCACGTGATGGGCTCGTCGGGCGGCGTGTTCGACATCGCCGAGGGCCTGCGCATGCCGGCGATGGCGGTGGAATCCGGCCCGGCCGCCGGGGTGATCGCCGCTTCCCTGGCCGGGCGGCAGCTCGACCGGCCGAACCTGATCTCGTTCGACATGGGCGGCACCACCGCCAAGGCCAGCGTGATCGTCGGCGGAGAGGTTGCCGTCACCGCGGAGTATGAGGTTGGCGGTGCGGCCAATGCCAAGCGCTGGATGCACGGCACCGGCCACCCGATCCGCGTGCCGGTGATCGACCTGGCGGAGGTCAGCGCGGGCGGCGGTTCGATCGCCTGGGTCGATCCCGGCGGGGCGCTGAAGGTCGGGCCGCACAGCGCCGGCGCCGCTCCGGGGCCGGCCGCCTATGGTGCCGGCGGCACACGCCCGACCGTGACGGATGCCGACGTGATTCTGGGCCATCTCGACCGTGACGCCCTGCTGGGCGGCGCGCTGCAGATCGACCTGCCGGCCGCGGAGCGCGCGCTCGCCACCGTGGCCGACCCGTTCGGCCTGTCGGTGCCGGACATCGCCGCCCGCATTGTCGAGGTGGTGAACAGCAACATGGCGCAGGCCCTGCGCATCGTCTCGGTGGAGCGCGGGCTGGACCCGCAGGAGTTCTCGCTGATCGCGTTCGGTGGCGCCGGCCCGGTGCATGCCGTGGCCCTGGCCGAGGAGCTGCAGATCCCCGAGGTCATCATCCCCCCTGCCCCCGGTGCTTTCTCCGCGCTGGGGCTGGTCGCCACCGACTTGAAGCGGGACTACGCCCGCACGTTGTACGCCGATCTGGGGAAGGTCGAGGCCGGGCGGGTGGCCGACGCGTTCGCGGCCATGGAGGCGGCCGGGACGGCGATGCTGGAAGCGGCGCAGGTGCCGACCGAACGCCGCGTGCTGCTGCGGCAGGCCGATGTGCGCTACCGGCGGCAGGCCTACGAGCTGACCCTGCCGGTCGCCGAGGGCGCGGTGACCCGCGCCACGCTGGATGCCCTGGCCGCCGCGTTCCACGCCAGGCACGAGCAGACCTACGGCCACGCCAACCCGGCGGAAGCCGTGCAACTGGTGAACCTGCGACTGACGGCGGTCGGCAAGCTGCCGGACCTGACACTGGCGCAGCGCCACGAGCCGGGCAGCGAGCGCCTGCGGACACGCGAGGTGTGGTTTCCTGCGGCCGGCTTCGTTGCGACCCCGGTGCATTGGCGGAACGGGCTGCGGCCCGGCAGCGTGCTCCAAGGCCCGGCGGTGATCGAGGCGTTCGATTCCACCACCGTCGTGCTGCCCGGCTGGCAGGCGCGGATCGATGAGATGGGCTACATCCGGCTGACCCGGACGTGAGAAGGGGAGCGTGCGGAATGGTTTGTGCGACCATGACGCATCGTCTGTGCGATCCGCTTCGTCTTTGGCTCAACACAGAGTTTGAAGACGAGCCTCAAAGCTCACAGAGAAAGGAAATTATAAACCCCTTCTTCTCTGTGATCTCTGTGGCTCGTCTTCAAACTCTGTGTTGAACCCGAAGCAGAACGAACCGCACAGACCACCCGCGCAGTAAGCACGACGAACCCCCAGCCTCCGCCCCAGCCCCGTCCTCTCCAACCCGAGGCACCTCCCATGACCACACGCCAAACCGACCCAGCCCGTTTCGAAGTGGTCAAGAACGCGCTCTACGCCGCGGCCGAGGAGATGAAGATTGTCCTCGCCAAGACCGCCTACTCGCCGTTGCTGAAGGTCGCCGGCGACTATTCCTGCGGCATCTTCGACACGCAGGGCAACATGGTCGCGCAAGGCCCCGACCTCCCGATCCATCTCGGCTCGATGCCGGACGCGGTGCGCGCGGTGGTGCGGGCCTTCCCCGACGTGTCCCCCGGCGACGTGTTCATCCACAACGACCCGTATGACGGCGGCTCCCATCTCCCCGACGTCAACGTCGTCGCCCCCGCCTTCCATGCAGGCCGCCTGTTGGGCTTCGGCTGCGTGCGCGCGCACTGGCCGGATATCGGCAGCGCCACGCCCGGAAGCTATGGCGCGGTGACGGAAATCTACGGCGAGGGCCTGCGCCTGCCGCCGATCCGCCTGTATCGCGACGGCCGCCCCGATCCCGGCATCGAGGCGATCATCTTCGCCAATGTCCGCACGCCCACCGAACGCCTCGGCGACCTGCGCGCGCAGGTGGCGGCGAACTGGCGGGCAGCCCAGCGCATGGCGGAGCTCGCGACCAAATACGGCACCGACACGCTGTTGCAGATCATGCAGGAGGTGCTGGACTACTCCGAGACCATGATGCGCGCCGCCCTGCGCGCCCTGCCCGACGGAACCGCCGAGTTCACCGACATCTTCGACGGCGACGGTGTCATCAGCCCCGGCGAAACCGAGGACGAGACGTTCCGCGTCAAGCTCCGTATCACCAAGGCCGGCGACACGATCGTCGCGGACTTCGCCGGGTCCGACCCCGCCGTTGCCGGCCCGATGAACGCGCCGCTGACGGTCACCGCCTCGGGCGTGTTCTGCGCGCTGAAGATGATCGCTGACCCGAAGAGCCTGATCCCGCCCAATTCCGGCTGCTGGCGGCCGGTCACGGTCACCGCTCCGCCCGGTTCGGTGGTGAACGCCCAGCACCCCTCCCCGGTCGTCTACGCCAACCATGAGATGTCGCACCGCGTCGCCGACATGGTCATGGCGGCGCTGTTCGCGATCACGCCGCGGACGGTGATGGCCGGGTCGCAAGGTACGTCCGCCGTCATCACGTTCGGCGGCACCGACTACCGCACCGGCGAGCGTTTCGTGAGCTACGAGTCCGTCAAGGGCGGCTTCGGCGCGCGACCGACCAAGGACGGCATCAACGCGGTCGCCAGCACCGTCTCCAACATGAGCAACACGCCGATCGAAATCCTGGAAATGAGCTTTCCGCTCCGGGTCGAGGAATACAGCCTCGTCCCCGACAGCGGCGGCGCCGGGACGTTTCGTGGCGGCCTGGGCGTGCGGCGGGTCTGGCGGGTGCTCGAACGCCAGTCCCATGCCGCTGTATGCTGCGAGCGGACCGTCACGCCACCGTTCGGCCTCGCCGGCGGCAATCCGGGTGCGCCGGCGAATCTGGAGCTGATCGCGCCCAACGGCAATGCACGCAAACTGACCAGCAAAGGCGGCTTCCTGGCGCCCGCCGGCTCGCTGGTGGTGGTGGAGGCGCCTGGGTCGGGCGGCTACGGCCCGCCGGCGAACCGCGACAAGGTCGCGCTTTCCGAAGACCTGCTGGATGGCTACGTTACCCTGGCTGAAGCCCGCCGCCTCTACGGTTTCGATGCGGGGTGAACCAAATCAACACGGGAGAAACGCCGATGTCCGAATCCCTGCCGATCGTTGCCCAAAAAGGCTCCTACAAAATGGAAGTCGAGGCCGGTAAGTCGTACTGGTGGTGCGCCTGCGGCAAGAGCGGCAAGCAGCCATTCTGCGACGGGTCGCACAAGGGGACGGGCTTCGCGCCGATGGAGTTCAAGGCGGAGGAGGCCGGAATCGTGGCGTTCTGCGGCTGCAAGGGAAGCAGCAAGGCCCCGCGCTGCGACGGCTCGCACAAGAACCTGCCGTAGCTGGGATGCCACGAAGATCGGCGACGCTGCGCTGACGACCGCCACCCGGGACGGCAGTCCGACCAGCCTCCTGCGCCAATCGGCTTTGCGCTGATCGGACGCAACCGGGGCCGGCTGCGGTCGCGGGCGGCCCGTTCGGGAAGTTGCGCGCGGTTTCCCGGTCGTCGTGGTAGGCTGGCGGCCAAGGTAGCCCTGGCAAAAGAGCCTGGCCGGAGCAGCCGATTACCCGGACGAGCGGCGATCTGGTGCTGACCAGCATCGACTTCCGCGTGCCGCCGCTCGCGCTGTACCGCACGACGCGCCTGGCGACGGGCTGGCCCTCCGGCTGGCTGACACGCGGCCCCTGCGGCATACACTCAACCCGTCATGCGCTTCGTGTGCCAGTGCATCGCGAAGCACATCAGTCCCAGCACGGCCGCTCCCCCCATCGCCAGCAGGATCAGCGGCCGGTGCTCGCGCTCCACTGCGCGGGCATCACGCAGGATCTGCCGTCGCGCGGTCCGTTCCGCGGCCTCGAAATCCGGCTGCGGGCAGTCATGGCCAAAATGGGTGGCCCAATCCATGTGGGCGCCTTCCCGCACATAGCGGCCGTACAGCGCATGGACGCGGACCAGAGCGGGGTTGTCCTTGCCGTCCGGCGTATCCAGCTTGTCGGCCGTATCGAGCATCCAGTTCGTGGCGTTGCACAGCACCGCCGCGAAGGCCTGGGATCGTGGCGGCAACAAGTCGGCCGCGAGGCTCGCATGCTCGACCGCCAGGAACCGGTAGTGGAACCGCAGGTCGGGCAGCGGCTCGCTCGCGGCAAAGCGGCTGCGTTCGGCCGTGCTGACGAAGGCATCGCCCGGCCGGGTCTGGCCCAACCCAGTGCCGAAAGCGCCTGATATCGCGAAGTAATCGGGGGCGGCCTCATAGCCCATCATCTCCATGCCGAAGCGGCGGGCCAGCACCGCGGCAGCGTACCACGCGCGCGCCCGCTCCACCCGCCACCACAGCGCTGTCCCGGCCTGGCGGGCGGCAGCGTAGGCCACCACATGGCCGCGGATCGCCGGATCGGAGAACACGGTGTCGGCCACGCCGTGGAAATAGGGCAGCGCCTCCTGGTAGCGCTCCTGGCGCACCAGCCGGCGGGCGAGCAGGTCGCGCAACTGGGCTGCCGGGTCGGAGACCAGCCAGTTCGGAACGTCCCCGCCTCTCGGCCCATCGGTGACCGGCGCGGCAGGAGCTGGGACGCTGGCATCGACGAAATGCTTCAGCTCGTCGACCGTCAGCACGCGTTCGGCGATATAGGCGACATCGCCCCAATAGGCGTCGGCGACGGGATAAAGCTGCGCCAGGGCCTCGACATAGTCGCCGCGCGCGAGGGTCAGCGTTCCCCGCTCCCCCACCACCAGCCGGCGGTTGGCGCCGTCAAGCGGTGCATCGGCGGCGTCGGGGAAGGCATGCGCGGCCTCGGCATAGGCGGCCGCCGCCCCGACGAGGTCACCCCGCTGCAGGGCAAGCTTGGCGCGCACCCAGGCGGCGAGCGGCCCCACCGCCTTGCCGGCCAGTTGGGCGGCCAGGTCGTAGCGCCCGGTCCGGTAGCACAGTGCCGCCAGCCGGTCCGCTCCCGGGGGATCGCCGCCGACGGCCTGGATGGCGTCCACAAGCACACCGAGCAGGGGGTTGGGCTGGGGGGTTTTCGCGTTGTCGGCGGGCGGGTCGTCTTCCACCCGCGCCAGCGCGTAGGCGACCAGCAGCCGCTGCACCAACGGCACGTGCACGGCGGCGCGCAGCTTCACCGCGTTGCGGTCGGTTCCGATGCCCAGCAGGTCCTCGGCGACCATTCGCAGGGACTCCACGCCCTCGCCCGAGCCATGGGCGGCCTGGTCGGCATAGAGGCCGACGGCGGCACCCAGTTCGGCAGCGTAGGCCGGTGGCGGATCGCCATCGCCGACCAGGGCTTGCGCGGCATCGAGGTGCAGCCGGGCTTCCTCGCCCAGGCTGGCGACGGCGAGGCCGAACGGGTCCGGCGCACCGGCGAGCGCCAAAGCGCGGGTGGCGGCGAACGCGGCCGCGGCCGGGCCGGTCTCGCCAGCCAGGACATGCAGCCGGGCGCGCATGTAAGCGGCCCAGGTGGCCCGCAGGGCAGTGGGCGAGGCGCCTTGCTGCGCTGCCGCCTCGAAGTGTCGCGCCGCACCGGCAGCATCGCCATGGTGGAACGCCACGGCGCCGGCGGTGTAGTGCCGCACGGCCTCCGGCAGGCCGGTCCCGAGGGCGAAAGCGACCTCGCCGTTGGGTGCCCGCCGCATGCGGGCGATCTGGGCGGCCTGGGCCGGGGTCAGTCCGACGGCTTCCGCCTTGGCACGGGCCTGGTCGAGCGCGTGTTCTTCCCAGGCGTCCGTCACCTCGACCGCCTGCAGCATGTCGGCGGGGGGCGGTGCGAGATGAGCCGCCTCGTACGCGAAGCTGTTGGCGGGCGTGGCTTTCAGCGTGGCAGTTCGGTCGTCGAGCAACTGCCAGGGAAAGTCCGGCCCGCAGGCCACCGCCACCGACACGGCGACGCATAGCCCAAGGCAGGCCAGCACCAGGCTACGGCGAGACATGCAGGCCCTCCGGTGCGGCATCGCAGCGCATCCAGCCGATCAGTTCGCGGGCATGGCCGTGCAGCAAGCCGGCCTGCCGGCGTTGCAGCACGAGCCCGCCAGCCGTCCGTTCCAGCCCATACGCGTTGGCACCGTCGGCGACCGCACAGCCGGCGGGCAGCGTCACGGCGGCCGGCAGCGTCACGTCTATCTCGCCATCGTTGGCGAGCAGCACATGGTGCAGGCCGGGCAGGTCGCCCGCCACGACCTCCGGGGTTGCGGCTGCGGTCGGCGTCCGGCCCTGCACCACCGCGCGCCAGGTTGCGAGGCTCCAGGTTCGGCGGTCCTCGGTGGTGGGCAGGCGGAACCAGGCGATGCCGGCCAAATGCGCGGGCGGATCGGCCTGCAGGTCGCGCAGCAGGGCCGCGACGTCCCGCGGAGCGGCGATCAGCTCGCTGGCACTGCCGCCGCCGGCGAGGGTGGGGCGTTCACTCTCCACGGCCAGCAGGCGACCGTCATCGGCCCAGCTCACGCGGGTGCCATAGGTCGGCAGGGCGACACGGAAGGGCCGCGTCGTACGGCGGTCGAATGCATCGATCCAGCGCCGCGCCTGGGCCGGGGCGAACAGGCCGGCACGGGGCGACTGGACGGCGTGGACCTGCAGCACGATCTCGGTCAGCGGCTGCAGCACGGCCGGGAGACCGGGGGAGCCGGTCCAGGTGGGCAGCGCGGTGATCGAGAGCGCCATCGCGGCGGGCAAACCGGTGCGCAGATCGGCCAGCAGCGCGGCATAGTCCGCCAACCGGGCGGTCGGGCAGTCATGGTCGACCTCCAGCCCGGCGAGCGGCAGCGGCGCGGCACGGACCCGCGCGAGCACCGCATCGCGCAGGGCGGCCTGGTCCCAGTGGTCGAGCTGGCCGTCGAGGCGCACGACCAGCACGACCGGCCGGCCGCTCGCGGCCAGCGCTGCCCAGTCCGGCTCGATCGTGCGCAGGATTCCAGACCGATCAGCGCGGGCGCCCAGCACCCGCCAGGCCCGCACCAGGTCGCCCGCGCCGTCCACCGCGGCGGCGAGCGCGGGGGTCCAATGCTGCTGCCAGACATAGGCGTCGTGCGGCAGCCCCCGAGCGGTCGGGGCGGAGGCAGTCAGGGGAAAGAGGGACAGGAGCAGGAGCAGCCACTTCGGCCAGCGGCAGGTCATGACACCCTCGGGACTCGGAGGTCGCAGTCTGGCGCCCGCGCGGGTGCAACGCCAGGGCGCTGGGAAAGCGTTCGCGGCCGAGAGGGCTGGGGCTGCCGCGTCGTGGCGCCGGAGACGGACGGCGATTGACGCGCCGACGCCGGCCGTGATGATCGCTGGCGACACGGTCTGCCGGGCGCCAGTTGCGGGGCGCCGCAGGTTTACGGCGGGTCCCGATCATACCGGCGGTTGCGCTTCAAGCGGTGTTTCCGGCCGGCGGGCATTTCGTTGCATAGTGCGTCAAATTCCGGCACCGTATTGTGGCAGATCGGGACACAAAACGTGGCACTTTTTGTGTCACGCCGCATGGGTTTCGGGCGCAGGAATCAGGTGAAACTGCCATCCCCGAACTCGCTCGGCCGCGCGATTGCGCACCGGCTGGCAGGTTGCGTGCAGGGAAACCGGGTGAGGTTTGCGGCAGTCGGGCCGGCGGGGTTCGTCTCGCAGGCGGAGCGGGTGCGCCGCCTGCGAGATTCGTCGCGTCAGGCGCCGCGCACGTAGCGCCGGGTGAGAATCCGCACATGGTCGCGGAAATGCGGCCGGAGCCGTTCGGTCCACGGCGTGCCGGCGGCCTGCTTCCAGGCGTCGGTGGTCGGCACCTCAGCCGTCGCCAGGTGATACAGCGCGAGGTAGCGGTGGGTGCCCGTCGGATCGCGGAACCGGCGGGCACAGAGCGTGCCGGAGACTTTCGAGAGCAGCGGGATGTGCTCGTGGTCGTACCACTCGTTGAACTCGGCTTCGTGTGCCGGGTCGACGTTCATGGCGTTGACCAGCAGGCCGCCGGCGCCGGCCGGTCCGGGTTGCTCGCCCGGCAGGGTCTGCTCACCGTCGAAACGGAGCAGGCGCTTGGCGATCGACGTCATGCGCTTGGACCAGGGCGACAGGTTGTCACCGGCGATCGCGCGGTAGGCGTCGCTCTGCAGCACGTCCGGGCTGTCGAGTTCGTAGCTGGCGACGGCATGGTTCGGATTGGCGACGCTGACCCAGCGCTCGCAGGTGCCGAAGCCGGGCACGCGCCGGCGTTCGGGGACGTGCTCCAGGTCGTACCAGTCGTTGAATTCGTCCTGTTGGGCGTTGGTGGAATCGAACGCCACCAGCAGCAGACCTTTGGCCATTGCTTCCTCCTCTTGCTCCCGAGCGGGCATTCTGGCGCGAAGCGAGGATGCGTGCCAGCCTCGGGCACGGGACTGTCGATGTCGGCGACACGCGCGCAAGTCTGGAAACCTCATTGTAAGGAGACCTGCCCGAGATAGCGGCTGTTCGGCGTCAGCGGAAATCGTTTTGTTACAGGATCGAATGCCGTTCGCGTGGTCGATCGGGGTATCGCAACATTGCTGGTGGGTTGCTGCCTGCTGCTGGACGTCGTCCTCTTCCTTCTCCCGATCCGCCAGCACGGTGCAGGATTCTTCTCGTATCCAAGCGACCAGCTGCTGCACGATTTTGCGTATTTCTGGGGCGGCGCCAGGCTGTTCTGGATCGGCAGCCTCGATCGGGTATTCGATCCGGATTCGTTCAATGCCTGGCTGGCAACCCAGCTCGCTCCCGGCTCGATGCAGGCATTCGCGACGTGGTCCTATCCGCCGACGATGCTCCTGCTCCTGTTGCCGTTCGGCCTGCTCCCGCTCCCGGTCGCCTTCATCGTCTGGCTTGGTGCGACCTTCGCTTTCCTGGGCCTGGTCCTGCGATCGGCGGTGGCAGACAGGCGCGTCGCATTGATCGTGCTGCTCAGCCCGGCCGCCTTCTATTCTCTTACCTACGGCCAGAATGGCGCCCTGACAGCCGGCTTGCTGATCGCGGCCATCTGGTGCGTCGACCGGCGTCCCATTCTCGCCGGTGCCTGCGCCGGCCTGCTTATCATCAAGCCGCAGCTCGGCATTCTGCTGCCATTCGCGTTTGCCGCCGGCGGGTATCGGCGCGCCTTCGCCGCAGCGGCACTGGTATCCGTGGCGATGATCGCAGCAACCGTTGTGGTCTTCGGCCCGCAGGCCTGGATTGGATTCGTGACGCAAAGCATGCCGCGCATGACCGCTCAGCTGCTGCACGAATACGGCATTCCGCCGCAATACGCGATGCCGACCATGTGGGTCACGCTGCAGGGATGGGGTGCCGATCGGCGCCTCGCCACGATCGGGCAGAGCCTGTCCGCTCTGGTGGCCATCGTGCTGGTGGTGCGCGCCTGGTCGCTTCCCCATGCGGATCGACGCTGGCGCAACGCGCTGACCTGCGTCCTTCCTCTGCTGGCGACGCCGTTTGGCTACGTGTACGACGCGACCCCGGCCATGCTGGCGGTTGCCGTGCTGGCACAGGCTGGCTTCTCGACCGGCTTTGCCTGGCCGGAGCGCGCTGCCCTCGCGGGCCTGTGGATGTGGCCCGCGCTGGCCATCACATGGAGCTTCTACCTCGGACTGCATCCGATCGGCGGCTTCCTGCTGCTCGCCGTCGCTCTGTGCCTGGCATGGCGGATCGAGCGAAGCGCAATCACGCGTGCGGCACTGCTCCGTGGAATGCAGGCGACCGCAAGGTAGTCTTGACCGACATATGCCGATCAAAGAAGGCTGTGGGATGCGGCGGCTGTACAAGCCTCCTTTCTCCACATTATAGTTGCGACACCAACCGGCAAATGTATTGACCGTTCGGTATTACTTAGCAATGGAACCACAGATGCACGCGGATGCACACAGATATTCAGATGTCTCCGGGACTCAGGACTAGCCGCGTGATTTCGAGGCGTGGTTTACCGAAGTTGAGCAGCAGACAGAGCGTGAGCCCGGTCGCTTTCAGGTAGTTCAGGCATTGGGCACGATGGATAGCGTCGAGCGCCCGCACCGCCTTCAACTCGACGAGCACCTTGTCTTCGACCAGCAGGTCCACCGCGTAGGCACCCACGACGACCCCGTCGTACGTAACGACCACGCCATGTTGCTGCGATACAGACAGGCCGACCTTGCGCAATTCGTGCGCCAAGGCGTTCTCATAGACCTTCTCCAGAAATCCGGCCCCGAGCGAATTGAGCACCGTCATCGCGCACCCGATGATTCGCTCGGACAATCCGTTCAGCACGGTCTCATCTGTGTGCATCCGCGTGCATCTGTGGTTCCATTTCTTCTGCAAGAAGATCCTGCCAGCCAAACCTTGCCGAATCATTGAGACCATCCCCGCAGCCAACAGGCCGCGCGAAGCCAACCCCTTCCCACCCCACCCCAACAGCCCCACACTCTCCCCAACCAAAGGGAGGGAAGACCACAACCATGAGCCAGGCACTTCAAGGCATCCGCGTCATTGACATGACGCACAACCAGGCAGGCCCGGCCTGCGCCCAGATCCTGGGCTTCCTCGGCGCCGAAGTGATCAAGCTGGAGGAACCCCAAGGCGGCGACGTCGCCCGCACCAACATGCGCGACAAGCCGGACAGCGACAGCCTGTTCTTCCTGATCCTCAACGCCAACAAGCAAAGCCTCACGCTCAACCTGAAGACCGACGAGGGCAAAGCCCTGTTCAAGCAGGTCATCGCCCAGTCCGACGTGCTGCTGGAAAACTTCGGCCCCGGCGCGCTCGACCGCCTGGGCCTCGGCTACGACACGCTCAGGCAGATCAACCCGCGGCTGGTCTACGCCACCATCAAGGGCTTCGGCACCTACGGCCCCTATAGCGGCTTCAAAAGCTTCGAGCCGATCGCCCAGGCCATGGGCGGCGCCATGGCCGTGACCGGCTTTCCGGAGAACCCGCCCACCTACGTGTTCCCCGCGATCGGCGATTCCGGCACCGGCATGCACATGGCGATCGGCATCCTCGCCGCGCTGCAGCAGCGCCACGCCACCGGCAAAGGCCAGCACGTGGAAGTCTCCATGCAGGACGCGGTGGTCAACCTGATCCGCGTCTCCTTGCGCGACCACCAGCGTTTCGGCCACCCACCGCCGCGCACGGGCAACCAGTTGGGCCGCACCGTACCCGGAACGACCTACCCGTGCGCGCCGGGTGGGCCGAACGATCATGTCTACATCTTCGCCCAACCGCAGATGTGGCAACCCCTGATCGCGGCAATGGGGATGCCGAACCTGGCGGACGACCCGCGCTTCGGTTCGGCGGAGGCACGCTGGGAGAACCGCGCCGCACTGAACGCGATCGTCGCGGCCTGGACGCGCCAGCGCAGCAAGCACGAGGCGATGCGCATCCTGGGCGCAGCTGGCGTGCCGTGTGGCGCCTGCCTCGACACCGGCGAGGTGCTGGCCGACCCGCATCTGCACGCGCGCGACATGATCGTGGACGTGGAGTACCCGACGCGCGGCACATACCAGACCGTCGGCTGTCCGATCAAACTCTCCGATTCACCTGCCGAGATCACGCGTCCGCCCCTGCTGGGCGAACACACGGACGCGCTGCTGGCCGCTTTGTGTGGGGTCGAGGCGGACGACCTCGCCCGTCTGCACAAGACCGGCGTGGCGTGACGGCAACCGCGCCGGCGTGGCCGCTGTGCAGCGTCTCGATGCACGCGTATGGTAGAAACGCGGCGACGTGCAGAGCCGTTCCAGGCCGGCATCAAGCCGTCCATGGAAGACAACCCGGACGCGACGCAGCTTAACGGTCCGGTCACCACAGTGGGATATTCTATCTGGCCATGACCTATGTGGTTTCACTCGCACCGCTTCCCACCTGCGTGGCGTTCCTGTTGTTCCTCCTGCTGTCTCACTCACGGGACCATGCAAGCTTCACCGAAGGGCCGAACATGGCCTTCGCGCTGGTCTGCTTTCTGACGCTGGCCTCCTTCCTGTTCGTTCGCTTTGCCGACTTGCTGTCCGACCACGTGGCGGAAGGCTATATGCTCGTCGGCCTTCTCCTGTTTGGCGGTGCCGTGTGGGAGGCCTTCCTGCGCCGCCGCATTTAGCCGAACGTCCCGCAGCCGGTACACCCGAACGCCACGCGCCGCCGTGGCCTTCCCCGCCGATGACCCGGGGGAAGGCCCTGTCCCCACCCCGCATCAGACCGTCGCGACCGGTGTCGCCGGAGACCCTACCGCACCGGGCAACCGCAACGGCGGGGCGGTCAGCAGGAACCGGCTCCGCCCATTCGCCCGCAGCCAATCCGCCAGCTCCGTCAGGTACCACATTTCGCCCAGGTAACATCCAAGCTTGAACAGGCAATGGGCGTGCAGCGGCAAGGTGGCGCAGTAGTCGTCGGCGCATGGCCGCGCGGGTGCCGCCTCCACCGCGTAGTTGTCGGCCAGCAACGCCACCGCGCCGCTGTCGGTAACCCATCGCAGCAAGCGCGCATCGCGGCCGTCGAGCGCGGACGTCGTCGAGAACAGCACTTTCGGGTCCGGCTGCTTGTTCATGTCCAGCAGCAACTGCGCGAACCCCGTCCGGATGCAGACGAAATCGCCAGGCGTCACCTCGACCTTGTCAGCATCCAGCACGCGCATCAGGTCGTCGTAGCCGACGATGTGGCCTGTGCGACCGAAATGCGCCTCCAGGTCGATCATCACCGCGCGACCCTGCACGCAGGCCTTGGCCATGTTCTCCACCCCCAGGCGCCGCGCGCCCGACGGCAGGTTGGACCGCGTCTGGTTGCCCTTCGCGTCGTAATAGACCGGGCCGATGATATCGCGCCCGGCCTGGAAGCCGTTGTAGAAAACATCCTCGGGCTTGCCATCGCCGTCCACGTCGAACATCTGCCCGACATGCGACAGGCTGTCCCATTGCGTGGAATACTGCAGCGTCAGCAAGACCTGGTCGTCGCAGACAATATCGAGCGCAGTCGGATCGTCGCAGCGCAGGGGATAGTTCATATTTGGCCGCCCGTTGCGTTCGGTCGGCTTCAGCACCGGCGGCGTGCGGCGCGGGTTGATGACGTTGCCGCCGGGATAATCCAGCGGCAGCGACAGGCAA
Organism: Acetobacteraceae bacterium; assembly: GCA_031291795.1. Taxonomy (GTDB): domain Bacteria; phylum Pseudomonadota; class Alphaproteobacteria; order Acetobacterales; family Acetobacteraceae; genus Rhodopila. Next base: position 15,599 of record JARLIJ010000362.1, on the reverse strand, counting down.
AAGGTTTTCCCGAGCTTCACCTCGGCAATGCCCTGCAACACCTTCTCTTGGGTGACCAGGTTCAGGCGGCCCAGTTCGTCGTCGGGCCCGAAATCGCCCCAGGTCGAGCCCTCGGGACGGCGCGTCCAGCGCGGATTGTCGGCCATGCGTTTCCTCCATGCGAAACCACCTGCACCGTGGAATCGCCGGCGCCGCCTGTCGAGAGTGATCGGCTGAAGGAAGGTTGGGGCAGCGCCCTGACCCTTCCCGCTTCAGGCGATTGCCGCTACTCCGCCGCCCGCCGGGCCGCGTCCAGCAACCCGGGCGGGATTGCGATCACCGCCACCTCCCCCTGCGCCCGCAGCGCCAGGTGGCAGATCAGCGCCCCCGCCGCATTCCGCCGCGCGCGGAACACCAGCCCCGGCCCGTGTGCCGCGTCATCCCCTGGCGCGACCTCGGCCAGGAACCGGGTCCGTTCCTTCGGGTCGTCGATCTCCTTCGCCACCGCGTGGCATAGCGCCGACAGGTCCGAGGTCGCCCGCGCCGCACGCCGGACCGCGATCTCGGCGTACGGGCCGATATGCCGCGCCAGGCGCTCCGCCACCCGCCGCACCGACGCGTCCGGCCCCAGCGACCAGGCGGGCAGCGTGGGGCGGCGGGGATCGGCCTCGTCCAGGCCGTATTCGTGCGAGTCCACCGCCCGCCCATGCACCAGCAGGAACCGCCACGCATCCATGCCATCCGGCAGCACCAGCCGCTCGTCCGGGGCGTAGAGCAGCAGCCTTCCCTCGCGCCCCAGCGCCTCCATCGCGGCCGCCGCATCCGCGCCGAGCTGCAACGCGCCGCCGGCCGCCAGCGCCGCCTGGGTCCAGCCGGCGAGCATCGGCCGGTCCATCGTCGGCACCGACAGCCCGCGCGGATCGCCGAACAGGCGCGACACCGGCAGCAGGATCTCGTTGCGCTGGAACACGTACCAGAGCCGCCGCAGCAGCTCCATCTCCACGTCGCCTTTCTCGAACGGATCGAGGATGGAATAGCGCAGCCGGTAGCGAATCGCCGCCTGCGTCAGCTCGAACCCAAGCGGCCCGACCGCCACCGGCCGCGTCGTGTCGACCAATGCGAAGTCGGACACCGCATCGGTGACCAGGGCCGAGACCCGTTGCGGCGGCACGTTCAACGGCGCGTAGAACGTGCTGGTGACCCGCAGCGAGGCGCCGTTGCGGAACACTTCCGTGACGCGGTCGGAGACCTGGCTGTTCGGGAAGATCACCAGCGTATTGTCCTTGCGCCGTGCGGTGACCGATCGCCAGTTCATCGACACGACGCGGACCAGCTCGCCGTCGTACATGATCCCGTCGCCCGGTTTGACGATGCCGTCCAGGTGCAGCGTGAAGCCGGCGATCATGGTGCCCAGGGTCGGCTGCATGGCGAACCCCACCGCCGCGGTCAGGATCGCCGAAGTCGCCAGGATCGCGCGCAGGTCGAACCCGAAATGCCGCATCACCAGGAACGACACGACGAAGGTCAGCAGCAAATGGATGATCGCGCGATGAAACCCGGTGGTCTGCGTGCCGGCGACGCCCAGCACCAGCCGGCCCAGCAACAGCACGGCCGCGATGCCGCCGGCGATTTCGGTCACCGCATCCAGCGCCGTCTGGGCGTCCGGCAGCCCGAGCAGCGGGTCGGTGTGGCCGACGGAGGCGAGCAGCCAAGCGGCGGTGGCCAGCAGCGCCAGCGCGATCGGCCAGCCCAGCCGCATGGAGACGTGCCCGCTCATCGGCCCCTCCCTTTTATCGCGCCGAGTCGTCGCGGCCGAGCTGGGCCATGCTGCGGGCCAGGCTGCGGCGCAGGCGTTCGATGGCCGCGGCGATCGAGCTGAGTTCAGAGGCCGCCCCGCGCGGCACGCTCACCGCATGGCCGCCCGACACGCTCGCCGCATCGGCCGCGGTCGCCAGCGATTTCAGCGGCTGCACCAGCAGCGCATCCAGCGTGGCGGACAGTGCCGCGTAGCACAGCGTGAAGATCAGCAGCAGGCCGCCGGCGAGGTAGGCCGTCAACGTCATCAGCCCGCTGAACTGGCGCGTCACCGGCACGGTGAGCAGCTGGATCCCGATCACCTCGTTGAGCTGCCAGCCGAACCCGTTGGCGCTGCCGTAGCGTGCCAGCATCGCGGGCGGCGCACGCTCGGGCGTGTCGTGGCAGATCAGGCAGGCGGCGTTGGTGATCCGCATCGGCTTCGCCACATAAAACAGCCGCTCGGTACCGCTGTCATGCACGCCGGTCAGTTCGGTCAGCGTGTCGCGGTCGCGGAACTGGCGGATCAGATCGATCTCGAACGCCGAGGCGCGATCCGCCGGGCTGGTCGGGTTCAGCGCTGGCTCCCGGTATGTGTAGCCGCTGGATTGGCCGCCCAGGGAGCGGAACACGGTCTGCGCGGCGAACGACGGCACCGTCTCCTCATTGAACGTGGTCGGGGGCAGCTGGGACAGCTTCGGCAGGATGTGTTCGTTGGTGTAGCTGCGCACGGCGAGCGCGGTGGCGAGCAGGGTGCGCGCCTGTTCCTCGGCCTGCTGCACGGCACGGTCGTGCAGCACGAAGTAGAACGTTCCGGTACCGGCGATCAGCGACAGCAGGAAAACCGACAGCAGGATACGGCGGATGATCGAGCGGATGTCGCGCATCGTCCGGAGGGGCCTTGCAGATTGTTGGGGCAGCGTTCGCTCATGTGCCTGATTCACTCGTCCCGCGCAACCAATCTTCCGGCACGCCCGATCAGTGTTTCAACGCGCCCGCGACCTCGAACCCGCCATGCCAGATCATCTGCAGCGCAACGTACAGCACGATCAGCAACCCGATCCAGGCGATCCAGCGCTGCCGCTCCAGCACCTTGGCGATCAGGTTGGCGGCGATGCCCATCAGCACCACCGACAGCATCAGGCCGAGCACGAGGATCCAGGTGCGGCCATGCGCGGCCCCCGCGACGGCGAGGACGTTGTCGAGCGACATCGACAGATCGGCCAGGATGATCTGCAGCATCGCCTGGCCGAGCGTCTTGCGGGCCGGGGCGGCGGCTTGATGGTGCGGCCGACGCAGCTCCCGATACATGCGCCAGCACACCCAGAGCAGCAGCAGCCCACCGGCCAGCAGCAGCCCGATCACCGCCAGCAGCTCCAGCGCCACCACGCCCAGGATGATGCGGATGCCGGTGGCGCCTGCCACGCCCAGCAGCACCGCGGCCCGGCGCTGCTTGGACGGCAGGCCGGCCACCGCCATGCCCACCACCACCGCATTGTCGCCCGCCAGCGCAATGTCGATCATCACCACCTGCGCCAGCGCGGCGAGGTCCGTGGTCAGCGTGGCGACGTCCATACGGCAGGCTCTCCGGCGAATCAGGCGGGTGGCGCTTGTCAAACGCCGGAACGGGGTCTAGCTGGCCCCTCAGTACGTAAAGCCATCACGCAAACGGACAAGACCGCGATGATCCCTCGTTATTCACGGCCCGAGATGGCGGCGATCTGGGCGCCCGAGAACCGCTACCGCATCTGGTTCGAGGTCGAGGCCCTGGCGGCCGAAGGCATGGCGCAGATCGGCGCCATTCCCGCGGAAGCCGCCCGCACCATCCGCACCAAGGGCGACGCGAAACTCGCCGGCATCAACGCCGCCGAAATCGAGCGGATCGACGCGATCGAGCGGGAAACGCGTCACGACGTGATCGCGTTCCTGACCTGGCTCGCCGAGGGCATCGGGCCGGACAGCCGCTTCGTGCACCAGGGCATGACCAGCTCCGACGTGCTGGACACCTGCCTGTCGGTCCAGTTGACCCAGGCGGCGGACCTGCTGCTGGCCGACCTGGACGCGGTGCTGGCGGCGCTGAAGGCGCGCGCGCTGGAGCACAAATACACCCTCACGATCGGGCGCAGCCACGGCATCCACGCCGAACCCACCACGTTCGGCCTGAAGCTCGCCGGCCACTATGCGGAGTTCGCCCGCAACCGGGAACGGCTGGTAGCGGCGCGGGCCGAGGTCGCGGTGGCCCAGATCAGCGGTGCGGTCGGGACCTTCGCGCACCTGGATCCCTCGGTGGAGGACTACGTCGCCGAGAAGCTCGGTTTGCGCGCCGAACCGGTGTCGACGCAGATCATCCCGCGCGACCGGCACGCCGCGTTCTTCTGCACGCTGGGCGTGATCGCCAGCGGCATCGAGCGGCTGGCCACCGAAGTGCGCCACCTGCAGCGCAGCGAAGTGCGGGAGGCCGAGGAGTTCTTCCATCCGGGCCAGAAAGGCTCGTCGGCGATGCCGCACAAGCGCAACCCGGTGCTGAGCGAAAACCTGACGGGCCTGGCCCGCATGGTGCGCAGCGCCGTGGTGCCGGCGCTGGAGAACGTGACGCTGTGGCATGAGCGCGACATCAGCCACTCCAGCGTGGAGCGGATGATCGGCCCGGATGCCACGGTCACGCTGGACTTCGCACTGGGCCGGCTGGCCGGGATGATGGAGCGGCTGGTGGTCTACCCGGAGCGGATGAAGGCGAACCTGGAGAGCCTGGGCGGCGTGGTGCACTCGGGCGAGGTCCTGCTGGCACTGACCAAATCCGGCATCCTGCGCGAAGACGCCTACCGCATCGTGCAACGCTGCGCGATGGAGACCTGGACCCGGCTCGGCACCGTCGGCGGGCGCAGCTTCCGCGAGAACCTGCTGGCCGACCCGGCAGTGGCGGAGCGCGTGCCGGCCGAGACGCTGGATGCCGCGATGGACCCGGCCCTGCACCTGAGGTCGGTGGACCGGGTGTTCGAGCGGGTGTTCGGCGCGGCGTAGCAGGCCGGCGAGCGCGGCCCGTCATCCCCGGTATCCCGGGGGGGCGGCCGGCGGCTTTTCGTCTGACTGTCCCTCTGGCCGTCCCTCGGCATGTCCGAGCGGGGATGACCGGCGGGGATCGACGATCATCACGTTTCGGGAGAGTCGTCGCCTTTCGGCGGGGATTGATCTGCCTCATGGCGCCGGCCGTCCCGGCATGGGAGAGGACGCCGCAGGCGAATCTTCCCACGTGCCGAGGCAGGCAAGAATGCAGATTCCCAGGCGGGCCTTCACGCTAGCGCTCGTCGCCGTCGCAGGCGTCGGCGCCTACTCGGCCTGGCAGCTTGTCGCCCCGCGCGGATTGCCGGCCGGTCTGGCCAGCGGCAACGGCCGGATCGAGGCCGTCGAGATCGACATTGCGACCAAAGCGGCCGGCCGGGTGACGGAGGTGCTGGCAGACGAAGGCGATTTCGTCAGCGCCGGCCAGGTCCTGGCCACGATGGACACGGCCGTGCTGGAGGCGCAGCGCCGCGAAGCGGAGGCGCAGCTGCAGCAGGCCCGCATCAGCATCGACACCGCCAAAAGCCAGGTCACCCAGCGCGAGGCCGAGAAGACCGCGGCCGAGGCCCTGGTGGCGCAGCGCGAAGCCGAACTGGACTCCGCGCAACGCCACCTGGCCCGGTCGCAGGAACTGGCGCCGCGCGGCGCCGCACCGATCCAGCGGCTCGACGACGACCGCGCGACGTTCCAGGGTGCCCGGGCGGCCGTCGCAGCCGCCAACGCCCAGGTCGCTGCTGCCGACGCGGCGTTGAACACCGCCCATTCGGAGGTGGTCCGGACGCAGTCGACCGTCGAGGCCGCGCACGCAACCATCCAGCGCATCCAGGCCGATATCGACGACAGCACGCTGCGCTCGCCGCGCGACGGCCGTGTGCAGTACCGCGTCGCACAGCCGGGGGAAGTGCTCTCGGCCGGCGGGCGCGTCCTGAACATGGTCGATCTCGCGGATGTCTATATGACCTTCTTCCTGCCGACCGAGGCGGCCGGACGCGTGGCGCTCGGGACGGAAATCCGGCTGGTGCTGGATGCCGCACCGCAATACGTCATCCCGGCCCAGGCTTCCTTCGTGGCCGACGTCGCCCAGTTCACGCCGAAGACCGTGGAGACCGCGGAGGAGCGGCAGAAACTGATGTTCCGGGTCAAGGCACGGATCAGTCCGGACCTGCTGAAGCAGTATATCCGGGACGTCAAAACCGGCCTGCCCGGCATGGCCTATGTGCGGACCGATCCGCGTGTCGACTGGCCGGCAAACCTGCAGGTGCGGCTGCCGAAGTGACCCCCTCCGCTACCCCGTCGCAGCCTGCGCCCGCACCGGAACCGGTTGCACGGTTGCACGACGTGGCATTGCGGTACGGCGCCACCCAGGCGCTGCAGGCCATCTCGCTGACGATACCGGCCGGCTGCATGGTGGGCCTCATCGGGCCCGACGGGGTCGGCAAATCGAGCCTGCTCGCGCTGGTCGCCGGTGCCCGGGCGGTGCAGGGCGGGCGGGTCGAAGTCCTCGGCGGCGACATGGCGCAGGCCGCACACCGGCGCAACACGGGGCCGCACATCGCCTACATGCCGCAAGGCCTCGGCAAGAACCTCTACCAGACGCTGTCGGTGTTCGAGAACATCGACTTCTTCGGCCGCCTGTTCGGCTACGACACCGCCGAACGGGCCAAGCGGATCGCCGCCCTGCTCGACAGCACCGGCCTCGCCCCGTTCGCCGAGCGCCCGGCCGGCAAGCTGTCCGGCGGCATGAAGCAGAAGCTTGGTTTGTGCTGCGCCCTGATCCACGACCCCGAACTGCTGATCCTGGACGAGCCGACCACTGGCGTGGACCCGTTGTCGCGCCGGCAGTTCTGGGAGCTGATCGCCCGCATCCGCCAGGGCCGCCCCGGCATGAGCGTGATCGTCGCCACCGCCTACATGGAGGAAGCGGCACGGTTCGACTGGCTCGTCGCGATGGATGCCGGACGCATCCTCGCCACCGGCTCCCCGGCGCAGCTCCTGCGCCAGACCGGGACGACCGCGCTGGAGGCCGCCTTCATCGCCCTGTTGCCGGAGAACCGGCGACGCGGCCATCGCGTGCTGGAGATCCCGCCACTCGATATTCCGCCCGATGCGCCGGCGGCGATCGAGGCCCATGACCTGACGATGCGGTTCGGCGACTTCGTGGCCGTGGACCATGTCAGCTTCCGCATCATCCGCGGCGAGATCTTCGGCTTCATCGGCTCCAACGGCTGCGGCAAGACGACGACGATGAAGATGCTGACCGGCCTGCTGGCGGCGAGCGAAGGCGAAGCCTGGCTGTTCGGCCAGAAGGTGAACCCGCACGACCTGGAGACCCGCCGCCGCGTCGGCTACATGTCGCAGAGCTTCTCGCTGTACACCGAACTGACGGTGCGGCAGAACCTGGAGCTGCATGCCAGGCTGTTCCAGGTGCCGGCGGACGCCATTGCCGCACGCGTCGGCGAAATGGCACGCCGGTTCGACCTGACCGGGATCATCGACGCGTTGCCCGACGCCCTGCCGCTGGGACAGCGCCAGCGGCTGTCCCTCGCCGTGGCCATGATCCACCGCCCGGAGATGCTGATCCTCGACGAGCCGACCTCGGGCGTCGATCCGATCGCCCGCGATGCCTTCTGGCAGATCATGATCGACCTCGCGCGGCAGGATCACGTGACGATCTTCATCTCGACGCACTTCATGAACGAGGCGGCGCGCTGCGACCGCATCTCGCTGATGCATGCGGGCCGGGTCCTGGTCAGCGATGCGCCGGCTGCGCTGCTCGAGAAGCGGGGCGTGCAAACCCTCGAAGACGCGTTCATCAGCTACCTGGAGGAGGCTGCCGCAGGTCCGGATACAGGCGTTGCCCCTGGGGCTGCCACCAAGATACCGGCGGATCCGACGCCGCCCCCGGATGCTGTTTCCCCAGGTCCCGTCCCCACGGTGCCTCCGCGCCAGGCACGGCCGCGCCGGTTCGACCCGCGCCGCATGCTCAGCTACTCACGACGCGAGGCGCTGGAGCTGCGTCGCGATCCGATCCGTGCCACCCTCGCCTTGCTCGGCACCGTCATCCTGATGCTCATCATGGGCTACGGCATCACGATGGACGTGGAGAACCTGCCGTTCGCCGTCCTGGACCGCGACCAGACCACCACCAGCCGCGACTACATCCTGAACCTCGCCGGCTCCCGCTATTTCGTGCAGCACCCGCCGATCGCCGATTATGCCGAACTGGACCGGCGCATGCGGGATGGCGAGCTGAGCCTGGCGATCGAGATCCCACCGGGGTTCGCGCGCGACCTCGCCCGCGGACGGCCGGTCCAGATCGCCGCCTGGATCGACGGCGCGATGCCGACGCGAGCGGAAACCGCACAGGGCTACGTGCAGGGCATGCACGCGTTGTGGCTGGCCACGCGCGCGCCTGCGCCACAGGCCGGCACCCCCGACGCGTTCACCATCGAGATCCGCTTCCGCTACAATCCCGACGTCAAGAGCCTCGTGGCCATGGTGCCGGCCATGATCCCGGTGCTGCTGATCCTGATCCCGGCAATGCTGGCTGCCCTCAGCGTGGTGCGCGAGAAGGAGCTTGGCTCGATCGTCAATCTCTACGTCACGCCGGTGACCCGGCTGGAATTCCTGCTGGGCAAGCAATTGCCCTACATCGCGCTGGCCCTGCTGAATTTCCTGTTCCTCACGCTGCTGGCAGTCACGGTGTTCGGGGTGCCGCTGAAAGGCAGCTTTCCGACCCTGGCGGCGGGGACGCTGCTGTACGTTGCCGACACCACGGCGTTGGGCCTGCTGATCTCCACCTTCATGCGCAGCCAGATCGCGGCGATCTTCGGCACGGCGGTGCTCACGATCCTGCCCGCGACGCAGTTCTCCGGCATGATCGACCCGGTCTCGTCGCTGGAGGGTTTCGGCGCACTGATCGGCGCGATCTTCCCGACCGCGCATTACCTGACGATCGCACGCGGAACCTTCTCCAAGGCGCTGCAATTCTCCGACCTGTACGGCAGCTTCCTGCCGCTCGCCATCGCCCTTCCGGTGCTGCTTGGGCTCAGCGTCGCACTGCTGAAGAAACAGGAGCGCTGAACGATGCGCCTGGCCAACGTGCTGAACCTGGGCATCAAGGAACTCCGCAGCCTGCTGCGCGATCCGATGATGCTGGTGCTGATCGCCTATTCCTTCACGGTGGCGATCTATACTGCGGCGACCGCGGTGCCGGAGACGCTCACGCGGGCACCGATCGCCATTGTCGATGAGGACCGCTCACCGGCGTCCACGCGCATCGTCGGGGCATTCTACCGGCCGTATTTCGAGTCCCCGTCCCTCATCACCACAGCCGAGATGGACGCGCGGATGGATGCCGGCACCGACACCTTTGCCTTGGACATCCCGCCCCAGTTCCAGCAGGACCTGCTGGGCGGGCGCAACCCGACCATCCAGCTGAACGTGGATGCCACCCGCATGAGCCAGGCGTTCACCGGGTCCGGCTATATCCAGACCATCGTAACCGGAGCAGTGAACGAGTTCACCCAGCGCAATCGCGCGGTCCAGACCGATGCCGTGGACCTGGTACTGCGGGCGCGCTTCAACCAGGAACTGAACAAATCCTGGTTCGGCGCGGTCATGGAGCTGATCAACCAGGTGACGATGCTCTCGATCGTGCTGCCCGGCGCGGCACTGATCCGCGAACGCGAGCACGGCACGATCGAGCACCTGCTGGTGATGCCGGTCACGCCGGTCGAGATCATGATCGCCAAGGTGTGGTCGATGGCGTTGGTCGTGATTCTGGCGACCGCCGCCGCCTTGCTGTTCGTGGTGCAGGGGCTGCTGGGCGTGCCGATCGAGGGCTCCGTTCTGCTGTTCCTGGCCGGCGTGACGGTTCACCTGTTCGCCACGACCTCCATGGGCATCTTCCTTGGCACGATCGCGCGGTCCATGCCGCAGTTCGGCCTGCTGCTGATCCTTGTCCTGTTGCCGCTGGAAATGCTGTCGGGTGGGATGACGCCGCGCGAGAGCATGCCGGTGGCGGTGCAGTTCATCATGCTGGCCGCTCCGACCACGCATTTCGTGATGCTGGCACAGGCGATCCTGTATCGCGGCGCAGGGCTGTCGGTGGTGTGGCCGCAACTGGTGGCACTGGCGGCGATCGGGGCGGTGCTGTTCACCTATGCCCTGACGCGGTTCCGGTCGACGATCGGTGCAATGGTTTAGGGACTGATGGGGCGGCCAAGGCGCCTGGCCGAACGCCGCCCCTCATCCCACCTTCGGCACCGACCCGCCGGCAGCCAGCGGCGCCGCCCCCGGCCGCATCTCGCCCCGCACCATCTGCAGCGCCGTCCCGACAATCGAGCCCACATTCCCCAGATCCGCCGGCACGATCAGCGTCGTGCCCGCCTTCGCCAGATTGCCCCACTGCCCGATGAAATCCTTCGCCAACTGCATCTGCAGCGCCGCCATGCCGCCCTCGGTCACCGCCGCCTCGCCGATCATGCGGATCGCCGCGGCGCTCGCCGTCGCCACCAGCTCGATCGCCTTCGCCTCGCCCTGGGCGCGCAGCACCTCCGCCTGGCGCCGCCCTTCGGCGACGTTGATATCCTGCTGGCGCTGGCCCTCCGACGTGTTGATCTGCTGCTGGCGCTGCCCCTCCGACCGCGCGACCGTGGCGCGCTTTTCGCGCTCCGCGGTGATCTGCAACTCCATCGCGCGCAGGATCTCGATCGGCGGGTTGATGTCCTTGATCTCGTAGCGCAGCACCTTGATGCCCCAGTTCACCGCTGCCTCGTCGACCGACGCCGCCACCGCGGTGTTCAGCAACTGCCGCGACGACAGCGCCTGGTCCAGATGTAGCTTGCCGATCTCCGACCGCATCGTGGTCTGTGCCAACTGCATCGCCGCGTTCATCGGGCTGCTGGAGCCATAGGCCGCCTTCACCGGGTCGGTGATCTGCAAATACAGGAAGCCGTCCACCGTCAGTGTGGTGTTGTCGAGCGAGATGCAGGTCTGCGGCGGCACTTCGGTCGGTACCTCACGCGTGTCGAAGCGGAACGCCACCCGATCGACGAACGGCGTCAGGTAGTTCAGCCCGGGTTTCAGCACACGACTGAACTTGCCGAGGCGCTCGACCACCCATTCCTGTTGCTGGGGCACGATGCGCAGGGCGGAGCGCAGGATGGACAGCGCCACCAACGCCAGGAGGACGATAACAATCAGCGAGGCGAGGGCTTCCGGCATTACGAGGTCTCCTGGACCGATCGATGGGGGACGGATCGCGCCGCGACATGCAGGACGCTGCCGGTCTTGCGGGTGATCCGCAGCACCGTCCCGACCGGCGGGGGCGGGCCGCCGTCCAGCACGGCATCCCAGCGGGTGCCGCGATAGGTGACGGTCAGCCTGCCGCCGGGCAGGACGGCGGCGACGGTGGCTTCCTGGCCGGTGTCGAAATCAGCCAGTACCCGGCCATGCGGCAAATGCCGGTGATAAAACCAGACCAACGCCACCGCCACGACGCAGCCACCGACGAACACGAAGATCAGCGGCTCCTCGGGCAGCCAGAAGCCCAGCACCCAGGTGGCCAGCGACACGGCTGCGACCGCGGCGAGGTAGAACGTGCCAGTGTGCAACTCGGCCAGCGCGGCCGACAGCGCAAGCACCAGGAAGACCCATTGCATGAGCGTGACCACCAGCTTCGGCCGGCGCCATCCCGGCCGGGTCGGATCGCTTGCGGGGGCGCGCCCCAAAGCGACGGCACGCTACCGCGTTTCGCAGGCAAACGGAACTGCACCGCGGCTGGGGCCGGTCGGGACAACATCGCCTGCGGCAGGGCCGCCGCATGGCGTCCGCCCTGCCGCTCGGCGCGACGGCGGTCAGGGCATCTCGGCGGCCTCGATGATTTGCAGGTCAGCGACGAGGACTTTGCCCTTGGTCTCGGGGCCGACCAGCAATGCCAGGACGAAGCTGACCAGGCCGCCGGAGGTCGCGACCAGCATCGGCATCGCGAAGCCCATGCCGCGATCGACCGCGAACCAGGTCAGGATCGGTGTCACGAATCCCGCCACCACGGCACCCAGATGATAGCAGAACGCCGACGCCGTCGCCCGCACCTCGGTCGGGAACCGCTCGGACAGGTAGCTGGGGTTCTGGCCGTAGATCGCGCCGGCAAAGGCGCCCTGCACGGAGAACGCGACCGCGATGGTCGTGAAGTCGACGGTCAGCAGATAGAATGGCGTGATGGCGAAGCCGATGATCGCGGGAATGATCATCGCCCAGCGCCGGCCGATCCGGTCCGACAGCGTGCCCCAGAAGAAGCTCGCCAGGAAGGTCAGCCCGTTGGAGAACGCCAGCGGCCAGCCGACATCGGCGGCGGACAAATGCAGGTCCTTCTGCAGGTAGGCGGCGAACAGGCCGAACACCGAGTAGTAGACGGTGAAGGCGCTTGCCATCCACCAGCAGGCGGTCACGGTGTTCAGCAGGACGCCGCGGCGGAAGATCGCGAGCAGCGGGACCTTCATCTGGGCTTTCTGCACCTTCTGCAGCTTCTGGTTCTCGATCCAGATCTCCGGCTCTTTCACGTAGACCCGGATCCACACCACGGCGAGTGCCGGCAGGACGCCGACCCACAGCATGCCGCGCCAGCCGATATAGCTGTAGACCGTGGCGTACAACACCGCGGCGACGAGGTAGCCCAGCGCCCAGGAACCTTGCAGCACGCTGGCCATCAGTCCGCGGGAACGCGGCGGCCAGGATTCCATGGCAAGCGCCGCGCCGGCGGGCCACTCCGCGCCCATGCCGATACCCAGCAGCGTGCGAAACACCAGCAGGAACAGGAAGGTCGGTGAGAACCCGGCGATGAAGTTGCACGCCGAGTACCACAGGATGGAGATCATCAGCGGCGCGCGCCGCCCGAGTCGGTCGGCCATCCAGCCGGAGGCGATGGCGCCGGCGAAGCGCATCCACATGGTGAGCGAGCCGACCAGCACCACCAACGTCAGGGACGCATTGAACTCCTTGGCAATCGGCACAAGAAGGAACAGGAACACGGTAAAGTCGAACGCATCCAACGTCCAGCCAAGCCAGGCGGCAGTATACGCGTACCATTGATCCTTGGTTGGCTCTTTCCACCACGGCACGGATGAGTCGGATCGCGAATATCCGGACATGGACATCACTCCCTATTTTCTTTTCTTGTTCGGAACAATAAACCCGCATGCAGATGTTCCGTGCCAGGAAGTGTGGCGAGACAGCTCGCCGCTCGTCAACGCACACTACGGTCATCGCAGGCCGCGGCGTTGCCACAGCAGATCGCCCAGCACCGCCCCCATCACCACCGTGCCGCCGACGGTTGCGGCCAGCGTCGGTGCTTCGCTCAGCCCGATCCACACCCAGGCGATTGCGAACGGCATTTCCAGCGCGCTCAGCAGCGCCGCGCGGGTGGCCGAGATCAGCCGCGTCCCCACTGTCAGCAGCGCCAGGCCCAGGCCGAACTGGCTGACCCCGAACAGCACCAGCAGCCCCATGTCGTGCCGGCCGACCGCCAGCGGATGCGCCCAGGGCAGCACCGCCAGCGCGGCGAGGAAGGCCGACAGGCTGGCCGCCGGCAGCGCGGGGCCCGGCTTGCGATGCCGGATCATCACCATCATCGCCGCCAGCAGCACGGTCATCACCAGCGCCAGCAGGTCGCCCAGCCAGTGCCCCTCGGTCACCGCGGCATCGACCATGATCGCGACGCCCAGCAGCGCCACGGAACTCGCGGCGAGCGTCGCGCGGCTCTCCCGCGTGCCGGTAAAGGCCCAGGCCAGGCCAGCCGACACGAACGGCGCGGTCGCGAAGATCACGTTGACGTCGGCCACGCTGGTCAGCCGCAGCGCATTGATGAAGCACAGCGTCGACACGGTCGAGCACAGCGCGATCAGCAGCCCGCTGACGCCCAGGCCCCGCCATGCCTCCCACACCCGGCCGCGGTGGTGCAGCAGCACGCACAGGGCGATGAACAGCCCACCGAACAGGCAGCGCCAGAACAGCATCGTCCACACGTCCAGCGGGATCAGCCGGGTGAAATAGCCGGCCGAACTGAACGCGACGGAGGACATCAGCACCAGCGTCACGCCCACCCAGGATTGCCGCATCGCCCGTCCTCCTCCTGACAACGGACGCGACCCTAGCCAGCCCCTCCTGACAGCGTTATGTCAGGAACAATCGCACGCTCCGGAGATGCCGCATGCGCCGCGCCGATCGGCTGTTCGACATCATCCAGCTGCTGCGTTCGGCCAGCCGCCCGACCACCGCGGCGACGCTGGCCGAGACGCTGGAAGTGACCGTGCGCACGGTCTACCGCGACATCGCCACGCTGCAGGCCCGCCGCGTGCCGATCGAGGGCGCCGCCGGCATCGGCTACGTGCTGCGCCGCGGCTTCGACCTGCCGCCGCTGATGTTCACCATCGAGGAGGTGGACGCGATCGCCGTCGGCGCCCGCCTGGTGCGCCGGCTGCGCGACAAGACGATGCAGGCGGCGGCCGACAGCGTGCTGGCAAAGCTCGCCGACGTGGTGCCGCAGGCGCTGCGGGGGCAACTCAGCGATGCGCCGATCTATGTCTCGGACGGCAGCACGGCCGAACCGCGGGGCATCGACCCGGCCGCCTTGCGTGAGGCGATCCGCTCCACCCGCAAGCTGCGCATCACCTACGCCAACGAGCAAGGCGCGCGCACCGATCGCACGATCTGGCCGCTCGGGATGGCCTATTACGTCGATGTCACGCTGGTCGGCGGGTGGTGCGAGCTACGGCAGGACTACCGGCATTTCCGCATCGACCGGATCGTCGCCTCGACGGTGCTGGAGGAGACGTTTCCGACCGGGAACGGCCGCCTGATGGCCGAGTGGCTCGCCTTGCCGAGAAGCGGTGAGCGCCCTGCTAATGGCCCGGCGTGATGATCCGTGGCAGGCGCGGCTGGCTGCCCGAGGGCAACCGAGCGGACAGCAGCACCATGGAGGGGGCGGTGCCGGAGAGGCTGGGGGTCCAGATATGCATGCCGGTGTCTGGCGCAGGCAGCGGCGCCATCGCCGGGTCGGACGGGTTGCCCCAGGCGGCGTAGACCAGCGCGCGGTAGGGAACGCCGCGGACCGGATCGGCCGAGTGGTATGCCGCCACCGCCTCCGGCCAGGAACCGAGGCGGGCGCGCAGGTCCAGCAGGAAGCGCGCGGCATACTCGGCGTTGGCGACCGGGTCGAACGCCTGGTCGAGCGTGACGAACGCATCGGGATGGTGCAGCAGGCTGATCTGGAAGCAGCCGACATCGATATTGGCGGCACCCGCGTTGTGCAGTGCTGCGGTGGTGGCGACCGCCTCACCCCGATCGCCGAACAGGCGGCCCGCGCCGGCAACATCGATCGTCCAGGGCCAGGGCGCGACGCGGCCCAGCGCCGGGTCCCAACGGCCGCTCTCCACCCGCCCGATCGCCGGCAGCAGGCCGGACGGCAGCCCCAGCCGCTGCTCCGCCGCCTGCCCCGCCGCCTCGCAGGGATTGAGGACCTGCGCATAGGCGGACGGCCCCAGAAGCAAGGCCGCAATGACGAACGGGACGAAGGAGAGGCGCATGCGGGTCGCACCCGTTGCCGCTGTCGCTGGTTTCCCCTCCCTCGAGGGAGGGGCATCGATCGTGCGGGGCCACCACTTCTCCCCCTCCCCTTGAGGGTGGGGGTGCGGGGGAAGGCCCTCGGCGGCCGCGGTCGTGGCGGGGTCGCCCTGGGCACCGGCGACCGGGTCGCTCGGCGTCGG
>JARLIJ010000064.1 GCA_031291795.1 Acetobacteraceae bacterium | reverse complement strand
GATGTCGATCTCCACGTCCCAGTCGCGCTCCGAGAACAGCAGCGCGTCGGCGCGGCGGATGATGCCGGCGGTGTTGACCAGGATGTCGATGCGCCCGAACGCGGCAACCGCCTGCTCGATCAGGGCGATCGGCGATGCCGTGGCCAGGTTGGCCTCGATCGAGACGAACCGCCCGCCCTCGGCGGCGATGCGCTCCGCCGTCTCGGTCGGGGCCACGATGTTGATGCCGACGATGGCACAGCCGGCGCCGGCAAGCGCGATGGCCATGCCCTGGCCCAGGCCGGTGTCGCAGCCGGTGACGACGGCGACCTTGTTGGTAAGCTCGAACATAAGGAAATCCTTCAGCGCAGGTCGGCGGTGGCGACCTGGTCCATGTCGTCGAACGTCTGGTTCTCGCCCACCATGCCCCAGATGAAGGTGTAGGCCTGCGTGCCGACGCCGCTATGGATCGACCAACTGGGTGAGATCACCGCCTGCTCGTTGCGCACGATGATGTGCCGCGTCTCCTGCGGCTGGCCCATCATGTGGAACACGCAGGCATCGGCCGGCAGGCGGAAATAGCAATAGACCTCCATCCGGCGCTCATGCGTGTGGCAGGGCATGGTGTTCCACAGGCTGCCTTCCTCAAGCTTGGTCATGCCCATGGAAAGCTGGCAGGTCGGCAGCACCTCGGGGATGAAGTACTTGTTGATGGTGCGCCGGTTGGACGTACGGGCGTCGCCCAGGGTGGCCTTCACGGCCTGCTCCAGCGTGACCTTGCGCGTCGGGTAGGGGCGGTGGGCCGGCGCGGAGTTGTAGTAGAACTTTGCGGGGTTGGCCGGGTCCTGGCTGCCGAAGCTCAGCACCCGGGCACCCTGGCCGATATACAGCGCGTCTTCCGACCCGAGTTCGGTGGTGGTGCCGTCGACCTTGGCCCAGCCGGGTCCGCCGATGTTGATCAGCCCCATCTCGCGGCGCTGCAGGAAGAAGTCGACGCCGTAGGCCTTGCCCAGCGCGTCCGCCAGCGCAACCGGCCCGCGCACCGGGTTGATGCCGCCCAGCACGATGCGGTCGATATGACTGTACGTCATGGT
Organism: Acetobacteraceae bacterium; assembly: GCA_031291795.1. Classification (GTDB taxonomy): domain Bacteria; phylum Pseudomonadota; class Alphaproteobacteria; order Acetobacterales; family Acetobacteraceae; genus Rhodopila. The sequence continues at coordinate 12,507 of JARLIJ010000064.1, read as the reverse complement.
CAGCTCGTCCGACCGGAACAGCTCGGGGACCAGGAATTCGCGGCGCAGGCCTTCGGTGTCGAGCGTCCTGGCGTGGTCGCTGTGGATGCTTTGGCGGGTGTCCATCATGCGTGGTCCTTAGGCTGCGCTGGGAAATTCATCTGTCTCGACAGCTGCTTCGGCTTGCAGCTTCGCCTGGTAGCGGGCGACAGGACGCCGAACTTCCTGGCCCGAAGGGATGTGAGGATCGGGGTCAACAAGGCGGTCACCACGACCGACGTCGCCACCGGCGCGGTTGCCGCCGGCACGAGGGGGCGGAGCGGGGTGCCAGCGAGTCGATCACGGGAGGCACCGTCACGCCGGGCTGCCGGGGGACTCTTCGATGCCACGCTTGACGTTCATCAGCCGCTTCCCCACGCATCCCGCCGACGGGCAGCAGACGCCAATCGTGTGGGTCGACTGTCACCTAGGCGGCAAGAAGGGCCGGTGCATTGACGTGGATCAACCAAACTGTGGTGCAGCAGTCGCGTGCCCGTCGCCCTGTACGGTGGGCAGGTGAGGCTGCATGCGGTGGCGCGGAGACGAGGAGGCTGGCGCTACTCTGCGGCGACGGCTTCCGACTGAGCCGATGCCGCGAGGCGGAAGCCGCGGTAGCCATCAGCCGCGATCTCATCGCAGGTGCGGCGGTAGGCGCCCACCCCGCCGATATATGGCATGAACACGCGCGGCTTGCCGGGGATGTTGGCACCCATGTACCAGGACGCCGCCGCGGGGTACAGAGTCTTGTGTGCCACCTCGTTGACATGGGCGACCCAGGAATCCTCGGCCTCCTGCGTCGCCTCGATGCAGCGGATGCCCCGTTCCATGAGGTATTCCAGCAGTTGGCGGTCCAGTCGACGTGCTGCTCAATCGAGACGATCATGTTGCTCAGCACCGACGGGCTGCCGGGGCCGGTGATCATGAACAGGTTCGGGAAGCCGGCGGTCATCAGGCCCAGGTAGGTCTTCGGCCCCTCCGCCCATTTGTCGGTCAGCGTGCGCCCGCCGCGGCCCCGGATGTCGATCCGGGTCAGCGTGCCGGTCATCGCGTCGAAACCGGTGGCGAAGACGATCGCGTCGACCGCGTATTCCTGCGCGCCGGTGCGCACGCCGTTGGGCGTGATCGTCTCGATGGGGGCACTCCGCACGTCCACCAGCGTGACGTTCGGGCGGTTGAAGGTCTCGAAGTAGTCAGTGTCGACGCAGATGCGCTTGGTGCCGATCGGGTAGTCGGTGGGGGTCAGCAGGTCGGCGGTCCGCGAGTCCCTGACGATCGCCCGGATCTTCTCGCGCACGAAGGACGCGGCGGTGTCGTTGGAGGCCTTGTCGAAGATCAGGTCGTTGAAGGCGGCCATGAAGGTGGTGCCGCCGCTCGCCCAGCGCTGTTCGTAGACCCGGCGGCGCGCGTCCTCCGTCACCGCCAGCGCCGAGACGTCATTCGGGTTGGCCAGCACGCCGTTGCGGGTCTGGCGCGCCTCCGCCCGGCGGGCCGGATAGACCGACTTCCAGGACGCCTCATACGCCGGCGTCATCGGGCGATTGCGCGAGGGGATGCTGTAATTGGGCGTCCGCTGGAACACGGTCACATGCGCCGCCTGCCGGGCGATCACCGGGATGGCCTGGATTGCGGACGAGCCGGTGCCGATCACCGCCACGCGCAGGCCGGTGAAATCGACCGGCTCATGCGGCCAGTAGCCGGTGTGGTAGGTCTTGCCCGTGAAGCTGTCGATGCCGGGGAAGTCCGGCACCCGTGCAGTGGACAGGCAACCCGTCGCCATCACGCAATGGCCCGCCGAGACCATGTCGCCACGGTCGGTGCGCACCGTCCAGCGTTGCGCCGCCTCATCGAAGCTGGCCTGCAACACTTTGGTCTCAAAGCGGATGTCGCGCCGCAGGTCGAGCCGGTCGGCGACATGGCGGGCATAGCGCAGGATCTCCGGCTGGGCGGCGAACACCTCGCTCCACTGCCATTCCTGCTGCAGCTCGGGGGAGAACGAGTAGGAGTACTGCATGCTCTCCACGTCGCAGCGTGCGCCGGGATAGCGGTTCCAGTACCAGGTCCCGCCGACATCGGTGGCGACGTCGAACACGATCGCGGACAGGCCGAGGCCGCGCAGCCGGTGCAGCATGTACATGCCGCCGAACCCGGCGCCGACAATGACGACATCGACCGTGCCGGGGACGGCTTCCCGCGGGTTCTGCTTTCCCTCGGACATGTTGGCTCCGCTCTTGGTTGTTCTGCTGCGATGCAGCCAACACTGTCGGATCGGGGAAAGTCAACTTATCAGTAGATTTTTACACCGGTTGGTTTGGCGCGCCCCTGGCGTGTGGTATTACTTTACCACACAGGGAAACCCTTGACCGGACGCGGCTTTCCCCTCATAAGCCGCCGCTCCATCCCAAACGGATACTGTGCGGATCATGTTCAAAACCACCCTCTCGATCAAACCATCGGAGGTGAAGAAGAACTGGGTGCTGATCGACGCTGACGGCGTCGTGCTCGGCCGCCTGGCTTCCATCATCGCCAACCGGCTGCGCGGCAAGCACAAGCCGCAGTTCACCCCGCATGTCGACTGCGGCGATAACGTGATCGTCGTGAACGCCGGCAAGGTGAAGATCACCGGCAACAAGGCCGACCAGGCGGTGTTCTACTACCACACCGGCTATGCCGGCGGCATCAAGGGACGCTCGATCCGCCAGCGGCTGGATGGCAAGCACCCCGAGAGCGTGCTGGAAAAGGCCGTGGAGCGGATGATCACCCGCGGCCCGCTGCAGCGGGCGCAGATGAAGCACCTGCACGTGTATGCCGGCGCCGAACACCCCCATGACGGCCAGCAACCGACGACGCTGGACGTTGCCGCACTCAATCCGAAGAACAAGAGGGGCTGATCCCGATGTCAGGCATTCAGACCGGCACCCTCGCCGACCTCAAGGAAGCCCTCGCCGCCCGCCAGGCCGCGGCGGCCGAGGAAGCTGCGAACACTGGCCGTCCGGCACCTGCCGCGCTGCTGGCCGACCGTCCGAAGGTCGAGCCGAAGCGTGACGCGCTTGGCCGCGCTTATGGCACCGGCCGCCGCAAGGAATCGGTCGCTCGCGTGTGGATCAAGCCGGGCAAGGGCGAGATTCTCGTGAACGACAAGAAGGTCGGCGTCTATTTCGCCCGCCCGGTGCTGCGCATGCTGCTCACCCAGCCGTTCCTGGTGGCGGATCGCTACAACCAGTTCGACGTGTTCTGCACGGTTGTCGGCGGCGGCTTGTCCGGTCAGGCCGGCGCAGTGCGGCACGGCATCACCCGCGCGCTGATCAATTACGAGCCGGACCTGCGCGGCATCCTGAAGATCGCCGGCTTCGTCACCCGCGACTCGCGCGTGGTGGAGCGCAAGAAGTACGGCCGCGCGAAGGCTCGCCGTAGCTTCCAGTTCAGCAAGCGCTGATTTCGTTGGACTTTTCCGAGCGTGTCCTGTTCAGGGATGCGTTCGGGAGAGGCTTTGCGCTTGGTCGGCTGGGCGACACGACTTGGTGGTTGCGTCGGTTTGCCGATGCGGCTGCCTCAGATTGTCGCGCGCCGCCTCCTACCACCGCGTCATTGCCGGGCTTGACCCGGCAATGACGTTGGGGGGCACGGTCCGGCGGCCATGACGGTTTTCCAGTCCGCCTGACGGAACTCTGGCCCGCCGCCTCCTGCTTGCCTGACGGCTGGTGTCACGCCGCCCTGGCCGTACGCCGTGGCTTGCGAGCCGGCTTGACCGGCATTGCCTCGAGCAGCATCGCCTGGAGCTGAAGCTTGGCGCGGGCGCGCTCGACCGTCGCCTCGTCGCCGATCAGGGGCGCGTATCCGAAATTCTGCCAGACCATCGCGACACGCACGGGATCCGGCTCGAAATCCGGGTGCAGCTGCATGGGCAGCCCGGAATTGGCAAACGCGTTGCGCCCTCCCGTCTCCAGGTAGCTTTCCGCGGGCAGGCCCTCGGCCAGCAGCACGTCGTGGCGCGGCAGCTCGACATGGTAGTACGTGACGGTGTCGACTTCGACCTGCCTGATCGTCGTGCCGTTGAGCAGGAACTTGATCGGGATCAGCACGCCCTCCACAAACACTGCGTGGTCGGGGGAAAGCAGCAGCGCGCGCTTTGGCCGGCCCTCACCGAAGGCATGGGGCGCGACACGGATCGGCCAGACGCGGTCCTTCGCCGGATGGCGGCGGCAATCCACCTGGCGGTGCCCGATCCAGGCGATCGGCTGGCGGCCGCCTGAGACGGTCAGCACCACGTCGCCTTCCTTCAGCCGCTCCACCGCGACGGCGCCGCGTGTCGTCGCAATGCGGGTGCCGGCTGCGAAGCAGGGGGTGATCAGCGACGTCGCGGTCACATCGGTCCCTCCCGCCCCGTCGGAGGTCGTACTGAACGCGATGTTGGTATAGTCGCCGCTCACGGCCAGCGCCGCGACCGTGTTGCCGCCGTTGCTGACGGTCAGCGTGCCGGGACTGCTGCCCGCCCCCTTGGTCCAGGTGGCGACGTCGGCGGCAATTCCCTTCAGGTCGATGATGTCGCCGGGTCGGAAGCCGGAAATCGTGCCGGCGACGTTGCTGGGTTGGGCAATTCCGACCGTGCCGCTGGCATCGGCGAATACGATGCCCTGGCTGGCGGCGACGCCCGCCATGAAAGTGGCGAACCCGCCGGCGGCGACCTCGATCGTGCCGTCGCCCCCCACCACGGCCGTGCCGACGACCACCGTGTCGCGGTTGGTGACCGCGATAAGCCCCTGATTGGACAGGCCATTGACCGGTGCGATCTGCAACGTGCCGTCATGTGCGGACGCCAGGATGGTGCCCAGGTTGACGATTTCCGTCGCCCCGGCGGACCCGATGGTGCCTTGCGCGCCGATCGCGGCGCTGTCGATCAGCAGATTCGCGCCCAGTGTCAGGACCGATCCGCCCGTGCCGCCGCTCTCCAGTTCGGCAACCGAACCTGTGCCGTCCAGGTGGACGGTGGCGTTGTCGAGCGTCTGGCTGCCGACGAAATCGAGGATGCTCGCGCCGGCACCACCGAGCGCGATCGTCCCGGTACCGCCCTCCGCCCCCATGACGACCAGGCCATCGGTGACGTTCAGATCGCCGAGGACCGACAGGCCGGTGGCACTGTGGTACGTCACGCCATCGAACGTGCCGTGAGAGAAGACGAAGCCGTTGCCGTGGTCGTAGATCGAGCCGCCGACGATCGTCCCGCCGCCGGTCAGCGTCATGGTGCCAAGCTGTTCGCCGGTGCCGACGAAAAGGCCGTTCTCCGTGTTGTCGAGCGTGCCGTAAAGCGTGACGCCGGTGGCGCCGGTGAAGGTGCCGACCCCCTTGGTGGTGAACAAGCCGCCCAGGTTGATCGTCGCCGTGCCGGTGACCGCGACGGTGCCGCTGGTGTTGTTCCACTGCCCGCCCAGCGTGAGCGACGCGCCGTTGCCGAGGTTGATGATGCCGTCGTTGGTGAAGCCGAGTGGGTCGATCGTCAGGCCGCCGCTGACGGTGGCATTGATGGTCCCGAGGTTGATGATCTGCTCGCCACCCAGGCTGGTGCTGCCGATCACGGCCGCGGTGCCGGTCTGGGTGATGGTCTCCCCGACGGCGAGGGTGAGGGTGGCGGGTGTCAGGGCGTCCACGTCCTGCACCAGAAGTGTGCCGTTGGTGCCCAGAGAGAGCGGCGCGGTCAGCGTCCGGCTGCCGGTGAAGGCGAGCACGCCGCTGTCGCTGATCGATGCGGCCGAGAGGCTGTCCACCGCATTCAATGTGCCGGCGGTGATCCCGATCGTGCCGGTGGAGGCCAGGCTGCCCTGCACCAGCAGCGTCGCGGTGGCGTTGCCCAGCGTGACGGAGGCGACGGCGACGCTCTCTTTGCTGCCGATGGTGACGATATAGGTGCCGGCATGGGCGATGGTCGTGTCGGCCAGCGCCCAGGGCAGGTAGCCTGGCGTCCAGTCCGCCGCGGTGTTCCAGTCCGCGCTGCCATCGTTCCAGGCAAACGCCGTCGGCCGCGGGATGGCGTTGATGAACGTGCCCGTGGCGCCGTCGGTGCCGACCTGGAAGACCTCGTTGCTGAAGTCACCGGTCACCCGCAGCGTGCCGACCGTGGAGACGCCCTCCGTGATGGTCAGCGTGCCGGGATTGCTGCCGGAGCCTGCGACCCAGGTAGCGCTGTCGGCCGCGATGCTCTTCAGGTCGATGGTCCCACCGGTGTCGAAGCCGGCGATCGTGGCGGAGACGTTGTCGGGCTGGGCAAATCCGACCGTGCCGCTGGTATCTCCGAACACAATCGTCTGATTCGCTGTGACGCCCGCCATGAAGGTGGCGACGCCGCCGGTGGCGACTTCGATTGTGCCGGTGCCGCCCACCACGCCACTACCCACGACCAACGTGTCGCCGTTGCTGGCCTCGATAAACCCTTGATTGGACAGGCCATCGACCGGCGAGATTTGCAACATGCCGCCCTTGGCCTGCGCCAGGATGGTGCCCCGGTTCACGATTTCCGTCGTGCCCGCCGACCCGATGGTGCCATGCGCGCCGATCGTGCTGCTGTCGATCAGCAGGTCCGTGCCGAATGTCAGGACCGAGGCGTTGGCGCCGCCGCTCTCCAATTCAGCCACGGCTGACAGGCCGGTGCCGTCCAGATGGACGGTGGCGTTGTCGAGCGCCTGGCTGCCGACGAAATCAAGGACGCTCACCCCGGTGCCCCCGAGGTCGATCGTTCCGTCGCCCACGCCCTCGGCGCCCATGACGACCAAGCCATTGGTAACGTTCAGGTCGCCGTTGACCGCGAGGGTCGCGCCGTCATACGTCACGCCGTCGAACGTGCCGCTTGAGAAGACGAAGCCGTTGCCCTGGTCGGCGATCGTGCCGCCGACGATCGTCCCGCCGGCCGCCAGCGTCACGGTGCCAAGCGGCTCACCGGTGCCGACGGAGAGCGCGTTCTCCCGGTTGTCGAGCGTGCCGTAGAGCGTGACGCCGCTGGCGCCGTTGAAGGTGCCGACCCCCTTGGTGGTGAACGAGCCGCCCAGGTTGATCGCCGCTGTGCCGGTGACCGCGACCGTGCCGTCGGCGTTGTTCCACTGCCCGGCCAGCGTGAGCGACGCACCATCGCCGACATTGATGGTGCCGTCATTGGTGAAGCCGAGCGGGTCGATCGTCAGTCCGCCGCCGCTGACGGTGGCATTGATGGTCCCGAGATTGACGACCTGCTCGCCACCCAGGCTGGTGCTGCCGATCACCGCCGCGGTGCCGGTCTGGGTGATGGTCTCCCCGACGGCGAGGGTGAGGGTAGCGGGTGTCAGGACGTCTACGTCTTGCACCAGCAGGGTGCCGTTGGTGCCGAGCGACAACGGCGTGGTCAGCGTCTGGCTGCCGGTGAAGGCAAGCACGCCGCTGTCGCTGATCGATACGGCTGACAGGCTGCCCACCGCATCCAGCGTGCCAGCAGTGATGCCGATGGTGCCGGTGGAGGTCAGGCCGCCCAGCACCAGCAGTGTCGCGGTGGCGTTGTCCAGCGTGACGGAGGCGGCGGCGACGCTCTCTGCGGTACCGATGGTGACGATGTAGGTACCGGGATTGGCGATCGTCGCGTCGGCGCCGGACCAGGGCAGGTAGCTGGGTGTCCAGTCTGCCGCGGTGTTCCAGTCGTCGCTGCCGGCATTCCACGCGAAGGACGTCGGCCGCGGCATGGCGTTGATGAACGTGCCCGTGGCGCCGTCGCCGACGACCTGGAAGACCTCGTTGCTGAAGTCCCCGGTCATCAGCAGCGTGCCGACCGTGGAGACGCCCTCCGTGATGGTCAGCGTGCCCGAGTTCCAGGTGGCGCCGTCAGCCGCGATCCCCGCCAGGTCGATGGTGCCACCGGCGTCGAAGCCGGAGATCGTGGCCTGGAAATCGGTCGGGTCGCTGAGCCGGAGCTTGCCGGTTCCGTCCGTGAAGAACAGCGTCTGGTCGCTGGCGACGCTGGCGGAGAAGCTTGCAATGCCGCCGCTTGCGATGTCGATCGTGCCGCTGCCCGATCCCGCATCGATCGCGATCGTCACGTCCAGCGTATCGTCGTTGCTGACGGCCAGTATGCCATTGTTCTCGAACGTCGTTTGGGCCGGACCATCGGCGATCGTGAAGGTGCCGCCGCTGGCGCTTGCGATGATCGTCCCGTCCAGGATCGCCCCGGTCCCGCTGTCCAGCGTGAGGTCAGCCAGGGCGCCGCCGTCGGTGCTGGCGATGGTCACGTCGCTGCCGATGGTGAACGTGCCGCCGCCGAACGACGCCTCGATGGTATCGGCCGATGCCGCATTGCCGATATTGATCGTCGTGTTCGCCGGCAACTGGCCGTTCGCACTGACGCCGGCGGCGAATTGCAGCGTGTCGCCCAGGCCGGTGACGTCGATGGTGCCGGGACTGGTCCCGTCGAGGCCGGTCACGGTCAGCCCGTCGACGACCTGCAGCGAGGCGCCATCGCTGGCGATATTCAGCGGGCCCTGCCAGGTGACCTGATCGAACGTGCCGCCGGTCGCGACCAGGGCGGTGCCGGTGGTGTCGGCGATCGTGCCGCCGTTCACCAGGCCGGTCGCCATCAGGTCGATCGTGCCTCCGGTGACCGTTAGGGTGCCGGAGACGGCCAGTGTACCGTCGATCTCCAGCACGTCGGTGGGGCCGCTGAGGGCCACCATCGCGACCGAGATGTGTTCGGCGGTGGCGATGCTGACGGTGTTGATGCCGTCCTCGGCAATGGTCGCGGTGTCGATGTTGCCGGGCACGCCGGTCGGGTCCCAGCCGGAAGCGGTGGTCCAGTCGTCGGTGCCGCCGATCCAGTTGAAGCTGGCGGGGAGCGCGCCTTCGGTGATCAGGACCCCGCCGTTCTGGTCGGACGCGAGTTGGAAATCGCCGGTCGCGAAGCTGCCCACGATCTGCAGCGTCTCGGTGGTGATGCCGTCGCTCAGCGTCAGCACGTTGTCGGCGAACGTCTCGCTGGTGGCGGCAAAACCGGTCAGGTCGATGGTGTTGCCGAGGCCGAAGCCATCGATGACGATGGTGCCGAGGCCGGCGTTGGAGTCATCGCCGGTGACGGTCCAGGTGGCCCCCGGGTCGAACTGCAGCGAGCTGAAGTTGGTGATGTTGGTGCCGAAGGTCGACAGGGTGCCGGCGCCGCCCGCTTGCAGCTCCACGACGTTGTCGCCATTGAGGGCGCTGCTGATGTTGCCAGTGAACGTGGCGGTGGGGGCGAGGATCAGCCGGTTTTCCCCGACCGAGGCGTTGAACTCCACGGCGTCCGCGACGTTGCCGATCACGGCACCGGCGTCGGTGAAGGTCCCGGCTGCGACGAACTCGACGCCGATGTTTCCGGCGATGGTGCCGCCCGACTGGTTGGTGACGGTGCCGCCGGCGTCTTCGAGCACCGCGACGCCATAGCCCTGCACGAGGCCGTAGTTGACGACCGTGCCCGGGCTGCTGGCGAGTTCAATGCCCGCCGTCTGGGTTCCGATGATGGTTCCGCTGTTGGTAACCACGCCGGGACCAGTGATGGCGACGCCCTCATAGCCCGAGATGAGGCCACCCACCTGGTTGCTGACCGCGCCGCCGCCGCTTTCGATGACCCCGAGCGCGTTGCTGCCGTAACCCTGCAGGACGCCGTAGTTGGTGACTGTGCCGGCAGCCCCCGTCAGGTCGACGCCCGCGGTGACGGTGCCGGTGATCGTCCCGCCGCTCAGGTTGGTGAGCGTGCCGGAGCCGTTAATATAGACGCCGTTGGCGCCGACGATCAGGCCGGCATACCGGTTGGTTACGACGCCACTGTCGATGGTGCCGCTGTTCGAGCCGAGCTGCACCCCCGTGTAGGTCGGTGGGCCTGCGATCGTCCCCGAATTGTCGATCGTCCAGGTGTAGCCGGGGCCGGCCGGGCCATAGAGCGCGGCTCCGGTGGAGGACGTGACCAGCGAAAAGGGGCTGATCGTGACGGGGTTCTGGCTACCGCTCGTGAGCGTAACGCCGGAGGAGTAAGTGCCTGATAAAGTGTAACTCATCGGAAACCCTCGGCTGATTTCACGGCTGCGAGCAGGCCCACGCGGCCGCTCGGCGGTCGCCTGGTGATCGTCGGATGGAGGCGATTGGTAGCGGGGCGGCGTTCCGGGTTGCTCACGGTCCGACGTTGCACGGTGCGAACGCGGTGTGCGCCGCGGCTGATCTCAGGAGGCGCCCCTCCGGCAGCCCCGAGGGGTCGCCCAAGCGGTCGCCATCCCGATCCAGCGCATTTCCCGGTGCCTGCCATGCTGCACACGATGGCGGACGGGGATGAACCAATAGTTAACGGGGCATGCAATCAGAGCGGGTTGGCGGCAGTCATGCCATCTCGGTGCTGGAATGCCGCGGCGACCTCGCCTAAGTGGTCGAAGGCGGTTATTGAGGCGGAAGGCGGTATCGCGGCCTCTTCGCGCCCGCCACCGAGAGGAGCAGCACATGGCGAAGGCAACGGTCTTCATCGACGGCGAATCCGGCACCACGGGGCTTGGCATCCGTGAGCGGCTGGGCGCGCTGCCCGACATCGCGGTGAAGAGCCTGCCAGCCGAACGACGTCGCGATCCCGCGGCCCGGCGGGACATCATGGCCGAGGTCGACCTGATCGTGCTGTGCCTGCCGGATGATGCGGCCAAGGAGTCGGCTGCCATGGCGGCGAGCCTGGGCAATGCCGCGCCCAAAGTGCTGGACGCCTCGACCGCGCACCGCGTGGACCCCGATTGGACCTATGGATTCGCCGAGATGTTGCCCGGTCAGGCGGACCGCATCGCCCAGGCGAAGCGCGTGGCGAACCCTGGCTGCTATCCGACCGGAGGGATCGGGCTGATCCGCCCGCTGGTCGATGCCGGGCTGTTGCCGGCCGACTATCCGCTCACGATCAACGCCGTCTCCGGCTACTCGGGCGGCGGCAAGGCGATGATCCAGGCGCACGAGACCACCCACGGCCCGGCGTTCGAGCTCTACGCCCTGTCGCTGGTGCACAAGCACATCCCCGAGACCCAGCTTTATGGCGGGCTGAGCCGGCGGCCGATCTTCGTCCCCTCGGTCGGGCATTACCGGCAGGGCATGCTGGTCTCGATCCCGCTGCACCTCGATGCGTTGCCCGGCAAGCCGACCGGCGCCGACCTCCATGCCGCGCTGGAAGCGCGCTATGCCGGCTGCGACCTGGTGCGCGTGCTGCCGCCGCCGGCCAACGGCAAGCTGGAGCCGGAGGCGCTGAACGACACCGACCGGCTGGAACTGTACGTCGCCGCCAACGAGACGCACCGCCAGGCGGTGCTGGTCGCGCGGCTCGACAACCTCGGCAAAGGTGCCTCCGGCGCCGCCGTCCAGAACATCGCCCTCATGCTCGGTTTGCACACTGGGGTAGGACGACGGGAAGCGGTGGATGCCTGACCCCGCGCCGGGCGGCATGCCCGGCCCCTTTCTGGGGGCGGCCGTGCCGGCCGGGGGCTTCGGGCCGGTGTTCTCGCTCGACGGCATCACGCCGAAGATCGCGCCGGATGCGTTCATCGCGCCCTCGGCCGCCGTGATCGGGGATGTCGAGATCGGGTCCGAGACCGGGATCTGGTTCCACTGCCTGGTGCGTGGCGACCTGCAGGTCATCCGGATCGGTGCCCGCACCAACATCCAGGACGGCGCGATCATCCACGTCGATTCAGGCGGTTTCGCGACCTATATCGGCGATGACGTCACCGTCGGGCACAACGCGGTCATCCACGCTTGCACGTTGAAAAACCGCGCCTTTGTCGGGATCAGCGCAACGGTGCTGGATGGGTCGGTGATCGAGGAGGACGGCATGCTCGCCGCCGGCGGCCTGCTGACGCCGGGCAAACGGATCGGCCCGATGGAGTTGTGGGCGGGCGCACCGGCCAAGCTGCTGCGGGTGATGTCGCCCGAGGAGCGCAAGAAGTTCGACCGGAATGCGGTGGTGTACCGGGACCTGGCACGGCGCTTCCGAGCGGGGCTGCGGAGCGTCGGATAGCCGTCTATCGGGCACCGGTGTATCGGCTGGGCGATCGCATTTGCGCATGCCGACGGCCTGGATACGTAGCGGTGGAAGAACCTCGGGACATGAAGAAGCAAGTAAGTATCTAACACAGATTTAGATGATGAAGGGCACAGATTACGCGGAAAGATGAACAGGGCCATTTTCTGCCGCCTCTTTGCTTCTTTCCGTGTAATCTGTGCCCTTCATCATCTAAATCTGTGTTAAAATCTTCCTCCCTTCTTCCAACCCCGCCTGGCACCGCCACGCCACGACTGCCCCAAATCGCCATATGCGATCGCCCTGGGGAGGGGGAGTAGTTCCTGCCGCTGCAACCTATGATACCAACGGCCGTTGGCACTGACCTTCCCAACCGTCATGGCCGGCCTCCGTGCCGGCCATCCGTGAGGCAGTCTGCCGCGACAGATGGCCGGCACAGGGGCCGGCCATGACGAAGGCAGGAGAGTCGGTGTCTGCGGCGG
>JARLIJ010000361.1 GCA_031291795.1 Acetobacteraceae bacterium | reverse complement strand
GTTCGCGGCGCGCCATGCGGACTCGATCATCGCGGTCGGCAACGGCGTCGAGGGCATGAAGGCCTATCGCGACGATGTCCGCAAGCACGCCGTCGCCGCCGGCCGCAACCCCGACGATATCAAAGTGCTGTTCCTGGTCTACCCGATCCTGGGCGAGACCGACGACGAAGCCCAGGCGCGCAACACCCGCATGGTGAACGCGCCCGGCTTCGTGGAGGCGGCGCTGGCGGCCGTCGGCACCGTAACCGACATCGATTTCTCGCAGTTCGACCTCGACAAGCCGCTGCCGCCGCTGACCACCAACGGCGAGCAGGGCTCGCTCGACAAGTTCGCGCAATGGGGCAGCGGCAAGACGCTCCGGCAGTTGGCGCAGGAGCGGTTCGATGCCGGCATCCACCTGATCGGCTCGCCCGATACGGTAGCGGAGCGGATGGGCGAGGCGATGGAGGCGATCGGCGGCGACGGGTTCCTGATCAGTACGCCGTTCCAGCGCATCAGCCGACGCTTCATCACCGAGGTCTGCGAGGGCCTGGTGCCGGCCCTGCAGCGCCGCGGCCTTGCCCGCAAGACCTATACGCAGACGATGCTGCGCGACACGCTGCGCGAGTTCTGAGGGCCGCGAGGGGCGGACTTATGCCCCCCCGGCCCTCCTCGGGTCACACCAGCACACCACCACCATCCGCCACCAGCACCTGACCCGTGCCATAGGTCGGCGCACCGCGTACCGGGCGAACAGCGCCTGCACGGCGTCGGCATCAGTGAGGTCGACCGCGTGGCCCTCAGTGCCGCAGGCAGTGTGGCCAGTGCCTTGTCGACCCGCGTCTGGCGGCTGGACACGATCACCAGCGACGCCCCTGCCACGGCTGCCCCCCCTATGCGACAGCCAAGCCAATACCGGAGCGGCCGCCCCGGACCCTCGATGCGCTTTCCTTTGAGGGTCATGTCCACTTTCCTATTAACGCGATGCAGCGTGTTTCGCCCATCGTACAGCCTTGCCGCCAACGCATCTTTGTCCACGTGTCAGTGATAGGAGATCATCATGGCCTTCGATGGCAGGCTGATCGGCGGTATCGGCGTGCTCGGCACGGTGGTGGAGACCGGGAATTTCTCGCGCGCGGCCGAAGCGCTATGAATGCCTGATGTTTCGCGATCCAATCACCGGACGGCCATTCCCATGGGAATTCCACCGCGGCAGCGAGGTGGTGGAAGTAAAAATCAACGGAAGGCTGGTACTGAACGAGCTCGCCACCAAGCTTGCTGCCTGTGCGGCTGGCCATGGCATCGCCCAATCGATCGAACTCGGGACGGATGCGATGCCGGCAAGCGGGGAGCTCGTGCAGGTGCTGGCGGACTGGGCGGAGGAGCGCTATCCGCTGTATGCCTATTACCCGTCACGATATCTTCTGCCGGCCAAGGTGCCGCCTTCCTCGATTTCGTGCTAGCGGGCATCAGCGCGCCGCCAATACAAGGACCATGACGGAATGCCCCCAAGCCCGATCGACCCGGAACGCCGCCGCCTGGATGCCATGCGCAACGGCACCGAAGACTGGCGCGGCTGGGGCCCCTACGTCAGCGAGCGCCAATGGGGATCCGTGCGAGAGGACTACAGCGCGGACGGTGACGCCTGGAACTATTTCACCCATGAGCATGCCCGCAGCCGCGCCTATCGCTGGGGCGAAGATGGCATAGCCGGATTCTGCGACGATCGCCAGTTGCTGTGCCTGTCGCTGGCATTATGGAACGGCCGGGACCCGATCCTGAAGGAACGGCTGTTCGGGCTGACCAACGAACAGGGCAATCATGGGGAGGACGTCAAGGAGCTCTACTATTACGTCGATGCGATCCCCAGCCATGCCTATGGCAGGATGCTGTACAAGTTGTGCCACGCGGAGTTTCCGTACGAACAACTGGTCGAAGAAAATGCTCGCCGCCACGGCAAGGCCGAACGCGAATACGAACTGATCGACACAGGCGTATTCGACCACGACCGCTACTTCGATGTCGAGGTGGAATATGCCAAGGCGACGCCCGATGACATCCTGATGCGTATCACGGTGCACAATCGCGGGTCGGAGCCGGCCGCGATCCATATCTTGCCACAGGCCTGGTTTCGCAACGTCTGGACCTGGTCCGACGACTACGCCCGCCCGCACATGAGCGAGGAAAGTCCCGGCCAGGTAATGGGCGACCACGCCGTGCTGGGCAACTTCATGCTGCGCTTCGAAGCACCGGACCGGCTGGCATTCTGCGACAATGACACGAACGCGCCGAAGGTGTTCGGCTCAGTCGGTCCGCCCGGCTACTACAAGGACGGCATCGACGAACTCATCGTCCATGGCAATCAGGACGCGATCAATCCGACCGGACGCGGGACCAAGGTCGCGGGCGTCTATCATCGCAACGTGCCGCCGGGCGGGTCGGTCATCGTGCGGGTTCGGCTACGCACCCGCAGCACCGGCACGCCCGCCTTCACCGATTTCGACGCGCTGGTGGAGCAACGAAAGCAGGATGCAGACGCATTCTATGCCGTGCTGCAGGCAGGCGTTTCCGACGCGGACATGCGGCTGGTACAACGCCAGGCGTTTGCTGGCATGCTGTGGAGCAAGCAGTTCTATCATTTCGATGTGGCGGAATGGCTTGATGGTGACCCGCGCCAGCCGCCGCCGCCGCCCGAACGCAAGAATGGCCGAAACGCTGCGTGGCGCCATTTGAGCGCGTCCGACATCATCTCGATGCCCGACAAGTGGGAGTATCCCTGGTTCGCCGCCTGGGACCTGGCATTCCATTGCGTCAGCCTGTCGCTGGTCGATCCGGCCTTCGCCAAGGAGCAGCTCCTGATGCTGTGCCAGGTCTGGATGATGCATCCCAACGGCGAGTTGCCCGCCTATGAATGGTCGTTCGGCGACGTCAATCCGCCGGTGCAGGCCTGGGGCGCGCTGCGTGTCTATGAGAACGACCGGCGCTGGAACGGCGGGGTCGGCGATACCGCGTTCCTGGAACGGGTATTCCACAAGCTGCTACTGAACTTCACCTGGTGGGTGAACCGCAAGGACAGCCAGGGACTGAACATATTCGAAGGTGGCTTCCTCGGCCTCGACAATATCGGGCTGTTCGACCGATCGTCCCCGCTGCCCACCGGCGGTACCATACAGCAATCCGACGGTACCGCCTGGATGGCGATGTATTGCCTCAACATGCTGCACATCGCGCTCGAACTCGGCCAGCATGACCCGGTCTATGAGGACATGGCGACGAAGTTCTTCGAGCACCTGCTGTATATCGCACGCGCAATGACCGGCCCGGATGGGATCAATGGCGGGCTATGGGACGATACCGACTATTTCTACTACGACCACCTGAGCATGCCGAACGGCAAGAGCTTTCCCATGCGCATCCGTTCCATCGTCGGGCTCATCCCGCTGTTCGCCGTCGCAGTGGTGGATGGGGCCGTGCTGAAGAAGCTGCCCGGGTTCTACGAGCGGATGCAGTATTTCCACCAGGAGCGCGGCGACCTTGCGATGTTGGTCTCGCGCTGGGCCGAACCAGGGGCCGGCGGCCGCCATCTGCTGGCGCTCGCGCGCAAGTTCCGGATGACCAAGCTGATGGAGCGGATGCTCGACCAGAACGAGTTCCTCTCGCCGCACGGCGTGCGGGCGCTGTCACGCACGTATCTCGACCATCCGTTCGCGTTCGAGTACGGCGGACTGCAGTATCAGATGAAGTACCTCCCCGCCGAGTCCGATTCCGGCATGTTCGGCGGCAATTCCAACTGGCGTGGCCCGATCTGGATGCCGGTGAACTTCCTGTTGGTGGAAAGCCTGCGGCGGTTCTACAGCTACTATGGCGACGACCTCCTGGTGGAATGCCCGGTGGGGTCAGGCAACCGCCACACGCTCGACCAGGTCGCTGACCAACTGAGCCGACGACTGATCGGCCTGTTCACGCGCGGACCGGATGGGCGGCGCCCGGTGTTCGGCGATTGCGCCAAGTTCCAGACAGACCCGTATTTTCGCGACCTGATCCTATTCCACGAATATTTTGATGGCGATACGGGACGCGGGCTTGGCGCCTCCCACCAGACCGGCTGGACCGGATTGGTCGCCAACCTGATCGACCAATTGAGCAACGGGTATGGCCCGGCGTGCTAGCCTGACCTCGCAACACGGAAGGAAAACCATGTCGCTGAAAGGCAAGGTCGCGATCGTGACCGGAGGCAACAGCGGGATCGGCAAAGCCATCTCGCTCGGTCTCGCCAAGGCCGGAGCAAACATCGTCATCGACTATGTGGCCCATCCCGAGGCGACTGAAGCACTGCAGCACGAGATCGCCGCCATGGGCAGCGAGGCGATCGGCGTGCAGGCCGACGTCAGCAGCGTGGCACAGTTGCAGGCGCTGGTCGATGCCGCAGTCGCGAAGTTCGGCCGCGTCGATATCATGGTGAACAACGCCGGCGTGGAGACGCGCACCTCCGTCCTCGACACCACCGAGGATCAATACGACAAGGTGCTCTCGATCAACCTGAAAAGCGCGTTCTTCGGTACCCAGATCGCTGCGAGGCAGATGGTCGCGCAAGGTGGCGGCGGCCGGATTATCAACGTCACCTCGGTGCATGAGGACTGGCCAATGCCCGGCAACACCGCCTACTGCCTCGCCAAAGGCGGCATGCGGATGCTGACGCGCACCGCCGGGGTGGAACTCGCGGCGCATGGCATCCGCGTGGTCGGCGTGGGACCCGGCGCGGTTGCCACACCGATCAACCTCTCCACCATGCAAGACCCGTCGTTGCTCGCGAAACTGAATGCCGCCATCCCGCTCGGGCGCATGGCAGAACCCGAGGAAATCGCCCATGTCGTCGTTTTCGCAGCTGGTGATGGCGGAAGTTACCTGACAGCGACGACGATCTTCGCCGATGGCGGGATCATGCAGAGCAGCGTCGGGTTGTAGCGACATGGCCGGACATTACGACGTCATCATCGTCGGCAGCGGCGCCGGTGGCGGCACGCTGGCGCATCGCCTCGCCCCCTCCGGCAAGAAAGTGCTGATCCTTGAACGCGGCGACTGGCTGCCGCGAGAGGCCCGCAACTGGCGGGTTGAGGACGTGTTCGGCGACAACCGCTACGTCTCGCAGGAGACATGGTATCTGCCCGATGGCAAGCCGTTCCAGCCCCAGGTGCACTACTTCGTCGGTGGTGCCACGAAGCTGTTCGGAGCCGCACTGTACCGCCTCCGCAAAGAGGACTTCGGCGAGATGCAACACCACGACGGCATCTCGCCAGCGTGGCCAGTCGGCTACGACGAATTCGAGCCGTACTACACCGAAGCCGAACAGTTGTACCAGGTGCATGGCGAGCGCGGCAGCGACCCGACCGAACCGCCGGCCAGCGCGCCGTACCCGGCGCGCCCGGTTTCACACGAACCGCGTATCGGCAAGTTGGCCGAGGACCTGAAATCCGCCGGCTACCACCCCTTCCCTGCCCCGACGGCAGTGCTGATGAACGAGGCCGACATGGCCTACAGCCGTTGCATCCGCTGCCAGACCTGCGACGGTTTTCCCTGTCTCGTGCATGCAAAATCCGATGCCGAGATGATCGCCGTCCGTCCTGCGCTGACTTATTCCAACGTCACGCTGCTGCGCAACGCGCAGGTGATGAAGCTGGAAACAGACGCGGACGGCGCGCGCGTCACCGGCGTGCTCGCCCACGTGGCAGGCGTGCCGGAACGCTTCACCGGTGACATCGTCGTGGTGTCCTGCGGCGCCGCCAATTCGGCCGCGCTGCTGCTTCGATCCGCCAACGATGCGCACCCTGGGGGCCTCGCCAACCTCTCCGACCAGGTTGGACGAAACTATATGTACCACAACAGCCAGGCAGTTCTGGCGCTGTCGCTCACACCGAACGACACGATGTTCCAGAAGACACTCGCACTGAACGATTTTTATTTCGGGACCGATGAATTTCCCTATCCGATGGGCAACATCCAGATGATCGGCAAGACTTTGCCCGGGATGTACCGCGCAGAAAAGCCGCTGCTGACCGCACTGGTGCCAAGCCGAGCGCTGGAGGAGATCGCACGCCACGCTGTGGATTTCTGGCTTACAACGGAAGATCTGCCCGATCCGGACAACCGCGTGACGGTCGATCGCGATGGC
The DNA here is from genome assembly GCA_031291795.1 of Acetobacteraceae bacterium. Taxonomy (GTDB): domain Bacteria; phylum Pseudomonadota; class Alphaproteobacteria; order Acetobacterales; family Acetobacteraceae; genus Rhodopila. The sequence continues at coordinate 12,966 of JARLIJ010000361.1, read as the reverse complement.
CGGCTGACCCTGGCCTACACGCCGAACAACCAGGTGCCGAAGCAGAAGCTGTATGAGAAGCTGCGGTCGATGCTGGGTCATATCGGCCTGCAGTCGCAGCATCTCGTGGCGCGTGATCTATACATGCGCAACGACATCGCGCTGGCCGGCTGCGCGCACCAGGCGGGCACATGCCGGTTCGGCGACGATCCCATGACTTCGGTGTTGGACCGCAACTGTCGCGCGCACGAACTGGACAACCTCTACGTCGTCGACACCAGCTTCTTTGCCAGCATCGGCGCGGTGAACCCGTCGCTCACCGCCATCGCGAATGCGTTGCGCGTCGGCGACCATTTGCTGCAGCGGCTAGGCTGAACAGGTGCCGCAACACGCCAGCCGGTTCGAGATCGGGTTGCTGTACCTCGCCGGTGTTGTGCAGGGGCTGGCCCTGGTGACCTTCCCGGCAGCGAGTGCGATCTTCGCCAGCCCGAGCGGGTTCGCCCTGTCCAGCACGCGATACGGAGCGATGTTCATCCCGCAGGTGGTGATGGCGATCTGCGCTGCGGCGTTCGGTGCGCGATTCGCGCGGCGCTACAGTCTGCGGGGCGTGCTGCTGCTGGGCCTGTGCGGCGACCTGCTGTCGATGGCGCTGCTGGCGACGAGCCCCCTGTTGATGGGCACATCCACCGCATTCGTCCTGCTATGCATCGCCACCGGCGCGCTCGGACTCGGCTTCGGCGCGACGGTGATGGCGCTGAACACGCTGGTGGAGGGCTTCTTCGCCGAACGCGCCGACAGCGCGGTGCTGGTGCTGAACGCGTTGCTGGGCGTTGGAACCGCTCTCGCGCCGGTACTGGTCGCGCTGTTCACCGGCCTCGGCATTTGGTGGGGACTGCCGCTGCTGATGACGCTGCTGGTCGCCGTCCTGCTGGGCGGCACGCTGCGTGCGCCGCTGCGCTTGTCGTACGACGCCGCCACACCCGCGGGCAGCCTGCCGGGGCGTTTCTGGATCTACGCCGCAGCAGTGTTGCTGTACGGCCTGGTCGAAACCCTCAGCGGCAATTGGGGCACACTGTACCTGTCCACCCAGCGCGGGGTATCGGTGCAGGATGCGTCGTTCGCGCTCACTGCATTCTGGGTGATGGTGACGTTGGGACGGATCCTTATCGCATTCATCGACCGACTGATCCCCGCGCGCTGGATCTACGTGGCACTGCCGGTCCTGCTCGCCGTCGCGTTCCAGGTCGTCGCCCGAGCCAGCGGGGCGGCCGCGGGGATCGTCGCCTTCGGCGTGGCGGGCCTGGCGTGTTCGGCCTTCCTGCCGTTCAGCATCAGCTTCGGCGGCGCGGAGTTCCCGCGCCAGGCTGCCATGATGTCCGGCGCGCTAATCGCGTTCTACCAGGCCGGCTACGGCATCGCGGCGTTCGGCGTCGGCCCTCTGCGCCAGCTTGCGGGCTTCGCCTATTCGACTGTGTTCTCGGTGGGTAGCCTGGCCGCCCTGGCGTTGGCCATCGTGGCGCTGTTGGTGACCCGCCGCGCACCCGCCCCTCCGCCGGCACGCTGAAGAGTGTCGACGAGGTTGTCCCTGGTGTGGATGCGCGCCCCGCAGGCAATCGGTTTGGTCAGATGTGGAACGCCAGCAAGCCTGCAGCCTGTGACGGATTGAATTGCACGGTCTCCCCGAACGATGCCGCATGGGTGGGGATCGCCGTGTGCGCGGAACTTGCGGCGAACGTCAGGCTGAACATGTCCGTCGCGCTCATATGCTGGGCATCGGCTGCGACCACCGCGATGCCGACCGTGAAGCTCGCGGTCGTTGGAACGGTCCCGGAAAACGCATCCGTGGTCGCGTTGAAACGAAGCCACGACGTGATGTTCGGCCCGGCGACCTGATAGGCGGTGAATGCCATCTTCAGGCCCAGCGCGTCCGTGAACGTGTTCGACGGCAGCACCAGGTCCATTGTCTTCCCGTCGGTCCAGATCTGGTCAGGCGTCTGTGCGGACAGGCTGATCCCCGGCGGTGGTATGACCGCAGGGGCCGGCTGCACGCTCGCAGTGAAGTTCTCGGACACTGCCAGGCCACTGGTGTCGGTCGCCGTCACCTTCAGGGCAAGGCTCTGGGCAGTGACCGGCGCGGTGCCGCTGAACGTCTCGGTTGCGGCATTGAAGGTCAGCCAGGTCGGCAGCGCGCCCCCCGTGGACAGCGCGGCAGTATAGGCGAGGTGCTGGCCTTGGGGGTCGGTGAAGGTGTTGGCGGGCAGCGCCAGTGTGACCGCCTTACCCTGGATCCAGGTCTGGTTCGCCGTCTGGGCCGTCACCACCGGCGCACCGATGACGGTCGCGGAAAACGTATCACCCACCGACAGGCCGCCGGTGTCGGTTGCGACGACGGTGATCCCGATCGTCTCCGCCGTGGTGGGCGCCGTGCCAGTGAACGTATCGGTTGCCGCGTTGAAGTTAAGCCAGGTCGGTAGCGCCTGGCCATTGGCCAGGTGCGCGGTATAGGTCAATGCCTGCCCCTGCGGATCCTTGAACGTCGCCGCGGGCAGGGCCAGCGCGATCGATCGGCCGCCAGTCCAGATCTGGCTCGACGTCGGCATCGCCAGCACCGGCGCCGCTGCGACCGCCCCCGCAATGGCCACGTTGAGCGACGTCCAATCACCCCAATAGCTGCCATTGAATGCCCGCACCTCCAATGTGTCGGTCGTCGCTGTTGAACCGGCTCTCAGGGCGACCGAACTCAACGACGATGCGGTCAGTGCGGACGCAGCCGAACGATCGCTGTAGCCGATGCCCCCGACCACAAAAGCGTCGCTGATGGCCGTGTCGTAGACCTGCCAGGAGACGATCGCCTTGTTGGCCGGGTCGGTGGCAGCAAACAGCGAGGCCAGCGACTGCGATGCCAGGAATGCCAGGCTGTCGGCGGACACCTTGGCGGCGACAATGGGCGTATCCAGCTCATAGATCACGACTGAGGAGGCCTGGACGCCCGACCACTCCTGAGATGCCGCGTGCGGGGCGGCAACGATGACATCGGCGCTGGAACCGTCATTGGCGCTGTTCTGCACCTGGCCGCTGGCGTTCATGTAGGTGATGTTGTCCACCAGCATCGCTGTGCTGCCGGCTCCGGAGACGCAGGTGGTGATGTGACCTCCGCCACCCGGCGTTCCGATCACCACCATCTCCCCGGCGGTCACCATCGATTGCCAATTGCCGGTCTGGCCGGCCGGGCCATTGAAGGCGACGATCCATTCGCCGTTGGCCTGGCCGGGCAAGCCGATCAATGTGCTCTGCACCGGCAGGGATGCGCCCGCCTCGGCCGCGATCGTGCTGGCCAGAACCCAGCAGCCATCCATGTTCCAGGCCTGGCCGACGAAGCTGTCGGCGATGGACGCAATGGCATTCGGCGTTGCCTGGGAGGGCACGGTACCGGTAAAATGCGGTTGCGTGACGACCGTTGCGCTGCCCAGGTAGCCCGCTGCGTCAACCTGCATCAACGCGGTGGCGTTGGTGGCATAGGACGATGCCAGGCTGAGGGAGTTGGTGCCGAACAGAGACAGGTTCGTCACGTCGCCGAAGCTGCCGGAGGCGTTGTAGGTCAGTTGGTCGAAATAGCCATAAGTGCTATTGTAGTATCGGCCGGTCGATACCTGATAGGTGAAGACGATCCCGGCGCCCCGGCCGTCGCCGCCGATGCTGGCAAAGCCGGCGGTACGTCCGTTGCCGCTCAAGCTGCCGGTCGCCCGGCTGGCCGCCGCGGTATATTCGTTCCGATCGAGCGCGGTCAGCACCAGGTAGGTCGGGTTGCTCGACCCGGCCGTCACGGTGCACATCTGCGAAAGCCCGATCGACAGGGCCGTGGCATCGACGAACGCATTTTTGGTTTCGGTGATCGGCATGATCTGGCCTTTCGCTCCCTCCAGTGCGCAACAGGATGACGGGTGCCAGGCATGTCGCCATGCGGGCGCAACGACTAGGGTCAGTCGATATCGCAGCGCCGGGATTAACGAGGCCGCGACGGCAAACAATCCTATGCGAACTCGGTCTCCTATCAATACGTCTATGCGGTCGGTGCGCAATGCTCGCAAACGGCAGCGGGACATTGCCGGCCGTGGTAGGATCATGAGGCCGCAAACATTAACGACGCCTGAAGCCAGCGGCGCGGTTCATGAGGGGCGGCCATGCGAACAGATCATGATCAACGGGACTCCACCCCCCTCCCTCCTCCACCACCCGATCGACCCATTGTACGGCGGGTCCCAAGGGCATCGATCAAGCTGTTGGCAGGTATTTTCCGAGTGGTCCCGGTCGCAGAGCACCACGCCTGCCTGGATTCGTCGTTACCCGCTGCCGGACACGTTCGCGCCTGCCCAATTTGACGGCATCCGTGAGTATGCAGACGTCGAAGCGGGCCTTTTTAGGCCCCCCTCACTGCAAGGATGCGGCCCAACATGCCTCGCCGTAAGCGGGGCTATACGGACATAGATCGGTATGTCGCTTCCGGAGGCCGTCGGGCACGGCGGCATGATTCCTGCCTCACTGCCGCCAGGCCACAGACGGAGAGAGCGATGGAAGTCGGCGTGTTCATCCCGATCGGCAACAACGGCTGGCTGATCTCCACCACCTCCCCGCAATACATGCCGAGCTTCGCATTGAACAAAACGGTCACCCAGACCGCCGAGGCCTATGGGCTCGATTTCGTGCTGTCGATGATCAAGCTGCGAGGCTTCGGCGGCCAGACCGGATTCTGGGACCACAACCTGGAATCGTTCACGTTGATGGCTGGGCTCGCCGCCGTCACCACGCGGATCCGGCTGTTTGCCACCGTGGCGACGCTCGCCATTCCGCCGGCAATTGCCGCGCGGATGGTCACGACGATCGACGATATCTCCGGCGGCCGCTTCGGACTGAACGTCATCACAGGCTGGCAGAAGCCGGAATATTCCCAAATGGGCGTGTGGCCGGGCGACGAATATTTTGCCCAGCGCTACGACTACGTGTCGGAATACGTGCAGATCCTGCGCGAGCTTTGGACAAATGGCAGATCCGACTTCAAGGGCCGGTTCTTCCAGATGGACGACTGCCGCATGGAGCCTCGGCCGAAAGCCGACATCAAGGTGATCTGCGCCGGTCAGAGCAACGCCGGCATGGCCTTCACAGCCGCCCTGGCGGATTACAATTTCTGCCTCGGCAAGGGCGTCAACACACCGCGCGCGGTCGCTCCCACGGTGGCCCGCATGCAGCAAGTGGCAGAAGGGGGCCGCAAGATCGCCTGCTATGCGCTGATGATGATCATTGCCGATGAAACCGATGCGGCCGCCATGACAAAATGGAATCTTTACCGCAGCGGCGCGGACACCGAGGCGCTGGCCTGGATGACGCAACAGGGGGAGGCGGACACGACATCGGGTAGCGACACCAATGTCCGCCAGCTTGTCGACCCCGCCTCCGCCGTGAACTTCAACATGGGCACGCTGGTCGGCTCGTATGCCCATGTCGCGGCGATGCTGGACGAAATGGCGGACATCCCCGGCCTCGGCGGCGTCATGCTGACGTTCGACGACTTCGTCAGCGGAACGGAAGCGTTCGGCAGCCGCATCCAGCCACAGATGCGCAGCCGCCGGCACATCATGGAGGCCGCGCTATGAGCGCCACCGTCACTCTGCCAGCGCAACCCGAACCACTGCCGATCCGCGTGTCCGAGGCTGCGCTGGTCGTTGTCGACATGCAGAACGCCTACGCCTCACCGGGCGGCTACCTTGACCTCGCCGGCTTCGATATCAGCGGCGCAGCTGCTGCGATCGGGAACATCAGGCTGGCGATCGATGCCGCGCGGGCGGCCGGCATGACCGTGGTGTTCTTCCAGAACGGCTGGGACCCGGACTACCAGGAAGCGGGCGGCCCGGGCTCGCCGAACTGGCACAAGTCGAACGCACTGAAGACCATGCGCGCCCACCCGGACTTGCATGGCAAGCTGCTCGCCAAGGGCACCTGGGACTATGCGCTGATCGATGCGTTGCAGCCGCTGCCTGGCGATATCGTCATCGAGAAGCCGCGCTACAGCGCGTTCTTCAACACCGGCCTGGACAGCATGCTGCGCGCCCGCGGCATCCGCACGTTGGTGTTCACCGGGATTGCCACCAATGTCTGCGTGGAATCGACCCTGCGCGATGGGTTCTTTCTGGAGTATTTCGGCGTCGTGCTGCACGACGCGACGCATCAGGCGGGTCCGGACTTCGTCAAGCAGGCATCGCTCTACAACATCGAGACGTTCTTTGGCTGGGTCGCCTCCACGGCCGATTTCTGCGGGTCGGTGCGCCAGGCGCCTCCGTGACGCGGTCAGGCGCACGGCAGTGGGCAGCACGCGACCGGGGCTGACCCCGCGACCGGCCTCCACCCCTCCGGCGTCCGGGCGAACAGCGGCGTGGCGAATGCGGCGAGCACCGGGACCTCGGGCGGCCAACCTGCCTGCCAGCGGTTGGCCTGCGCCATCGCGACGCACAGCGCCGTCGCCGGGGTGCCCGCCGCCTGCAGCACCGCAAGACCGGCGCGCGCGGAGGCGCCGGTGCTGATCACGTCATCCACCAGCAACACGCGGCGTCCTTGCAGCCGCGGCACCAGCCGCGGATCAAGCCACAGCCGTCGTCCCGCCCCCGGCGAGGTGATGGAGGCAAGCGGGACCGACAATGCCTCGTCGTACCAAAGCTTGCGGGTGGTCCCAAGCGCGACCCAGTTGGGGTGACCGAGGCGGCGGGCGACGAGGGCGGCGAAGACATGGCCCAGCGTCGGCAATCCAGCCACGATGTCGGGTTGAACGGTGGCCACGACACGCACCATCCAATCGGCGATCCGTTCGGCAACGGCGAACGATGCCTGGTTGGAGATCAGGCCCGCGACCGCGATGTCCCCCAGGTCGCGCAACGGAAGTGCGAGCCCCGATCCATCCGGCATGCGCGCAACGAACCGGTCCGGCGCCGGTGCAGGTTCGAACGGTTCAAAGTGCTGCCAGAATTCGGTCATCCCAGGCCAAGCCAGCGTCGCAGCCGCTGCCACAGGATGCGCCGCAGCAGCCCGACGGCGGACAGGCGCGACGGGGTGACGGATGCTGTGTCGCCGGCCAACCGGCGTTCGAGATTGCGGGCGACGGTTTCCGCGATGCCGGATGCGAAGGCCTGTACGACGGGCCCGCGCGCAAGCTGGGCAAGCGGACCGCGCAGCGCGTACGTGACGCGCAACGCGACCTGCGTGACCGCCGGCGTCGTTGCCTCCAACGTTATCGTTGCAACGCCGGAGAGGCTGGTGTTGCTGCGCCTGTCCTGGCCTTCTCCCGAAAGCGTCGCACGGTGTGTCGCCTCGTCCAGTGCGAGACGGCCGGAGCCGGAAAACGCGGCGACGATCGGGCCGAGAGCGATCTGCATTTCGCCCGCAAGCACGCCATCCTGTTGCGACATCAGCCGCGCACCTGGCACGCAAGCAGCAAGCAAAGCCGGGTCGTGCAGTGCCGCCCAGATCTCTCCGTGCGGACGTGCCACCTGGATGGCCAGGGTGAAGGATGGACCGACCGGGGTCGGAACGGCCGATGCGATCGGGGTCGCTACGGGGGGAACAGGCGACATCACCGGCGGCGGCGGGGCCACGGCAATGGGGCGCACCACGCCCTCACCCAACACGCGGCGAATCGCCCGCACGATGCCCGCATACCCGGTGCAGCGGCACAGATTGCCCGCCAGTTCCAGCCTGATCCGGTCGTCATCCGCATCCGGCAGCCGCAGCACGATGTCGCGCGCGGTCACCAGCATTCCGGGGGTGCAATAGCCGCATTGCAACCCGTGCTCTACAGTGAAGGCTGCACGCAGGCGCTGCGTGACCGGGTCATCCTCCAGGCCCTCGATGGTGCGGACATCGGCGCCCTCGCACGTCGCGGCGAACGCAATGCAGGAGCGGGCGGGCGCGCCGTCCAGCAGCACCGTGCAGGCGCCGCAGACGCCGTGCTCGCAGCCGAGATGCGTGCCGGTCAGCAGGCAGTGCTCGCGCAGGAACTCGGCGAGTTGGGTACGCGGTTCAACCTCCGCCGTCACGCTGCCGCCATTGACGGTCAGGCTCACGCGCGACATGCGGCGGCCTGTTCCAAAGCGCGGTGCACGACGACAAGCAGCATATGGCTGGCAACCTTGTCCAATCCGGGTGTCGCGGCGAGTGCCGCACGCGCACCGTCCATGCCGGCCTGCGCGTCCGTCAGCAACAACGGCTTGCCACCGATCGCACCGATCACCAGCCGCCGCCTCGGTCCATCCAGCAGCGCTGCGGCCATTGCATGCGCGAACTCGCCGGGTTTGCGACAGGCCTTCACATAGCCCCAGCCAGCCTTTGCAGGCGGCCGCGGGATGCACACGGCCGTCAGGATTTCGCTCGGGGCCAATGTGGTGACGAACGCGCCGGCAATGAAGTCGCTGACCGGCACGCGGCGCGTACCGCCGGCCGATTGCAGGACGGCCTGCGCGCCCAGGGCCGTCAGCACGGTGACCCAGTCGGCGGCCGGGTCGGCATGGCTCAGGCTGCCGCCGATGGTGCCGCGGTTACGCACCGCCTGATAGGCGATGCCGCCTGCGATGTTGGCCAGCAAGCCGCCCACGAAATCGGGGAGGCGACCAGCTGCGATCGTTGCATGGGTAACGCAGGCGCCCAGCGTGATGGCTTCGATCGTTTCGGTGGAGGCGGCGAGCTCCGGCAGGTGGTTGACCTGCACCAGCAGGCGCGGTTGGACAACGCGCAGGTTCAGCATCGGTCCCAGCGATTGGCCACCCGCAAGGATGCGCGCACCTGCGGGGATGACGGCGGCGATGGCCTCGGCCACGCTGGCCGGGCGAACCAACTCGAATGGTGCCGGCTTCATGACTGCCGCGCGAGCAATGCGGTCAGTATCCGGCGTGGCGTGATCGGCAGCTCGGTCAGTTCCACACCAAGCGGCGCGAGGGCGTCGTTTACCGCATTGGCAATCGCGGCGGGCGGCCCGATCGCACCGCCCTCGCCGATGCCCTTCTGGCCGAAGAACGACAGCGGCGACAGGGTTTCCATGTGATCGATCCGGACGATCGGCACTTCGGTTGCCCCCGGCAGCGAGTAGTCCGCCAATGTTGCAGCACCAGGCTGGCCAAAGGCATCATACGGCATTTCCTCGTACAATGCGGTGCCAATGCCTTGTGCGACGCCACCAACCACCTGACCGTCGACGATCATGGGATTGATGAGCCGCCCGCCATCCTCGCAGATCGCGTAATCCAGGATACGGACATCACCCAGTTCAGTATCGACCTCCACCACGACCGCGTGCGCGGCGTAGCTGAACGTGCCGGAATCACGCGTTGGCTTGTAACCGGCGGTGACCTCCAGCCCGCCCGGCGCGACGCCATCCGGCAGGTCCTGCGGCCGGAGATACCAGGTCCGTGCCACGTCCGCGATCGGAACTTCGCCGTGCGGGCCTACAACGATTCCCCGACCGACCTGCACCTGGTCCACCGCCGCCTGCAGCAAATGCGCCCCGATCGCGGCAATCCGTTCGGCCAGTTCGGTGCACGCCGCGGCCACAGCCCCACCCGCCATCACCATGCAGCGCGAGCCCCAAGTGCCGGTGGAATACGGCGTCATCGCAGTATCGCCATGCACCACGCGGATCGCGGCGAGCGGCACGCCCAGGATTTCATGCGCGACCTGCGCGAGTGTCGTCTCCAGCCCCTGGCCGTGCGACTGGATGCCGACTCGCAACTCGAGCCCGCCATCGGGGGTCATGCGCGCCACCGCCTGCTCGAATCCCGGCACCATCGGGATACCCCAGCCGGCATAGACCGAGGTCCCATGCGCCGCCTGCTCGCAGAACACCGAAAAGCCGAGGCCAATGCGATGCACCCCGGTCGCCTCGACCTGCCGCCGCCGCACGGCAGGCACATCGATCGCCGCCACCGCGCGGCGCAGGCAGGCCGGATAGTCGCCGCTGTCGAAATGCTTGCCGGTGATATTATCGAACGGCATCGCCTCGGCCGGCACCAGGTTGCGCAATCGTACCTCGACCGGATCGAGGCCGCCCTGGCGCGCCACCGCGTCCAGCATCACCTCCAGCGCGAAGCACACGCCGGCGCGGGCCACGCCGCGATACGGCAGGATCGGCGGCTTGTTGGTGGCAGCCGAGAATGTCCGACAGCGATAGGCCGGCATGACATAAGGCCCCGGCAGGATGGAGGCGACCTGCGCCGCCTCCAGGCACGCCGAGAACGGATAGGCCGAGTAGGCACCGGCATCGACCACTGCTTCGGCATCGATGCCGATCAGCGTGCCGTCGGCCTCGGCATGGACGGTTACATCGTAGTCGTGCTCGCGGCAATTGGCGTTGCCAACCAGTTGCTCGCGGCGGTCCTCGATCCAGCGCACGGGATGGCCGAGGTGGCGTGCCAGGTAGCCGGCGCAGACTTCCTCGGCGAGCAGGATGCCCTTGTAGCCGAAGCCGCCGCCGACATCCGGCGCCACCACCCGGATGCGGGCCTGATCGAGACCGAGGCATCCTGCCAATCCGTTGCGCACGATGTGCGGCAACTGCGTCGAGGTGTAGACCAGCAGCTGTTCCATGCGCCGGTCCCAGGTGGCAACGACGCCCCGCCCCTCCATAGGCGACATGCATTGCCGCGCGGTGCGCAACCGCCGCCGCACAACGATCGGCGCCGGATCGGCCAGGCGCTCCGCCGCGATGCTGACGAACGTTTCGAGAAAGACGTTATCGGGCCAGTGCTCATGCACGCGGATCGGCGTCGTCAGCGCCGCGCGCATGTCAACGATCGGCGGCAGCTCCTCGAAATCCACCTCCACCGCCGCTGCCAGGTCCTCGGCCGCCGCTCGATTGTCCGCGACGCAGACCGCGATCGGTTCACCGACGTAGCGCACCTTGTCATGGGCAAGGATCGGCTGAACGGACGTCTTGAAGCCCGGCAAGGCGGAATTGGCCACGATCGGCTGCACCCCGGCCAGATCGCCCGCCACGAACACGCCCCCCTCCGCCCCCGCCGGCTTGCGCACCGCTCGGATGCGCGCATGGGCGAGCGGGCTACGCACGAACGCCAGATCACGCATGCCGGCGAGGCGGATGTCGGCGATGAACTCGCCGCGCCCGCGCATCAGCCGATCGTCCTCCACCCGCGGAACTGGCTGTCCGATTCCGTGACCGTCCAAGCGCGCCCGCCTCCTTGTCCGTTGCCTGCCTGTGTACTGACGATGGTCGCTGGTGTGCAATCGCCGTGCCTGGAACACGGGGCAATACGCGCCGAGCGGCGCGCCGCTACATCGCGTGGATGCGCCGCAGGAACTCCTTCGCGCGGGTATGGTGCGGAGCGCTGAAGAATTTCTGCGGCGGCGCATCTTCGAGCACGCGCCCGCTGTCCATGAACAGCACGCGCGTGCCGACCTCGCGGGCGAACTGCATCTCGTGCGTCACCACCAGCATCGTCATGCCGTCCTCGGCCAGCGTGCGGATCACTTCCAGCACCTCACCGACCAGTTCGGGGTCCAGTGCCGAGGTCGGTTCGTCGAACAGGATCAGCACGGGCCGCATCGCCATCGCCCGCGCGATCGCCACGCGCTGCTGCTGACCGCCCGACAATTGCGCCGGGCGCTTCATCATGTGGTCGGACAGACGCACCCGAGCGAGTTGCTCCATCGCCAGGGCGCGAGCGTCAACGGCCTTCATGCCCAGCACCCGGCGCGGTCCGATGGCGACGTTGTCCAGTGCCGTGAGGTGCGCGAACAGGTTGAAGCGCTGGAACACCATGCCCACGCGGCGCCGCTTGCGCGCGGTGACGGTCGGCGGGTCGGCAACGAACTTGCCGTTGCGCGTCTCGCCGGCCATGTTGACGCCCTCAAGCAGGATCTCGCCCTCGGACGGCGTCTCGATGCGGTTCACGCAGCGCAGCAGCGTCGACTTCCCGGCGCCGCTGGGGCCGATCACCATGACGATCTCGCCCGGCGTCACCTCAAGGTTGACGCGGTCGACCACCGGTACCTCCCCGTAGATCTTCGACAGACCCCGGATGCTCAGCAACGGCGGCGTGCTCATGCCATGCGCTTTTCGAGATACTCGGAACACCACGACAGCACCGAGATGATCACCAGGTAATAGACCGCCAGGGCGGCGTACAGCTCGAACGGCACGAAGCGTTCAGCGATGATCAGTTGGGCGGTCCGCGTCAGCTCCGTAATGGAAATCACCGACAGCAGCGAGGAACTCTTCACCAGCGTGATGACCTCGTTGGTCAACGGCGGCGTCATCCGGCGCAGCGACTGCGGCAGCAGGATGAACATGATCGACTGCCGATTGGTCATGCCGATCGAGAGCGCCGCTTCACTTTGGCCGGCATCGATCGATTGCAGGCCGGCGCGCACGATCTCGGCGATGAAGCCGGCCGAGTTGAACGCCAGCGCGACCACGCCACTCCAGAACGCCGAGAACTCGAAGCCGATGCGCGGCAATGCGAAATAGACCAGGAATATCTGCACCAGCGCCGGCGTGCCGCGAACGAAATAGACATAGGCGCGGATGAACACTTTCAGTACGCGCAGGTCGGACGCGCTGATCAGGCCCATGACGAGCCCGACCACCGACGCCACGATCATGGCACAGATGGAGATCTCCAGGGTGACGAGCGCACCCTGGAGCATATAGGGCACGCCGTACCAGATGGCGCCCCAGTCGAAGTCACCCATGGTACTGGCGGATCAGGGCAGGATGTCGGGCAGTGTGTTGGGGGTGTCCATCGTGCCGCCGAACCATTTCTCCTGGAGCTTGGCCAGCGTGCCGTCCTTCTTCATTTCCGCAAGCTGGACGTTGAAGAAGTCCCGCAGTGCACCGTCTTCCTTGCGGAACGCCATGCCGAAATACGCCGTGATATCGGACACGCCGGGCAGGATCTTGAACTTGCCGGGGGCGTCGCGCAGCACCACCATCAGGGT